>JBATJK010000299.1:0-130000 GCA_049668445.1 Gemmatimonadota bacterium
ACATTCGCGAGCACGGCCAGGATCAGGGCCAACTTCCCCTTGCGGGCGTAGATGATGAGGCTTCCATGCAGCTCCTGCAGGACCTTGAGCACTCTGCGGACTCGCACGCTGCGTCCGAACAGGCGCAACAGAAGCAACCGTGGCAGTCGTGGCGCCACGGCAAGGAGAATGACGACCAGTCCGACGCCTGCAAAGCCCAGGGCCGACCACTCGAACAGAGTCGCGGCTGATATGTTGGCGACTGGCAGACGGATGTCTTCGATGGCTCCCGCGGCTCCGAAATACCAGGCGGCAAAGCCCGCCAGCGAAAGAAACGTCAGGTTGACGATCACACTGGCGAAGTTGGTCGCAACGGTTTGACCCAGAGAGACACCGCTCCTGACCAGTCCGTAGAGCAGAGCAGGCCCTCCTCCCGTACCCGAGGGCGTGAGGTAAGCGAGGGCTGCCGAGACGCCTCCGATCTGCATGCAGCGCCCGAAGGGCAGGCGGATGCCGAGGGGGCGCGTGAGCAGCCAGATCCTCACACCACTTCCAAACCAGTCCATCGAAGCCAGCGCCAGTGCCGGCACGGCCCATCGGAGGTCGAAGTGGCTGAAACCGGCGATGCTCCCGCGGAGGTCGTGCGTGATCAGGAACAGGGCGCCGAAGCCCAGTAGCGTGGCGACCACGAACACCGTGATACCGGCCCGGACGGCTCCGGGCGGAAGCCTGATTCCCGCGGCTGGTCTCGATGATGACGCGTCGGTCATTCGGTCAGGATCCAGGGACGTGGCTTTTCGGGCGGGCCCGAGAGGACCTTCCGCCCGACGGAATACGGGGAACGCTGGCAACCGCTTCTCGGGTCGGATAGCATAATACGTCATGTCGTGTCCACTGGGGAGCGCAGGTCGTCTGTCGAACAGGAAGGGTCGTGGGTGAAACGATATCCAGCGTATGATCCGCCGGAGTACGTGGACTGGGAAGCGGACGCGCGCCTCCTGGACTCCTTTCGCTCCTTGCTGTCCGAGGAACCGGCACGCGCGACAATCGTCGACGGACTCGATGATTCAGCGCTGCTAGGTCTGTATCGGGGACTGCTTCGTTTTCGCCTTCACGACATTGCGCTCAAGAGATGGGTCAAGCGCGGGGTGATCTCGAAGGCGTGGTTGGGAACGGGAGAGGAGGCGGTAACCGTGGGGGTCGTGCACGCACTTCGCCGCCGCCCCCGTGGGGATGTCGTGGCCCCGATGATAAGGAATGCCGGGGCTTGCGCGGAGATGGGCATTCCGATGGCCGATCTCCTCCGTTCCTATCTGGGTACCGCCGACGCGCCGACGCGTGGTCGTGATCTTCACCTCGGTGATTTCAACAGGGGGGTTGTGGCTCCGATCAGCATGGTCGGCTCCGTCTCGACCGTGGTGAACGGCTACGCTTTGGCATTCAAACGCCGATCCGAGGACCGCGTCGCCGTCACGTGGATCGGGGACGGGTCGACCAAGAGCGGAGAGGTCCACGAGGCGTTGAACTTCGCGGCCGTGCAGCGGCTCCCTGTGCTCTTCGTGATTCAGAACAATCAGGTGGCCCTCGGTACCCGTCTTCCCCAGCACCACCGGTCTGCGGATTTCTCGGGCTGGGGGGCGGCTTACGGAATGCCCGCTCACCCGGTCGATGGCAACAACGTTCTCGACGTCCACGCGGCTGCGGTCGAGGCCGTTGCCGAGTGCCGTGAGGGACGCGGCCCCGCAATGATTCTGGCCGAGACCTTCAGGATGGGAGGACACGCCACGCACGACGAGCGAGAGGCCAGGCAGATGATGGACCCGGGCTTGTTCCAGGAGTGGGGACGGCGGGACCCGGTCGGACAGTACGAGGAGTATCTCGCGCACCTGGGCAGGCCACTCGCATCATTCGGATACGAAGGGCCGGGCCCGACGGCTGATCCGGTCGAATGGAATCGCTCGCTCATGCGGACCATCGAGGCGGAAGCGCTTCAGGAAGTGGAGGCGGCCGAGGCCGAGGCGCTGCAGAGCCGGGAGGCGTCAGTACCCGTGCCGGGTCCCGACGAAGATCTGGAGTGCTACGGCTGAAGTCGCTCGCGAGCCGTGTGAATCAGACCGCTGAGTGTTGAACCGTCCTCGGGCAGGATGGAGTAGGACAACTGACGGAACCAACTACCCATGCCTCCCGCCCTGAGGGCCTTGAGCACCCGACTGGCGACACGGCGTGTCGCGCCCCCACCACCTTCGGGCACACCGATCAGAATCAAGTCGTCCACGTATCGAGCGATCAGGTCATACTCCCGCAGTTCCGCTCGGGCGGTGGCAACGGCCCGCTGCAACCCGACGAGGTCGGGAGGGGATATCTCGAGGACGAGCAGGCCGAATCCACGACCGTACCTCCGGCACCGCTTCAGCTCGGCCCCAGCCAGGGCGTCGAACCCCTCCCTGTTGTAGATGCCCGTGAACGGATCCCGATAGGGAAGGAAGCGCACTCCGTGGGTCAGTTGCCGACCCACTCGCAGGGCGTGCTGGAATCGCGACTGTCCCGTTCGCCCACGCAGTTCACGAAGACCGGCGGCCGTGCTCGCCGCGTGTTGGAAGCTCTCCATGAGCACGCTCAGGCGATCAGCCGTGGGTGCCCGACGAACTTGCTGCCAATCAGCCTGCAGTCTCCAGAGCATTCCCTCCAGCTCGGCCGCCGCCCCTTCGATAGCTACTTCAGGGTTCGCGGAGTCGAGTGCCCGTAGTGCCTCAGGTGGTCGTTGGCTCGGTCGAGTGCCGCCAAGCGCGATGATCAGCGTCCCCAGACGATCCACCGAGCCCCTCAAGACGGAAACGAGACGGTCCAGGTCGGCCCCGCCATTGCCGTCGAGCACGCCTTTCCAGCGTTGGGCCACCTCCCAAACCCCGGCGTCCAGGTCTCGGCTGGCCGTTACCACATCGCGTGGCGCCGGGCGCGCACGGGGGGTGTCGTGGTCGGAAGGCCAATCCGCCGACCGGGTGGAGCCGTCCACTTGCTCGACGCTGAGGGTCAGGGCCTCGAGCGCTTCAGCGAAACGCTGCGTTCGTGCACGGATCTCAGCGAGTGTCTCCGGGCATGGCTGCTCGCGAAACGACCGCCAGTCCTTGCGAAGCCGGCGGAGCTGTCGCTCGAGGCCCCGCAGTCGGGTCAACAGCCTGTATCCGTCCGCCGACTCGCTCATGTCTCAGACTTTCCCGGTGAAGCGTAGTGCAACTGAACAGCGCAAAATGGACCAAGCGAACAGCCAGATCGGCCGCACGCACGGACCTCGCCAGTGCTGGTGCATTCTCCGTGCCCGGAGCTTCCGGCGCCGGCCCGCACTGGTTGACGTTGCGCGGCCTGAATGTAGCTTGGGCGACTCGACATCGGCTTCACCTGAATCCGGACTCCGACTTTGCTGCGAATTACCGTCCTGGGAACCTCATCCTCGCGTCCCACCGTTCGCCGCAACGTGTCGAGCGTGGCTGTGCAGAGAGAAGGGGAGATGTTCCTCTTCGACTGCGGGGAGGGCACGCAGCGGCAAATGATGAAATTCGGTGTCGGATTCGGAGTTCGTGAGATCTTCATCTCCCACCTGCACGCCGACCATTATCTCGGTCTGCCGGGGCTCCTTCGGACCATGAGTCTCCAGGGGCGCGAGCACGAACTGGTGGTGTGGGGCGGCACGGGCACCGAGGGCACACTGCGGTCGGCGATCGAGCTTGGTGGCGATCGACTTCAGTTTCCGGTCGCGGTGCGCGAGCTTCCGGCAACCGAGGCCGTGCGCTACGACGGATTCGAGATCCGTGCTTTTCCGGTCGAGCACACTCCGGGCTCCGTGGGTCTGGCGCTGGTGGAGGACGAGCGACTGGGCCGCTTCGACGTGGAGAAGGCAAGGGAGCTGGGCGTTATCGAGGGGCCGGCATTCGGCCGGCTGCACCGGGGCGAGGACATTCGCCTCGAGAGCGGGACCGTGGTGAGGGCCGAGGACGTTGTGGGACCGACCAGACCGGGGAGGACGTTCGTGTTCTCGGGCGACACCCGGCCATGTGCGTCCACGGTGAAGGCCGCTCGCGGGGCGGACCTGCTCCTCCACGAGGCCACCTTCTCGGAGGATGAGTTGGTCCGGGCGCGGGAAACACGCCACTCGACTGCGAGGGAAGCTGCGTCGGTCGCCAGACAGGCCGGAGTGCGGAAGCTGGTCATCACGCACTTCAGTGCCCGGTATTCCGAGCAGGCCTATCGACTCCTGAAGGAGGCCGAGACGGTCCGACCGGCTGTGGCAGCCGAAGACGGACTGTGCCTTGAAGTGCCGTTCGCCGACGAGGTAGCAGGGAGCGGCGGATGATCGACTTGCGGGTTCCCGGGGACAAGTCGGTCGCACATCGGTTCCTCATCCTGGCCACTCTTGCCGACGGTGAGTCAAATTTCTCTGGCGTGCCCGCATCTCTCGACGTGGGCAGCACGATCGCCTGTCTCCGTGAGTTGGGGGCCACGGTCGAGGACCGGGGACGCGGGGAGTTCCGGGTGGCCGGCCCCTCGTCCTGGCGGTCGCCCACCAAACCTCTCGATTGCGGCAACAGCGGTACCACGGCGCGGCTTCTCACAGGGCTGATCGCCGGCCTCGGCATCGAGGCTGAGTTGACGGGGGACAGTTCGCTCTTGCTTCGACCGATGGACCGAATCGTGTATCCGCTGCAGGCGATGGGAGCCAAACTGAGCTTCGTCGAAAGGCCGGATCGCCTTCCCGTGCGGCTGGAGGGGCGGTCGAGCGGGGGACTTCGGACTCTCAGGTATCGGCCGCGCGTGTCTTCGGCACAGGTGAGGGCCGCACTCCTCCTGGCGGCGCTTGCCGGACGCACAGATCTCGAGATTCTGGATCGGCTTCGGCCCCGGGATCACACGGAGAGAATCCTCCGCGCCATGGGCGCCCCGGTCATTTCGGAGGGCCAGGCGTCGGGCGAGCGAATCCGATTCCCTGGCGCCAGCTGGGACCGGGGTCTCCAGCCGATCAATGCGGGGGTGCCTGGAGATCTGTCGTCGGCCGCATTCCTGGTGGTGGCGGCATTGCTCACCCGAACGCCCGTGAGAATCCGAGAGATCGGCGCGAATCCGACCCGCACGGGTTTTCTTCGTGTTCTTGCCGAGATGGGGGCTCAGGTGGACCTGACGGAGACGGGCGCACAGGCGGGGGAGCCGGTTGGAGACCTCTCGGTGGAGGCCTCGGCGCTGCGTCCTTTCGTGGTGGACGAGAGCCTCGTTCCTCAGTTGATCGATGAGATACCGGCGCTCGTTGTCCTCGCCAGTCGGGTGGAGGGAGTTTCGGTCATTCGAGGAGCGAGCGAGCTTCGCGTCAAGGAGAGCGATCGACTTGCGCTGCTCGTGTCGAATCTCCGGGCGCTTGGCGTCGGGTGCGAGGAGCTGTCGGACGGCCTTCGGGTTCACGGCTCATCGGCTCCCCTCAACGGGGTCGTGCGAACGGAAGGAGACCATCGGATTGCCATGGCGTTCGGCGCTCTCGGAGTGGCACCCGGCTGCGCCATCACCGTGGACAACGTCGAGTGTGTCGACGTGTCGTTTCCCGGCTTCTGGGAGACGCTGACCGAGGTAACCTCGGGCGAGGATATGCAGTGAGCGACCTCACCATTGCGATCGATGGCCCGGCCGCATCGGGCAAGAGCACGACCGCGGCCCGTGTCGCCCGGGCCCTTGGCTACAACCATCTCAACTCCGGTTTGCTGTACAGGAGCATCACCTGGGCAGCGATAGAGGATGACTGGCCGTCCGACGAGGCAGGATTCAACAGAAGACTGGCTGCGCTCCACCTGGAGTTGGAACGGGCCGGGTCCGGATACCGGGTGCTGGTGAACGGGGCGGATCCCGGAGTAAACCTCGTGTCTCCCCGGACGTCGGCTCGGGTTTCGGAAGTTTCGGCGAGGCCGGCGGTCCGCGACAGGGCGCTGAGCCTGCTCAGGGCAGAGGGCGGTCGGGGCGGAGTGGTATGTGATGGGAGAGACATAGGAACCGTGGTATTCCCCGATGCGGAACTCAAGATATTCCTGGTGGCTTCCGCCGAGGAGCGGGGACGGCGGCGCCTTCTGGACCACGGTATGGAGGCGACGGACGAAGCGGTGAAGCAGGAAGCGGCGCTGCTCGCGGCGAGGGACGCAGCGGACTCGAGTCGGTCCGTGGCTCCGTTGCGTCAGGCGTCCGACGCCGTCCAGGTCGACACCACGGAGATGGGTGCCGGTGAGGTCGTTCAGCGAATCGTTTCGTTGGCCCTGGATCGCGGAGCGACCCTTGGTTGACGCATTCCCGCGCTGTATCTACCTTTCTGTGCTATTGTTCGTAGATCGACAACGATGACTTCAACCCCTGAGCGCGCCCATCGACGGATCGGCTGGCAGGCAGAGCGGTTTCGCTTTCCTGCCGCTTGTTTTTGAAATCCGGGGCGGACGCCAAATTCGAATGGTACACACCGAATGAGTATGAAGGACGAGCAGATCGCCGCTGACGAGAGCCTGGTCGAAGACCTGGACCCCACCTCCCCCGCCGATACTCCGGTCGAAGCAGACACGATCGAGGATTCCCTGGAAGGCGAGGCTGCGGTGACCCCCGAGGAGACTTCGGTCTCCGATGAGATCGAGGTCGAGGTGGCATCTCCTGCACCCGACGCCGACATCGACGCATCCGCTGGTGAGGGTTCCGAGGACGAAGCCGAGGGCCCGACCGAGGAGGTCGATACCACCGAAACCCCTGCCACACGCGCGTCGGCCGACGATGGAGTGGTCGACGAGGAGGCAGGCTGGACGACGGTCGCCTACGGGATGGCCGAGGGCATGTCGGTGGACATGTTGGAGGGAGGGGAATACTCGTCCGACGAATACGACGAGATGATGGCCCTCTACGAGGACACGCTCAGCGAGATCGCCGAGGGTGAAATCGTGAAGGCCACCGTTCTTCGCAAGACGGATGCCGCGGTGATTCTGGACGTGGGCTTCAAGTCAGAGGGCCTGGTTCCCCTGGATGAATTTCGTGATCCCGATGCCATCGAGCCGGGAGACGAAGTCGAGGTCTTCCTCGAGAGCCTGGAGGACCAGGAGGGCGTGGTCGTCCTCTCGAAGAAGAAGGCCGACTTCCTGCGGGTGTGGGAGAAGATCAAGGAAGCGTACGATGACGATCGCACCGTCCCCGGAATCCTGAAGCGCAAGATCAAGGGTGGTGTGACCGTCGACCTCATGGGGGTGGATGCGTTCCTTCCCGGGTCCCAGATCGCGCTCCGGAGAGTCCCCAACGTGGACGAGCTGATAGGGCACGAGTACGACTTCAAGATCCTCAAGCTCAACAAGCGACGCAGGAACATCGTCGTGAGCCGACGAGTGATCCTCGAGGACGAGAGGGCCACCAAGCGGGAGTCGCTCAAGACGGAGCTTCTGGTCGGTCAGGTGCGAACGGGCGTGGTGAAGAACATCACCGATTTCGGCGCCTTCATCGATCTCGGCGGTATGGACGGCCTTCTTCACATTACCGACATGTCGTGGGGCCGGATCGGCCATCCTTCCGAACTCTGTCAGATCGGGGACGAACTCGAAGTCAAGATCCTCGATATCGATTGGGATCGCGAGCGGATCTCGCTGGGCCTCAAGCAGCTTCAGGCTTATCCGTGGGAGGACGTCGCGGCCAAATATCCGGTGGGAAGTCGGGTGCGCGGACGGGTCGTGTCGATCACCAACTATGGCGCCTTCATCGAGTTGGAGAAGGGTGTCGAGGGCCTGGTTCACATTTCCGAGATGAGCTGGACTCGAAACGTGCGTCACCCGTCACAGCTGGCATCGATCAACGACGAGCTCGAATGCGTCGTGCTGCGGGTTGATGAAGAAGAGAAGAAGATCTCGCTCGGTATGAAGCAGACCGAGGAAGATCCGTGGCTGGCTCTCCCCGCGAAGTATCCGCCGGGAACCAAGATCGCTGGTGTGGTGCGGAACCTCACGTCCTTCGGCGCGTTTGTCGAGGTAGAGCCGGGGATCGACGGGCTCGTGCATATTTCCGACATGAGTTGGACCCGAAGGGTTCAGCATCCGTCCGAGGTCGTGCGCAAGGGTGAAGAGGTCGACGTCGTAATCCTCAGCATTGATCCGGATCAGAAGCGGATCTCACTCGGACTCAAGCAGGTGGATGACGACCCCTGGTACGAGCTGGCACAGCGGTTCGAGCCCGGCACGGAAACCGGGGGGCATGTCGTCCGACTGCTGGACAAGGGCCTCGTCGTCGATCTGGGAGACGATGTCGAGGGATTCGTTCCGATCTCGCAGCTCGGGGTGGACGAGGAGCTCGGCGATCCCGCCGACCTGTTCGTGGAGGGCGACCGGCTCGAACTCAAGGTGCTGGAGTCCGATCCGATCAATCGGCGAATCGTTCTCTCCGTGACGGACGCTCCTGGAGTAGAGGAAAGGGCCGCGGCGAGGGCTGCAGCGCCCCCGGCGGAGCCGGCCGATGAGGCCGAGGCTGTCGAGGAGGTCGAAGCCGAAGCGGAGGTCGAGGCTGAGGTGGCCGAGGCTGTCGAAGAGGTCGAAGCCGAAGTCGAGGTCGAGGCTGAAGTGGCCGAGGCTGTCGAGGAGGTCGAAGCCGAAGCGGAGGTCGAGGCTGAGGTGGCCGAGGCTGTCGAAGAAGTCGAAGCCGAAGTCGAGGTCGAGGTCGAGGCTGAAGTGGCCGAGGCTGTCGAAGAGGTCGAAGCCGAAGTGGAGGAAGAGGCTGAAGTGGAGGAAGAGGACAAGACTTCCTGATCCGGCCACTCTGGCTGAGATAGCGGTTGTTGCCTCGCAGGGGGCCCGGCGAGTGGCGTCGGGCCCCCTGAGTTTATTGATGGGAGGGTAGTAGATGCGCACGTGGCTCATAGCGACGCTAGTGATCGCGACAGGCTGCGCCAGTGGGCGGAGCCCGGTTTCGCCTCCCGCGCCGGAGGCTCCGGAACCGGAAGTGGTCCGGGAGCGCGTTCTCGATCGTGCTGCTCTGGAGCGAGCAGAGGATTCGCTGGGCGATGGGGACAGGGGGTCGGCTTCGGTGATAGCCGATTCGCTCTGGCGCGAGTGGACAGGCTCTCCGGAATTGGATCCGGAGAGCGCCGGGGATCTTGTCGATCTCCTGGATGCAGTAGGAGCGGAGGATCAGGCCGCCTACGTTCTGCTGCGTGCGCCCTTCGAGTTGGACGGGGGCCAGCGCAAGAGGCTGCGCGATCTCGTGGGGCAGCTTTCGATCCGCGAGCTCGAAGGACTCCTGGAGGCGGTGGAGGGTCGAGCGGAGGCCAGGTCCATCGTCGGAGCCGAACTCGCACGGGCGCTCGCGATCGCGGACCACCCCGAGATGGCCCGACAGCTGGCGGAGGCCGTGTTGGCCGGCTCGCCGGACGGAGCGGAGCGCGACAAAGCGGATGACGTCCTGGCGGACAGGGTGTCCGCTGGGGTCGATCCGCTGCGTATAGGGGTCGTACTGCCGGCTTCGGGCCGTTTCGCCGGTGTGGGCGAGCAGATCCTCGAAGGAGCCCTTCTGGCCCTGGAGCTGTACCGGGCGGATCCCGGTCGTGCCGCCATCGATCTCGTCATCCTGGACGACAGCTCGCGGGTCGACCTGGGAATCGATCACGTGGGGGCGCTCGAGGAGATGAACGTCGCCGCGGTCCTCGGCCCGGTCCGCACGGAGGCGCTGCAGTCGGCGGCCATTCGGAGGGAGCAGGATGATCTTCTGATCCTCAGCCCCACAGCCGCTGCGGGGCAGGGTGTCGAGCAGAACGCCTACACGCTGTGGGACCGCGATCGGCGCGAGGCCGACGTCGCAGTGGCGCTCGCCTCCTGGTTGTCAGAGAACATGGGCCTGGACTCGTTGGGCGTGCTCTATCCGTACGGCTGGTCTCCCTATGCGCTGGAGGCTCTCCGCGCCGAGGTCACCATGAACGGAGGCAGTATCCTTGCCGCCCAGCCCTACGTGGCGGATTCCACCACGTTCGGCACCCCTATCGCCGCGCTGGCTGCTGCTGAGCCAGCGGCCGTGATCGTGTTTGCCGACCGTCCCCGAACCGTGCTTCAGATCGCGCCTCAGCTGGTGTACTACGGACTCCGCCGCTGGGTCACCGCCGGCGACGCCAACTGGTCAGACCCCGCAGTCGTGCGACGATTGGACCCGAGCTACTCAGATCACCGTCTGGTAGGGGCATACGTGGATCGAGTGAGCCCGGACACGCCCTGGAAGCAGTTTGAAGCGACATATGAGGCGCAGTATCGTAAGGCTCTGGCGGATAATATGTTCGCGGCCCTTGGATTCGACGCCATGAACCTGATACTCGCCGGCGTGCCGGAGGTGGAATGGGAGCGCCGGGGCGCCATAGGGAGGTCGATGCGGAGAGGAACGCACCGGGGCGCGACCGGCGATCTCAGTGTGGATGCCGCCACGGGCGGACTTGGGCGGAGCGTATTCGTTCGGGTCCTCCAGGACGGTGGGCTCGGGATTCCGGACGCCGATGAGATGCTGCGGTGGGCAGAGGAGCAGATGGAGCTTGAGGAATTCTTGAAAGCTCTCGAGGAGGAGAAGGAAGAAGAGGAGGGCAACCGATGAGCGCGCGTGACAAGCTGCGGCAACTCGAGGAGCTACGCGGGCGGACTCTCGAGGGTGGTGGGGCGAAGCGGCTTGCGCGGCAACACGAGCGCGGAAAGCTGGGTGCACGGGAACGCCTGGATATTCTGCTTGATCAAGGGTCGTTCGTCGAACTGGACCGGTTTGTCGAGCACCGGAGCGTGGACTTTGGCCTCGAGGACCAACGGATCCCGGGCGACGGCGTCGTGACCGGCTACGGACGGATCGACGGACGCACGGTCTACGTGTTCAGTCAGGACTTCACCGTATTCGGAGGCTCCCTTTCCGAGGCCCACGCCGAGAAGATCTGCAAAGTCGTCGATCTGGCGACTCAGAATGGTGCCCCGGTGATCGGCCTCAACGACTCAGGCGGTGCACGAATCCAGGAGGGGGTCGCCTCCCTGGGCGGTTACGCCGAACTGTTCCTTCGCAACACGCTTGCCTCGGGGGTGGTCCCACAAGTCAGCGTGATCCTGGGCCCCTGTGCCGGGGGCGCGGTCTATTCGCCCGCCATCACGGATTTCGTGTTCATGGTCCAGGGAATCAGTCACATGTTCGTGACCGGGCCCAACGTGGTAAAGACCGTGACGCACGAAGAAGTGACGTTTGAGGAGCTGGGTGGAGCCAGGGTGCACAGCACGCGTTCGGGGGTAGCGCACTTCTCTCACGCGACGGAAATCGAGAGCCTGGGTGCGGTGAGGAGACTCCTCGGGTTTCTCCCGTCCAACAACGCTGAGGACCCGCCGGTACGTCCTTCCGATGACCCGGCGACCAGAGCGGACGAGGAGTTGCTCGATGTCATACCCGACCTGGCGACGCAGCCGTATGACATGCATGAGGTCATCGGCAGGATCGTCGACGATAGGGATTTTCTCGAAGTCCATGCTGGCTACGCGGGCAACATCCTCGTGGGGTTCGCCCGAATGGGGGGACGCCCGGTGGGCATCCTCGCGAACCAGCCGGCTGTGCTGGCGGGCGTGCTGGACATCGACGCGAGTCGGAAGGGCGCCCGCTTCATCCGGTTCTGCGACGCCTTCAATATTCCGATCATCACCCTCGAGGACGTGCCCGGCTTCCTGCCAGGCGTCGCCCAGGAGCATGGGGGCATCATTCAGCATGGGGCGAAGCTTCTGTACGCCTATTGCGAGAGCACGGTTCCCAAGTTGACCGTGATCACGCGCAAGGCGTACGGCGGGGCGTACGACGTGATGTCGTCCAAGCACATTCGGGGAGATCTCAACTTCGCCTGGCCTACGGCGGAGCTGGCGGTCATGGGGCCCAAGGGAGCCGTTGAGATCCTCTATCGACGGGAGCTGGAGGGTGCGGAGGACCGAGAGGCACGCGTGGCGGAGCTGGAAAGCGAGTTCCGTGAGAGGTTCGCCCACCCGTACCTGGCGGCAAAGCGGGGTTTTCTGGACGACGTCATCGACCCGAGAGAGACCAGGGCCCGGCTGATCTCGGGTCTCGAGATACTCCAGAACAAGCGTCAGCGGAATCCGCCTCGGAAGCACGGCAATATCCCCCTGTGAGGAGCCGTCGTGTTCGATAAGATCCTGATCGCCAATCGCGGAGAGATCGCCGTTCGCGTGATTCGTGCTTGCCAGGAGCTGGGCGTGCGCACGGTTGCGGTTTACTCGGAGGCTGACCGTCTTTCCCCCCACGTTCTTCTTGCCGGAGAAGCGGTTTCCATCGGACCCGCCCCGGCCGCCGAGAGCTACCTGCGAGCGGACGCCATCATCGAGGCGGCCCGACAGACCGGAGCCCAGGCGATCCATCCCGGCTACGGATTCATGGCTGAAAGTCCCGACTTTGCCCGGCAGGTTCTCGAGGCTGGACTGGTGTTCGTGGGGCCGCCACCGGACGCCATCGCGGAGATGGGAGACAAGACTGCGGCCCGGGCCAGGATGATCGATGCGGGTGTCCCCGTTGTTCCAGGGTCAGATGCGATCACTGAAATCGATCAGGGAGTGTCTGAGGGAGACCGTCTCGGTTGGCCGGTCCTGTTGAAAGCGGCCGCCGGTGGTGGCGGAAAGGGCATGCGAGTGATCGAGTCGGCGGACGACCTTCCGCGAGCCCTGTCGGCGGCGAGCCGGGAGGCAGGCCAGGCGTTTGGCGACTCCCGGGTGTACCTGGAGAAGTACCTGACCGACCCCCGGCACATCGAGATCCAGATACTCGCCGACACGCATGGCCGCGTGATCCACCTCGGCGAGAGAGAGTGCTCCATTCAGCGCCGTCACCAGAAGCTCATCGAGGAAGCCCCGTCTCCGGCAGTTGATCCCGACCTGAGGGCTCGCATGGGGGATGTCGCGGTCGCGGCCGCGGAGGCCGTCGGCTATGTGGGTGCCGGAACGGTGGAGTTCCTTTACCAGAACGACGAGTTTTATTTCCTCGAGATGAACACCCGTATTCAGGTCGAGCACCCGGTCACGGAATTCGTGACCGGCGTGGATCTGGTGCAGGAGCAGATCCGAATTGCCGCGGGCCTGCAGCTTTCGGTCGCGGTAAGTCCAAACTGGCCGCTGGGGCACGCGATCGAGTGTCGAATCAGCGGAGAGGATCCCTTCAGCGGTTTCTTCCCCTCGAGTGGCAGGATCCGGGCGCTCGAGCTTCCATGCGGTCCCGGCGTTCGGTGGGATGGCGGCATCATGCAGCACTACGAGGTGGGGCTGCACTACGACCCCCTGCTCGGCAAGCTCATCGTTCATGCCGCTACCCGCGATCAGGCGATTCTCAGGATGCGCAGGGCTTTGCGGGAGCTGCAGATCGAGGGGATTCGCACCACTCAGCCTTTTCACCTCGGAGTGCTGGACGAGGCGGACTTCAAGGCCGGCGAGATTTCTGTTCGATACCTGGACAGGCACCCCGAGCTGGTGACCACGGGTGACGGGGACTGGCAGGCGCGCGCTGCGGCCGTCGCGGCTACCCTGCTGGAGCACGGCGCACGAGTTCGAGGAAGGGGGCTCAGCCTGGGGCCCGGACCCGCAGATCCGGGGACCGGCGATATCAGCGAATGGCGTCGCCGCCTTGGGGCGTTCGATTGAGCAAGAGTCCCGGGAGTGCCCCGATCTCCGATCGGGAGATGGCCGGCGAGGGGGCCTCGACGATCCTCCGGGTGGATCGCATCGCGGCCGGAGGTGAGGGAGTAGGGCGGGAAGAATCCGGTCGCGTCGTGTTCGTGCCCCGAACCGCGCCTGGGGATGTCGTGCGGGTGGAGATTGTCGAGGCGAAGCCGCGTTGGGCCAGGGGTCGCGTCCAGGAGTACGTGAGTCGTGGGGACGAGGAGCGCCAGGCCCCGTGTCCGGCATACGACGAATGTGGTGGCTGTCGTCTCCAGCACCTGACGCCCGCGGGACAGAGGCGGGGTAAGCGGGATCTGGTCGAGGACGCGCTCCGGCGAATCGGGAGCCTGCATGTGGAGGTGCCTGATCTGATCGCTGGCGGGGCTGAATTCTCTTATCGAAACCGCGTTACGTTCTCGTCCGGGATGAGTGACGGTGCTCTGATTGCTGGATTCCGGACGATCTACGACCCAGCGGCTCTGGCCGACATCCGGCAGTGCCTGCTGGCCGAGAAACCGATCGTTGCGGTATGGGAGGGGCTGCGAAGGGCGTGGGCGGAGGGCATCTGTGAGCCGCCCCTCGAGCCTCACACGCGGATCACGGTGCGGGCGGCCATGGATGGTGCCGTCGACGTTCTCGTTCGCGGCAGCAAACCCGCCCGTGCGGAGGCCCTGCGCGACCTGATGGACGAGGTGCCGGGGATTGTGGGGTGGCACCATGGCGGGTCGCGAGGCGCCCCCCTGTGCCTGGCCGGTAAGGAGACGCTGGCTGATCGTTGGCAGGACATCGCGTTCGATCTGCCGGCGGACGTGTTTCTCCAGGTCAACCGTGAGGTGTCCGCCCGGCTTGACGGGTGGCTGGACGCCCGGGTGGGCGATGTCGCCGGGTTGCGGGTCCTGGACCTGTATTCCGGGGTCGGCGCACGGGCTATCCGGTGGGCGAGAGCGGGTGCGCACGTGACCGCTTGCGAGGTTGCCGAGCGTGCGGCGAGCGCCTGCAGGAACGCGGCGGCGGGATCGGATGGACGGTTGGTCGTGGTGGCGGATCGTGTGGAGAATCGGATCACCGAATTCCTGCCGGCGGACCTGGTCGTGGTGAATCCGCCGCGTGCGGGCCTGTCGCGTCAGGTGACCGAGGAGTTGCTTTCCGGGTCGGCCGAGAGGCTCGCCTACGTCAGTTGCGACCCGGCGACGCTGGCCCGCGACCTCGCGCGTCTGCAGCGGGGGTGGCGAGTACAGGAAGTGCAGCCCTTTGACGCGTTTCCACAAACCGCGCACGTGGAGACAGTGGCGTGGTTAGACCGGTGTTGAACAGCGGGAGGGAATCGTGACCACTGACCCGGCCATTCGGTACTTCGCACGACTCGGCGAAGCAACGCGCGAGATCGTTATAGAGGCCGATCGTTTGTTGATGGACGGCGAGCCGATTGAAGCCGACATCTCCACGCTTCCGGGCTCGGATCGTCAGCACCTCAGGATGGATGGCCGTTCGCTCTCGCTGTTCGCGCGCCGGACGGACCCGGGCTGGACCATCGAGCTGGAGGGCAGGCTCTTCGACGTGGTCGTCGAGGACGAGCGGACGCGCCACATCCGCGAGCTCGCCTCTCACGTTGCCCCCGCAGAGACTCGGAGAGATCTGCGGGCGCCTATGCCAGGCCTCATCGTCCGGGTCGAGGTTCAGGAGGGCCAGGAGGTGGAGAAGGGCGACAGTCTCATCGTCATGGAGGCGATGAAGATGGAGAACGAACTCCGGGCGGATGCAGCGGGGCTCGTCCTCTCGGTCGAAGTCGCGCCAGGCCAGGCTGTGGAGCGGGATGCGGTATTGCTGAAACTCGAGCAGAGGTGAGCCATGACGGATCGAGCGGACCCGCGCACGACATCGGGTATCGCGATCGAGCGTCTCTACGGTCCGGCGAGCGAACAGGAGTCTGACCCGGGAGAACCCGGTCAGTGGCCATTCACGCGCGGCGTATATCCAGACATGTACCGGGGGCGCGCCTGGACGATGCGCCAGTATGCCGGGTTTGGAACGGCGGAGGAGACGAATGAACGCTTCCGCTACTTGCTCGACTCCGGGCAGACGGGATTGTCGGTTGCCTTTGACCTGCCAACGCAGATGGGGTTGGACTCCGACGATCAGCGGGCCGAAGGAGAGGTGGGACGTGTAGGGGTGGCGATAGACACACTGGAAGACGTCGAGCGACTGTTTGCCGATATCCCGCTCGACCGGGTGTCGACATCGATGACCATCAACGCGACCGCCGCGATTCTGCTGGCGATGTACGTCGCGGCGGCGGACGGCCGCGGGGTCGAGCGACGGAGCCTCTCGGGGACAGTACAAAACGACATCCTCAAGGAGTTCATAGCCCGCGGAACGTACATTTACCCCGTCGAGCCGAGTCTCCGGCTGGTCACCGATATCTTTGCCTTCTGCTCCGAGGAGCTTCCGCGCTGGAACAGTATCTCTATCAGTGGCTATCACATGCGCGAAGCCGGTGCCACGGCGGCGCAGGAAATCGCGTTCACTCTCGCCAATGGAAGGGAATACGTGCGGCGGGCCCTGAAATGCGGCCTCGAGGTCGATCAGTTCGCCCCTCGATTGAGTTTCTTCTTCGCCGCACACAATCACCTGTTCGAGGAGGCGGCGAAGTTCAGGGCCGCGAGGCGGCTCTGGGCTCGCATGATGAGAGAGGAATTCGGTGGCTCTGACGCGAGTTGTCGTCTTCGCTTCCACACGCAGACGGGGGGATCGACGCTCACCGCGCAACAGCCCCTCAACAATGTCGCTCGGGTGACCGTCCAGGCGCTGGCTGGTGTGCTGGGCGGTACTCAGTCCCTGCACACGAACAGCTTCGATGAGGCCCTCGCGCTTCCCGGGGCCGAGGCGGCCCGCCTGGCCCTTCGAACCCAACAGGTGTTGGCGGAGGAATCGGGGGTTCGAGACACCGTGGATCCGCTTGGAGGCTCGTACTACGTGGAGAGCCTCACGGACCAGGTCGAGGAGCTGGCACGGGCGTATCTCGAGAGAATCGAAGACCTCGGAGGAGCGGCGGCGGCCATTCCCTTCATGACCGACGAAATCCACCGTTCCGCGTACGCATGGCAGCTCGAGGTCGAGAGTGGAGATCGAGGGGTGGTCGGCGTCAACGTCTACCAGGACGAGGAGGCCCGGGCTCCAGTTTCACTCCCGGACTTCACGAATCTGCAGCAGGCCCAGCGCAGGCGCCTGGACGAGGTCCGCAGCCGGCGCGACTCGGATCTCGTCGAGCGAACGCTGGACGGGGTGGTCGCCGCGGCTACCTCGGGTGCCAACCTCTTGCCTGCCATGATCGAAGCGGTCAAAGTCAGGGCCACCCTCGGCGAGATCAGCGGTCGACTGGTCGGGTTGTGGGGTCCGTACCGGCCATCCTGAGCCGGTCAAGCGAGAAGAAAGGGACTCATGCCGACGTACGAGTACGAGTGTCGTGATTGTGGTCACGCTTTTGAGCGATTCCAGGGGATCAACGAGGACCCGATCTCCCTATGTCCTGAATGTGAGGGTAAAGTCCGGCGCCTGATCTCCAGTGGCGGCGGCCTGGTGTTCAAGGGCCCTGGATTCTACGCGACGGACTATCGAAGTGGGGGGGGCAAAGGAAGCGGGGGGAGCAAAGCACCCAGCGAGAAGAAGGGCGCCGAAAGCGGGAAGGCCGAGTCCGGAAAGAGCGGTTCTGATGGAGCCGATTGACGTCCGAAGGGGTCCCGCACGGGCTCTGGCAGAGGCTCTACGAGAGGCGGCGATCGCCATCGGAGCACCGGATGATTTCTCCCCGCAGGTTGAGAGGCCGGCGGATCCGAGCCACGGGGACTTCGCATCCAACGCGGCCCTCGTCCTCTCGGGTCGCCTCGGACGCCCTCCGCGAGAGATCGCGGCCCAACTGGCCGATCGCCTGGACCTGGAGTCGACGGGTGTCTCGGACGCCTCGATCGCGGGGCCGGGTTTTCTCAATTTCAGCCTCTCGGATGAGGTGCTGCGGGCAGGCCTTCGATCGGTCCTGGCGCTTGGAGACGACTGGGGACGGTCGTCGGCGGAGGAGCCCCTTCGCTACAACGTGGAGTTCGTGTCAGCCAATCCCACGGGACCGCTTCACGTCGCTCACGGTAGAGGCGCGGCCATTGGAGACGCCACGGCATCGCTTCTCGAGTGGACCGGTCACGAGGTGCAACGCGAGTTCTACGTCAACGATGCCGGGCGCCAGATCGAACTGCTTGGCGAGTCCATCGAGACGCGGTGGTTGCAGGCGCGTGGAGCCCATCTCGAGATGCCCCAGGGCGGCTACCAGGGCGAGTATATCAGGGACATCGCCAGGGACCTGGCCGAGGAAGTAGGGGATACCCAGCTGGAGATTCTGGAGCGTCCCGAGCGGCTGCGCCTGCTCAGCTCGAGAGCGGCGGATCTTCTCCGCGCCGGGCAGGAGCGGGACCTGGCCGACTTCGGCGTCCACATGGATCACTGGTTCGATGAGTCGTCCCTATTCGCGACGGGCGACGTCGAAGGGTTGCTGGATCGCTTGACGGAGTCCGGACGGGCCTACCGTGATGACGGGGCCGTGTGGCTTCGCACGACGGACCTGGGAGATGAGAAGGACCGTGTCCTGGTGAAGAGCGACGGGTCTCACACGTATTTCGTGTCGGATATCGCGTATCATCTCGACAAGGCTGAGCGTGGATTCCAGCGGGCCATCGACGTGTGGGGTGCGGACCATCACGGGCACGTCCCTCGAATGCAGGCCGCGCTGAGTTCACTGGGCCTTGCGGGGCACTTTCTCGAAGTCCTGTTGATCCAGCTGGTGACGGTGATGCGAGGTGGCGAGGAAGTTCGGATGTCGAAGCGTGCGGGGCAGTTCGTCAGCCTGCGCGATCTCTTCGAGGAGACCGGTTCTGACGTGGCTCGCTATTTCTTCCTCATGCGGCGGGCGGAGGTCCCCATGACCTTCGATCTGGATCTCGCCCTGGATACCTCAGACGCGAATCCGGTGTACAAGGTGCAGTACGCGCATGCGCGCATGTGCAGTGTGTTCCGCCGGGGAGACGTGGACCCGGGAAGGCTGGTGCTCACAGACGGCGATATTGCGGCTCTGGGGTCGGGCACCGAGCGGCTCGTTTTGATGACCGTGCTGAGGTTTCCGGAACGGGTGCGCGCGGCGGCAAGGGCCAGGGCTCCGTACCAGATCTGCAGCTACCTGGAGGAGCTGGCCAGCGCAGTCAACGCCTGGTACCACGAGGGGAATCTGGATCCGAGTCGCAGGTTGCTGGCCGAGGGCCCCAGCCGTCCGGTACGGCTCGGCCTGGCGCGGGCTGTTCAGCTCACGCTCGGTGCGGGCCTCAGGCTTCTCGGGATCTCGGCGCCGGAGAGGCTCGAAAGAGAGGGCGAGTGAAGCCCGAACGGGGCCGGTTCAGCTACGCCGACGCGGGTGTCGACATACGTGCGGCCGAGGGGCTGACGAAGCGCCTCGCATCACTCGTGGCCTCCACTCGCTCCGATTCAGTGCGTGGAGACTTCGGGTCATTCGGGGGGCGTTTCAAGCTCAGCGGGGATCCGGAGCTCGTGGCGAGTGCCGACGGCGTGGGCACCAAGGTCCTGGTGGCCCGGATGGCTGGCCGTCACGACACGGTCGGCGAGGACCTGGTCAATCACTGTGTAAACGACATCCTGGCGGAGGGCGCGGTGCCGCTCTTCTTCCTCGACTACTTCGCCTGCGGAGCCCTGGAGCCCGATGTGGCATTCGACGTGGTCTCGGGTATCGCGCGCGGGTGTCGGGAGAACGGGTGCGCTCTTCTCGGCGGTGAGACGGCGGAAATGCCCGGCATGTACGATCCGGGTGACTACGATCTCGCCGGGTTCATCGTCGGCCGCGTCACCCTGCCGGTACCGGGTAGGGAGGGTGTGTCGTCGGGAGATCTGCTTGTCGCGCTTCCGTCTTCGGGTCTCCATACGAATGGCTACAGCCTGGCGAGAGGGATCGTGTTCGAGCGGCTGGGCCTCGACACGGACGATGAATACCCGGGTACCGGCGAGTCGGTGGGCGACACTTTGCTCGCGGTCCACCGCTCGTATCTGCGTCCTCTGACGGTCCCCTGCGAGCGGGGAGCGATCCGCGCTTTGGCCCACATCACCGGTGGCGGTATTACGGGCAACCTGTCCCGGGTCCTGCCGGCGGACTGTGACGCTCACGTGGACGTGGAGACCTGGTCTCCGGGCCCCGTGTTCGACTTGCTGGCTCGGGAGAGCGGGCTTGGATTGGACGAGCTTTACGGCACCCTGAATATGGGAGTGGGCATGATCGCGGTCGTCCCGCCCGAAGAGGCTGAGGCGGTCATGGAGCAGGTTCGAGCCGCGGGCACGCCCGCATTCGTATGCGGAGAAGTCTCGATGGGCAGCGGTCGTGTCATCCTGGAACGAGCCGGATGACCGACCCGAATCGGGATGCCGCTGACGAATTCCACATGGCTCGAGCGCTTGACCTGGCTCTCGAAGGATGGGGGCAGGTGGCTCCGAACCCGATGGTGGGAGCGGTCCTGGTATCTGGGGACCGAGTTGTCGGCGAGGGCTATCACGCGCACTTCGGCTCGGACCACGCGGAGATCGTAGCGCTCCGCGAGGGGCGAGGCGATGCGTTGGGCGCGACCCTGTACGTAACGCTCGAGCCCTGTGGGCACGACGGTAAGACCCCTCCGTGTACGGGCGCCATCGAGCGGGCCGGGGTCAGTCGCGTGGTGTTCGGATGTGCGGATCCCGACCCGCTTGCGGCAGGTGGGGCAAGCGTACTGAGGGAAGCGGGTCTCGAGGTTTCGGGCGGCGTGCGAGGGATGGAGGCCGCCCGGCTCAATGGGGCCTTCATCTGGGACCGGCTCGAGCAGGGTCCATGGCTTTCCCTGAAGCTCGCGCTGTCGCTGGACGGACGCATCGCCCGGGCACCCGGGGTTCGAACGGACATTTCGGGGCCCGAAGCTGCGACCTATGTCCATCGCCTGCGGGCTTCGCACGACGCCATCGTGGTTGGAGCACGGACGGTATGCGTGGACGACCCTCTCCTCACGGTGCGGATCGGCCGTGCACCTCGAGTTCCACCCACGCGGGTCGTGCTGGATCCGAACCTGCGAACGCCGGTAGCGAGTCGCCTGGTGGAGACTCTCGACGAGGCTCCACTGTTGATCCTGTGCCGGGAGGGCGCTTCCTCGGGGCAGCGCCGCGAGCTGGAAAAGATCGGGGTCGACGTCAGCCCGGTGCCCGGGGATAGCGGGGGCCTGGCCCTTGATGCAGCCCTCCTCTCCCTCAGAGACCGGGGGTTGCGTTCCATCCTGGTCGAGGGCGGTGGGCGATTGGCGGCTGCCATGCTGGCCGCGAATCTCGTGCGCAAGCAGCACCTCCTCTATGCTCCCGTCGTTCTCGGACTCGAGGGGGTGCCATCGGTGGGGGGCGCCCTGACCGAGGGGAGCGGCGAGTGGAGCGTGGTGCGCCGCGAAGTCCTCGGAGAAGACACGCTTCTGGAACTGGAAGACCGGCGCGCCACTGACGCGCTGATGGAGGTTGCTTGATGTTTACGGGATTGGTTGAGACGGCGGGGCTTGTCCTGCGGCGAGAAGATTTCGAGGAAGGGATCAGGTTTCGCCTGTCGGCACCGGCCCTGGTGGGCAAGCTGTCTGAAGGCGACAGCCTCTCGATCGACGGGGTCTGTCACACGGTGTTCGACATCGAAGGTGAGGAATTTTCATTCGAGTCCGTGCGGACCACCCTCTCCCGAACCACGCTGGGTGAATTCGTCCCGGGTCGGGAGGCGAACCTGGAGAGGGCGATTCGGGCGGGCGAGCCGATGGGGGGGCACCTCGTCCAGGGGCACGTGGACGGCGTCGGTGTGATGGTCGAGGTCGAGCAGGCTGGAGAAACGGTGTTCCTCCGGTTCAAGATGCCTGATGAGGTGGCCCGCCTGACCGTCCTCTACGGTTCCATTGCAATGGATGGAATCAGCCTCACGGTGAACCGGCTCTTTCAGGACGTCGCGGAAGTGGCGATCATTCCGTATACATGGGAGCATACGAACGTGCGTCGGCTCGAGGGGGGCACCAGAGTGAACCTCGAAGCCGATCTCGTGGGCAAGTATGTGGACCAGCTACTGCGTCCGTACCGGGAGGCCGGTGCGGCTTGAGTCTCAACCCAGATGGGGGTCGCCAGGTGTTGTCCTCTGAAGATCAGAAAGTTCGTGAAGCAATAGACGTGATCCGGGCTGGTGGGCTGGTGATCGTGGCCGACGACGAGGATCGCGAGAACGAAGGAGATCTCGTCTGCGCCGCTGAGCTCGTTACCCCGGAGATCATCAACTTCATGGCCACGCACGGCCGTGGGCTCGTGTGCCTGACGCTGTCTCCGGAAATTGCCGATCGTCTGGACCTCCCCCTGATGTCAGACGGGAGAGGCCAGGATCCTAACGGGACCGCCTTCACGGTGTCCATTGATGCCACTCCGGAACTGGGGGTGAGCACTGGCATATCGGCGGGTGACAGGGCGCGAACCGTTCAGGTGGCCGTCGCGGAGGACTCACGGCCGTCCGACCTCATTCGCCCGGGCCACGTCTTCCCGCTCAGGGCCAAGAAGGGGGGCGTCCTTCAGAGGGTGGGGCAGACGGAGGCCTCCATGGATATCGCTCGTCTGGCCGGGCTCGCTCCGGCTGGAGTGATCTGCGAAATCCTGAATGACGACGGAACCATGGCTCGACGCCCCGAGCTGGAGCGGTTCTCCGCCGAGCACGAGATGCCTTTTATCACGGTAGCCCAGATCATTGCGTATCGGCTCAAGCACGAGCGCCTCGTGGAGAGGGTAGCCGAGGCCATCCTGCCGACGCCGTACGGCGATTTCCGCGTCATCGGTTATTCGAATCTCGTTGACGATCGGGAGCACATCGCCCTCGTCCGAGGTGAAGTGGCTGGCGTCGATGATGTACTGGTCCGGGTCCACTCGAAGTGTCTCACCGGGGACGTGTTCGCGTCAGGGCGCTGCGACTGCGGTCCGCAGCTTCATGCGGCAATGCGAACGGTTGCTGAAGAAGACTGCGGCGTGATCGTGTACCTGGACCAGGAGGGGCGGGGGATCGGACTGCTTAACAAGCTGCGAGCCTACGAGTTGCAGGACCGGGGTCACGACACGGTCGAGGCCAACGAGATGCTGGGCTTTCCGCCGGATCTGCGGAACTACGGGATCGGGGCTCAGATTCTCCTCGACCTGGGCCTCACGAAGATCCGGGCCATGACCAACAACCCCAAGAAGCTCACCGGCCTGGAGGGTTTCGGCCTGAAGATCACCGACCGGGTTCCCCTCGAAGTCGCAGCGACGGACTTGAACCACGATTACCTCGAGGCCAAGCGTGACAAGCTCGGCCATCTTCTCGGCTGATGGCCTCGAGCGAGATCGCGTCGGGAAGAGCCGCGCTGCGCATTTGCCTGGTGGTCAGCCGTTTCAACGAGCCGGTCACGGAAAGTCTGGAGAAGGGGGCGCTCGACTGCTTTGCGACGGAAGGAGTCGATCCGGCCAACGTCGATGTCGTACACGTCCCCGGCGCCTGGGAGCTACCGCTCGGCGTCCGCCTGGCACTCGAAAACGGGGACTACGACGGCGTCGTGGCCCTCGGTTGCGTGATCCGCGGAGAGACGCCTCACTTCGAGTACGTGTCCATGGGGGCGACTGTCGGTCTCCAGGCCCTGGCCCGTGAGACGAGCGTGCCCATCGGGTTTGGTCTTCTGACGACCGATGATGCGGGGCAGGCCTTTGCCCGCGCCGGAGGCGACAAGGGGAACAAGGGGGAGGAAGCAGCGCTGGCGGTTCTCGAGATGTGCGATCTCGCAGCTCGGCTGAGATGAAAGCCGCGAATCCGCGATCCAGGGCACGGAGCTGGGTGCTCCAGGTAATGTACGGGTGGGACATGGCGGGGGACGGATCCGTCCGAGAGTGGGCCAGGGACGCGCTGCGTGGTAGAACGGTCAGCCCGCGTTACCGGCCCTACATCGATCAACTTCTGCTGATCCTCGATGAACAGTTGGACGAGTGTGACGCGCGAATCGAAGCGAGCATGCCCAACTGGCGACTGGATCGACTCTCGGCCATCGACAGGAATATCTTGCGCATCGCCACGGCCGAGATGGTGGCGGTGCCCGATGTCCCGCACCGGGTGGCGATCCATGAAGCCATCCGCCTGGCGGAGAGGTACGGCAGCGACGACAGTCCCGGCTTCGTCAACGGCGTGTTGGATGCCGTAGGGCGACAAATCGTTTCTCCCTGAAGCGACCGGAGCACCTTGCGAATTCTGGTCGTCAACTGGCAGGACCGGCTCAACCCTGAGGCGGGCGGAGCCGAAGTGCACCTGCACGAGATCTTCGGCAGGATGGTCTCCCGTGGCCACCAGGTCAGTCTGCTGGTCTCCGGTTGGGATGGCGCTCCCGCCGAGGATGTCGTAGACGGGATGCAAGTCGTTCGCCGCGGCAGCCGCTACACTTTTCCCCTGCACGTTGGAGCGGGCTTTCGTGCAGCCACGGCCGGACAGGAGCCGTTCGACATCCTGGTGGAGGACATCAACAAACTGCCGTTGTTCACTCCTCTGTGGACGGGTCTGCCGGTCGTAGGCCTCGTCCCTCACCTGTTCGGCTCTACGGCGTTTCAGCAGGAGAGCCTTCCGGTTGCCGCGACGGTCTGGGCCGCTGAGCGGCTGATGCCGTCCGTCTACAGCGACCGCAATTTCGTGGTCATATCCGACAGCACGGCATCGGACCTGGAGGAACGAGGTTTTCCTGCCGACCGGATTCACGTCAGCTACCCGGGGATCGATCACGCGATATTCACCCCTGCCTCGCACCGGGCGCCGGAACCGACGATCGCCTACGTTGGAAGACTCCGTCGTTACAAGGGAATCGACCTGGTGCTGAGGGCCGTGGCTCAGATGGCGAGCGAGGGAATCGACGTGAGGTTCCTGATCGTGGGGCAGGGAGATGACGCGTCTCGACTCGAGCGGGTGGCGAAGGATCTGGATCTGGGGAACCACGTCAGTTTTCGAGGGTTCGTCTCAGAGGAGGAGAAGGTACGAATCCTTCGCTCGGCCTGGATCAACGTCTACCCGTCGCCCAAGGAGGGCTGGGGAATCACCAATGTCGAGGCAGCCGCATGCGGAACGCCGTCGGTAGCGAGCGATGCACCGGGCCTGCGGGAGTCAGTGCTCGACGGCCAAACCGGTTTTCTGGTTGCGCATCACGACGTGGGCGCCTGGGCGAATGCCCTCACACGGCTGCTGGAGGATGCGGATCTTCGGCAGCAGATGGGAGCTCGCGCCCTGGAGCACTCGGAGCGTTTCACGTGGGAGGCGACTACAGAGGAATTGGAGGATATCTTGCAGATGTCCGCTTCACGCTAGAGGAGGGATTCGATGCAGATCATCATCTCTGGAAGGCATGTGGAACTCGCTGAGAGCCTGAGAGAGCACCTGGAAGAGCGTTTCGACCGGCTTGGCCGGTTCGACGAGAACGTCTCTCGCATCGAAGTGACCCTGTCGGAAGAGAAGAAGCGATGCCGGGTCGAAGCGAACGTGGTGACCCGCCGCGGACCCGGGATCCACGCTGGAGCGGAGTCGGGGGACTTTCGCACGTCGATTGACCGATTGTATGAGAAGCTATCCAGGCAGCTCAAGAGCCGCCGGGAGAAGGTACGAGACCACAAGGCCGCCCCCGAGATCCCGTTGGTCGCCCTGGAGAACGAGGAGTCGTGAACATACTGCACGTCGCAGACCTGTTCGAGCAGAGACAGAAGAGCCTCGACCTCACCCTGGCCGCCGGGCAGGCCGGACTTACGCGCGAGATCACGAGTGCCGATATCTCCAGCCCGGGACTGGTCCTGGCAGGCTTCACGGACCGATTCCCAAGGGGTCGGATGCAGGTACTTGGCGAGACCGAGGTCATGTACCTCAGGTCGATGGACGCCGACCGGCGGCGAGGCGTGCTCGGCGAGTTCCTGGGGAGTGAGGTCCCGGTTGTATTCGTGACCAAGGGGCTGGAGCCGCCGCCGGAGCTCCTGGATCTTGCGGAGCAGCGGTCGATTCCGGTCGTGCGGTCCACGCTCAAGACCGGCGAGTTCTATCGTCGCATCAAACCGTTTCTCGAAGAGGAGTTCGCTCCGTCCACGGCCATTCACGGGTCGCTCGCCGATGTGTATGGAGTGGGTCTGCTCTTCATCGGGGCCAGCGGCATCGGCAAGAGCGAGTGCGTTCTGGATCTCGTGGAGAGGGGACATCGGCTCGTGGCCGATGACGTGGTCCTGGTCAGACGGAGGGGTTTCGACGTTCTCATTGGACAGGCCCACGAACAGCAGCAGCACCATATGGAGATCCGAGGAATCGGTATCATCGATGTGAGGGCCCTGTTCGGTGTGCGGGCGGTGCGGCAGCAGAAGCGTATCGAGGTCGTCGTGCAGCTGGAGCACTGGAGGGAGAGCGCGAGCTACGATCGGACCGGGCTGGAGCGGGATACGATGGCTATTCTGGATACCACGATTCCGAAGGTCGTCATTCCTCTGAACCCCGGCAAGAACATCACGGTGATCAGCGAGGTCGTGGCGATGGACCACCTCCTCCGCTACGCCGGTGTCGATACGGCGCGGCTGTTTGACCAGAACCTGCGTCGCCTGATGCAGCCCGTGAAGGAGTACCTCGAGGAGGACTATGAGTGAGGTCAGGGGTGTCGTGGTCGCGCACGGCAACCTGGCCCGGTGCCTCGTCGAAACAACAGAGTCCATTTCGGGGGTCGAGGGCGCGTTGTTGCCGATCAGCAACACGGGTTGTTCTCCGGACGTCTTGGCGGCCCGAATCAGAGACGCCGTCGGGTCGGGCGAAGCTCTCGTGTTTGTCGATCTCGCGAGCGGGAGTTGCGCTCACGCCGCTCGAATCGTGAGCGGAGAAGGAGCCGGCGTTCCTGTTGTATCCGGCGTCAACCTCCCCATGCTTCTGGACTTCGTGTTCCATCGTGACCTGGACTCGGTCGAGCTGGCGCAGCGAGCCGTCGAAAAGGGGCGCGCTGGCATGGCGGCCTATCTCCCGGACTCTTCGTCGTGACTCTGGCACTGTTTCGAATCGACGAGCGGCTTCTCCACGGGCAGGTGATCGTAGGTTGGGGCATGCGGCTCGGCATCGACTACTACGTGGTCGTGGATGATGACCTTGCCACGAGTGATTGGGAGCAGGACATCTACAGTGCCGGACTGGCAGACAAAACGGCGGTCGAGTTCGTTTCGGTGGCAGAGACCGTGGAGCGCTTCCAGGAGCTGGACTCCAGGACGGGGCGTGGAGCCCTTCTTACCAAGGGCACGGCGGAGATGAGGGCGCTCGCTGAAGCGGGCCTGCTTTCGAGCAGGAGGGTGAATCTCGGTGGCCTGCACGGGACAGGCTCCCGGCGCAGAGTCCTGACGTATGTTCACGTCAGCCCGGATGAAGAGGAAGACCTGAAGGCCATACACAGAGCCTCGACCGGAGTCACGGCGCGGGACCTCCCCACAGGCCGTGAGGTCGGCCTGGAGGACCTGGTTGATGTCCTGGAGTGAGCTCTACCTGGGTCCCGGAACGTGGATCCTCGCAGTGCTCGGGGGAGGTCTCCTGGGAATGGATGCGGTATCGTGGCCGCAGGTCATGGTGTCCCGCCCCCTGGTATCGGCAACGGTGGGTGGCTGGCTTCTGGGCAACCCTGTGGCTGGAATGCTCGTTGGCGGGGTGCTCGAGGTGTATGCACTGCGACACCCGCCATTCGGTGCCGCGAAGTACCCGGATACAGGCCCCGCCGGCCTTGTTGCGGGTGCCTCATTCGCTGCTTCCGGGGGCGCAGCAATGGGGGCTTTTCTCCTGTCTGTGGCGATCGGATGGGGACTGGGCTGGATCGGCACGGTGACGGTCCAGATCAGACGGCGCCTCAATGAGCAGATCATGAGTCCGGCGCGAGAGCTAGCCGCGGATCCGGTCCTGCTCGAACAGCGCCACCGGGTGGCGATCTGGCTCGACGGATTGCGAGGCGCGATCCTGGTGGCCGCTTTCCTGGTTCCTTCGGTGCTGGTCGTGACCCTCGTGGTCGGGACCGGTCCTTCGACCCTTGGTCGTTACGCCGTGGCCGCGTTGGTATTGGGCCTCGCTGGTTCGGCGGGGGCTGCGGGCAGGTCGTCGGCTTTCGGTGTTCGAGGGTGGCCCCTGTTGCTCGTCGGGGCCGGCCTGGGCCTTCTCCTGGTTCTGGGAGGACTCACGTGAGGCCCCTGCGATCTGACCATCTGACGGCCTGGTCTCGGACCTTTGCCGTTCAGGGCTCGTGGAACTACACGACCATGGTCGGCACAGGAATAGCCTACGCCGTGCTGCCGTTGCTTCGGCGGATCTACGCCGGGGATCCGGTCAGGCTGAGGGAAGCGGTCGAGCGCGCCATGGGGCCGTTCAATGGGCACCCGTACCTGTGTGCCATGGCGGTGGCGGCACTGGGTCGCCTGGAACTGGACGAGGTGGATCCGCAGACGATCGAGAAGTTCAGAACCGCTCTGCGTGGCCCCCTGGGGACCGTGGGAGATCGAGCCGTGTGGGGGCAGTGGAGGCCCATTTGTGTCCTGATCGCCACGCTCAGTTTCCTGCTGGGTGCGTCGCCGGGGTGGAGCGTGGTCGTCTTTCTGGCCCTGTACAATGTGGGACACCTCGCGGTCAGGGTGTGGGCATACGCCACCGGCTGGCAGGCGGGCCTGGAGGTCGGCCGCCTGCTCAAGGGCGCATGGATCGAGCGCTGGGCGGAGAAGATCTGGCCGCTGAACATTCTCCTGACGGGGGCAGTGGCCCTCGTTCTTGCCGACGTCGTCGTCGAGCAATCGGCGGTTTCCCCGGCGCCGGCGGCGCTCCTCGGCATGGGGCTGGTGGGGGGGCTCCTGGCTTTCCGCTTTCCTCGGCAAGGAGGGCGCCTGGCGACGGTGCTCCTGGTGATCGCGCCCTTGTTGTGGGTGCTCGGCGGGGTGGTAGGTTGAGTCGATGAGCGATTCGGGTCAGTTGGATAGGGGCAACGGCAGTCAGGGTGAGCGGATCGTCGTCATCCTGAACCGCTACGGGCTTCATGCGAGACCGGCCGCGGAGTTCGTGAAGCTGTCCTCTCGCTTCAAGGCCAGGGTCACGGTTGAGAAGGAAGGCCTCGAGGTGAACGGGAAGAGCATCATGGGGGTGATGATGCTGGCGGCGGAATGTGGGTCTACCCTTAAAATTCGGGCCGTCGGTGACGATGCTGACGAGGCGCTGGAAGCCCTGGCGACTCTGGTGAGCGATCGCTTCGGAGAGACCGAGTCGGACTACGAGATCGAGCACTGACATGTCGCGAATCATTGAAGGGATGGGCGCTTCGGCGGGCAGAGCCCTGGGTCCGGTTCGCTGGATCGACTGGGACATTCCACTCGTTCCGCACCGGACGATTCGCCGGGAGGAAGTCGAGAAGGAGGTCGAGCGCTTTGGCCAGGCCCGGGCCCACGCCCTGGAACACGTGTCGCACCTGCAGGCCGAGACGACCCAGCGGATCGGTGCGTTCGAGGGAAAGGTCTTCGAATCACAGGCCATGATGATCGAAGACCCGGACCTCATCCACGGCACCCTGTCGTACATTCGGGACAATTACGTGTGCGCGGAGAGGGCTTTCGATTGGCAGGTCCTCGAGATGCGAATCCGCATGCAGGAGTCGGCCCACGCCATGCTGGTCGACCGGCTTGCAGATCTCCATGACGTGCGCCTGCGGGTGCTGTCCCACCTGCTGGGCCGCGGCGACCCTTCCGACCTGGCGACGGAGGGCGAGGAGCCGGCGGTTCTCGCAGGGGAGGAGTTGCCCCCCAGCATCGCGGCTCGCCTCGATCCGGAGAGGGTCCTTGGTGTGGTGCTTTCCGGGGGATCCCGCGGAGCACACGGGGTCATCCTTGCTCGGGCCCTCGGGATTCCCGTTGTCGTGGCCGTAGGGGGGGCGTTGGAGTCGATTGGAGACTCCGACCGACTACTGGTCGATGGGCGAACGGGGGAGATCCGGATCAACCCCAGCCCCCAGGAAGTAGAGGGATTCCACCGGGCGGTCGCCCAGGCTACGCATCGGCGGGAAGCGTTGCGGAAGGTCGCCGGCAAGCCGACGAAGACGATGGACGGAGTGCACACGGTCGTGCAAGCGAATCTGGACCTCCCTCACGAAGCGGAAGATGCCCTTCGCCTTGGCGCGGAGGGCGTGGGGTTGTTTCGGTCAGAGTTCCTGGCGATCGGACGACGGGAGATTCCCACCGAGGAAGATCAGTTCGAGGCCTATCAGGGAGTGATCGAGGCCTTTCCCGGCCGCGAAGTAACCCTCCGTACGTTCGACATCGGCGGAGACAAGTTCCCCCTGTTTTTGCAGTTGCCGCCCGAGGACAACCCGTACCTGGGCTGGCGGGCAATTCGCATCTGCCTCGACATGCCGGAGCTGTTTCGCAATCAGCTGAGGGCGGCAGTGCGAGCGTCCGAGAGCGGGAATCTGCGCCTCCTCATTCCGTTCGTCTCGACGGTGGAGGAGATGCGGCGTACGCGCGATATGCTGACAGAGGTGTATGCCTCGCTAGGGGTTACGGAATCCGGGGTCCGGATTCCGCTGGGCGTCATGGTCGAGACCCCTGCGGCCGTGGAGATCCTGGATCTTCTGGCGCCCTACGTCGACTTCGTCAGTCTCGGAACCAACGACCTGACACAATACGTTCTCGCCGCGGATCGCGGAAATGCGAAGGTAGGCAAGCTGTACGACCCGCTCCACCCGGCGCTCGTACGGATGTATCGGCGCGTCGTGAAGGAAAGTGCCAGATATGGGCTGGACCTGAGCGTGTGCGGGGAGTTGTCGGGTGATCCTCTCGGGGTGGCCGCTCTCCTCGGGCTCGGGTATCGGAAGTTCAGTGTCTCCGTTCGCGGACTGCCCGAAATACGAGAGATGATTCGCAACGTATCGGCCAAGGAACTGGGCAAGGTCATGCGAAAGCTGGATCGAGTGGAGAGCGGTGACGAGGTGAGGAGCGCCCTCGGCCACTACCTCGCCGATCGCGGAGTCTTGCCCGAGCAGTCCACGGTCGAGTTGTCAAAGGAATAGCGGTCCGGTAGCTTCTGGCCGCCCGACGCAGGCGGCTGCCAAAGAACGGAGATAGAGTGGTTCCCGAGAGTCATCATCTGTTTACATCAGAGTCGGTTACGGAAGGTCATCCGGACAAGGTCGCGGATCAGATTTCGGACGCTGTCCTGGACGCCGTGCTCACGGAGGATCCCGACGCCAGGGTGGCGTGCGAGACCCTCGTCTCGACGGGTCTGGTCGTACTGGCGGGCGAGATCACGACGAAGGCCGCGGTTCGGTACGGGGAGATTGCCCGCAACACCATTGAGGAAATCGGCTACGACCGGGAGGACTTCGGGTTCAGCTACCGCTCCTGTGCCGTCCTCGTATCGATAGACGAGCAGTCACCGGATATCGGCATTGGCGTTGATACCGGAGGGGCGGGCGACCAGGGCATGATGTTCGGCTACGCGTGTGCCGAAACGGAGGCCATGATGCCGATGCCTGTGTCGCTGGCGCACGGTCTTACCCGACGGCTGGCTGAAGTCCGACGGGATGGCACCATGCCCTGGCTGCGGCCGGATGGCAAAGCGCAGGTCACCGTCGAGTACGGCGATCATGGACCGGAGCGTGTCCGAACCGTGGTCGTGTCTGCGCAGCACGACCCCGATGTGTCTCTCGCCGATATCGAATCCGCGATCATCGAGCACGTGGTCGGCCCCGTGATGCCCGACGACCTGTACGACGTTTCCGAGGCGAAGCACCACATCAACCCTACCGGCAGATTCGTAATCGGCGGCCCGCTGGGAGATGCGGGCCTGACGGGTCGCAAGATCATCGTCGACACTTACGGCGGAGTGGGGAGCCACGGGGGCGGAGCATTCAGCGGCAAGGACCCCTCCAAGGTAGACAGATCGGCCAGCTACGCCGCCCGCTGGGTAGCCAAGAACCTGGTGGGCTCGGGCCTGGCTCGAGAGGTCGAGATCCAGGTAGCCTACGCGATCGGCATTGACCGCCCGGTATCGGTGATGGTCAACTCGTTCGGCACGGGAATCGTTGCGGATTCGATGCTCGAATCCGCGGTTCGTGCCGTGTTCGACTTGAGGCCAAGGGAGATCATCGCGGCGCTGGGACTCCGGAGGCCGATCTTCCGACGAACGGCGTCATACGGACACTTCGGACGAGAGCCCATGAAGGACGGCGGGTTCAGTTGGGAGCGCCTGGACAGAACCCAGGAACTGCGGGACGCCGCGGGTGTCTAGTCACCGTCGCATCCGAGAATCAAACAGGGGTGGAGAGCAGATACATGGCGAACTCAACGATTCAGTGTGATATCGCGGACGCGTCCCTCGCGGCAGAAGGTCGCCGTCGGGTGGAATGGGCGGATCGCTCGATGCACGTGCTGGCACAGATCCGGGAGCGTTTCGAGCGGGAAAGGCCCCTCGAGGGAGTACGGCTGTCGGCCTGCCTGCACGTAACCACGGAGACGGCCAACCTGATGCGGACGCTTCAGGCGGGCGGAGCCGACTTGGTCCTCTGCGCATCCAACCCCCTCTCCACACAGGACGAGGTCGCCGCCTATCTCGTCGAGGAGTGCGGTATTTCAGTCTATGCCGTGCGCGGGGAAGACAACGATCGCTACTACGAGCACATCCGGGCGGCTCTGGCGCATCGCCCCACCGTCACGATGGACGATGGGGCTGACCTCGTGGGCTCCCTGCACATGATTGCCCTGGATCGTCTCGACGATCTCCCGGAGGCCCTGCGTACCTGGGTATCGGGCCTTTCGGCCGAGGAGCGGGCCTCCCTGGTCTCCGAGGTCAGGGGCTCCACCGAGGAAACCACGACCGGAATCATCCGGCTTCGGGCCATGGCCGCGGATGGGGTGCTGCAGTTTCCCGTGGTGGCGGTAAATGACAGCCTCACGAAGCACCTGTTCGACAATCGCTACGGGACCGGCCAGTCGACGCTGGATGGCGTTATCCGGGCGACCAACATGCTTCTCGCCGGGTCTACGGTGGTGGTCGCCGGCTACGGTTGGTGCGGGCGTGGAGTGGCCATGAGGGCACGCGGGGCGGGGGCAAAGGTGATCGTGACAGAAGTCGAGCCGGTCGTCGCTCTGGAGGCCTCGATGGACGGTTTCCAGGTCGCTCCCATGGCCGAGGCCGCCCCGCTGGGCGACCTCTTCCTGACCCTCACGGGCAATACCAGCGTCATTCGTGAGGAGCATTTTCGTGCCATGAAGGACGGGGCCATCGTGGCGAACTCCGGGCATTTCGACGTAGAGATCGATATTCGCCGCTTGCGCGAGATCGCGGAGGGCGAGCCGCGTGAGGTTCGGACGGAAGCGGTGGAGTACGTCGTGGACGGGCGCCGAATCGTGCTCCTGGCTGAGGGTCGCCTGATCAATCTGTCCGCCGCCGAGGGCCATCCCGCTGCGGTGATGGACATGTCTTTCGCCAACCAGGCCCTCGGAGCGGAGTACCTGCTCAGCGAGCGGGGCGCCAGCTTGAGCAAGGAAGTCCATCGGGTCCCTGCCGAAATGGACAGTGAAATCGCCCGGTTGAAGCTGGCCGCAATGAAGATCGACATCGACACTCTCACTGACGAACAGGTGCACTACCTCTCGTCGTGGGACCTCGGCACGTGACCGACGTTTGCGCGGGGAGGGGTGGAGCAGGTGATCGAACTTGAAGTAGCGAGCCTGGGGCTGGACAAGGCCTCCAATACCCCCGTCGTCATTCTGAGGGAGGTCGATGGCGATCGGCTCCTTCCCATCTGGATCGGCCCCGGGGAGGCCAGCGCGATCGCAATGGAGCTGGCCGGAATCAAGTTCTCGAGGCCGCTCACGCACGACCTCCTCAATACGGTGGTGCGGAGCCTCGGCAGTGAGTTGGTTCGTGTGCTCATCACTCGCGTGGTCGACAACACCTACTACGCGTCTCTCATGCTTCAGCGGAACGGCGAGACGATCACGATCGATTCCCGTCCCAGCGACAGCGTGGCGCTCGCGCTTCGGGCCTCGGCTCCCATATTCGCGGACGTCGACCTGCTCGACCGGACCACGGTCGAGGTGGAGGGGGCCACCCTTGAACCGGGCTTTGCCGGAGCGAGCACGGGAGGCTTGAATCTCGAGGAGGACGACGCAGCGCCGCCAGAGAAGCTCCGTGACTATCTGAAGCGACTCGATCCGGAGGACTTCGGACGGTTCGTTCCGTGATCGTGCGGAGATTGAGTGTGGCCGCTACGGTCGCCACGCTCCTGATGGTGTGGGCAGTGCGGCCGGGAATCGCTCAGGATCTTCACGGGCGGGTGACCCTCGCCGATTCTCTTCCCGCTGGCGGCGTCAGAGTCGAGCTGCATAGCGTCAGCGAGACGGCGGCGTCGATCGTGGACTCCTCGATCGCTGCCTCGGACGGCCGGTTCGAGTTCCTTCTCCCGGAATCCGAGGAACCTGGAGCGGTCTTCCTTGTCGGGGCGCGCTACGAAGGTGTTCTGTACTGGGGTCCCCCGATTCACTCGACGAATCCCGATGAACTCGTCGACTATTCCGTTGCCGTGTTCGACACGGCCCTCGTGGCGGACCCCGTCGGATCGCTGCAGACCGCATTCCGGCACGTGGTGATCACCCCGGGGCCGGTTGGCTTGCAGATCGCGGAGATCATCGACGTGAGAGGAATGCCGGGGAGGACCCTGCTTCCTTCCGGCGACTCGGTGTTCGTCTGGACTGGCGCTCTGTCGGCCAACTCCCACGGGGTGTTCCCCGCCCAGGGCGGCGTGCCGCCAGAGGATCTGGCCTTCAGGGATGGGACGATTGGATTCGCCGGCGCGCTGCCTCCAACGGGCATTCGCGTGGCGCTGGAGCACATGGTGTCGGGGACCGAATATGCCCTGAGGCTGGCGCATCCGACCGAGCGGCTGGAACTCCTGGTGATGCCACGCGCGGGCATGACCCTGCAGGTCGAAGGTCTGATCGAAGCCCCCGTGGGCGCCGAGATGCCGTTGCCCGTCCGCCGTTTCACCGCGACGAATCTGGCCGAGGCGGCGACCGTGTCCGTTCGCGTGGGGGTTGAAGAGCCGGACAGGGGACGGGCATGGGTGTGGTTGCTGGTGGCCCTCGCGCTCGGATTCGCCGCTCTCCTCTCGGTGAGGCTCACCGGCAGGAGTTCATAGCATCTCCGGTGAGCTATTGCCTCGCCGGACCGCAGTTTGGTAAGATCCAAATCACAGTTTGACAGGGACGGGCGCACGGAAGTCGGTGTGAATCCGACGCGGCCCCGCCACTGTGAGAGGAAACGGGTCCAGGCGGTACTCCGGACCCGCTTCGCCGCGACGTCGCCACTGGGCCAGGTCCCGGGAAGGCCGCAGCGAAGCCTCGAGCCAGGAGACGTGGCCTGTCCTTGCCCATTGTCGCTCTTCGCGGGAAGGGTGTGGGCGAGCCACGAGCTCTGTGACTCGGTCATACCCGGCCTTTCTCTGAAAGGACGGGTTTTTGTTGTCCACGTGGTTTCCGTCTGCAGGTGCACTCGCTTGCATTTTGCTTGCGTCTGCGGACATGCAGGCCCAGAGCGGACCGATCCGCGTGGAGGACGATTCGGGCCGGGTGCTGGTCCTGGAGGCGAATCCGCGGCGCATCGTGTCGCTCGTCCCCGTGGCCACTGAGATCCTGTTCAGCCTGGGGGAGGGAGCCAGGCTCGTGGGCCGTTCCCGATTCGACGACTATCCTCCGGAAGCGCGCGACATCCCCGACGTCGGCGACGCGATTCGCCCTTCGGTCGAGACGGTCCTCCTGAGAGATCCCGACCTGGTGATACTGATCGGTGGATCGGACAACGCGGATGCGGTCCGAGAGATGGAACGGTTGGATATCCCGTATCTGGTCGTGCTGTTCAACACGCTCGAGGATCTCCGCCTCAACATCATCCGGCTTGGACGACTCGTTGGCCGTGAGGACCGAGCCCGGGGCCTTTGGGACGAGATCGAGCGGGATATGGAGGCGGTCCGGTCCACTGTCGCGGGGAAGCCCGCTCCAGCGGTATACTACGATGTAGGATACCCCCCTGCTTTCACCATCGGAGCAGGAAGCTATCTCGACGCCCTGCTGTCGACGGCGGGGGGCCGGAACGTGTTCGGCGACCTCGCCGCTCCGTCTCCCCAGGTCAGTTTGGAGGCGATCATCGCGCGCGATCCGGATGTGATCATCTACCCCGTCAGCGGCAGCGGCCCCACTCACTCGGCCGGGCCCGCGGAGCGGCCGGGGTGGGAGAACCTGAGAGCGGTCGAGAGAGGAGCGGTGCTGGAGGTGCCCTCCGATCTCATGCATCGCCTTGGTCCTCGGGTGGGGCGGGCCGCCAGGATTCTGGCGGCGGCGCTGCATCCCGAGATCCGGAACGGGAACGAGTGATGAAGAGGGCACTCGCCCTGGCCGCCTTGCTGGTCCTTGCGATCACGATCGGCATGTCGGCCGGAGCCGCCGCCTTCCCGGTCGCCGATTGGTTCGACGCCATGCGCGGCGACCCGGGGCCGGCCTCGACAATTCTGTGGAGGGTACGGCTGCCTCGGGTCGTGACCGGCGCCCTCACGGGCGGCATGCTCGCGGTGTCCGGGGTGGTATTTCAGGCACTGCTCAGGAATCCCCTGGCGGAGCCGTACCTGCTCGGAGTGTCCTCGGGCGCGGCCCTGGGGGCTGTGTCCGCTCTCGCCCTGGGCCTGTCGGCGACCGCGTACTTCGCCCTCCCACTCGCTGCGCTCGCGGGCTCCCTGGCGGCGATCGCCGTGGTATTCGAAGTCGCCCGCGTTCAGGGGCGGCTCGATACCCGAGTCCTCCTGCTGGCCGGGGTGGTGGTGAGTGCGTTCTTCAGCGCGTGCGTGCTGCTGATTCTAACGTTCGTTCGGGCCGACACCCTGCGCTCGGCCTTCTTCTGGACGCTCGGGAGCTTGAGTGGCGCCTCCTGGGGCATGATCGCGGCCATGTCGGTGTACACGGTCCCGGCTCTCGTCGTGCTGTTCGGGCTCAGCCGACATCTCAATGCGCTCACGCTCGGCGAGGAGACGGCTGCCCATCTGGGAACGGAGACGGAGACGGTCAAGCGCGCGGCCTTCCTTCTCGCTTCGCTTCTCGCCGCCGCGGCCGTGTCCGTCGCCGGCGTAATCGGCTTCATCGGACTCGTGGTGCCTCACGCGGTCCGGCTGGCCGGTGTGCGCGATCACAGGGCCCTGACTCCCGTGTCGTTCGTCGCGGGAGCGTGTGCCCTGGTCCTGGCCGACGCGGCTGCCCGGACCGTGGCGGCGCCCATGGAGATTCCCATTGGGGTGGTCACAGCATTCCTGGGTGTTCCGATGTTCCTGGTTCTCCTTCGGCGGGCGGTGCGATCGTGATCTGCGGCCTCGAGGGAGTCTCGTTTCGGTATCGCGGCCGCCTGGCCAACGCCCTTTCGAACGTTGATCTCACGGTGGCAGAGGGGACACACGTAGCGCTGGTGGGTCCAAACGGAGCGGGGAAGAGCACGATTCTGCGCATCCTCACCGGTGTTCTCACTCCGGACGCCGGAAAGGCCACGGTGCTGGGGCGCGACGCGGGAGACTGGAAGCGAAGAGAACTCGCGCGGCAGGTGGCGGTCGTGTCGCAGGGCGGCGAGGCCCAGGTGCCCATCTCTGTGCGCGAACTGGTGAGCATGGGGCGCCATCCGTACCTGGGTGCATGGTCGGCATTGAGTCGGGAGGATCACGCCACCGTGGACGCGTGCCTTGAGTCTGTGGATCTCATCTCGCTATCCGCCTGTGACGTACGCGAGCTGTCGGGCGGGGAATTGCAGCGGGCACGTCTGGCCCGGGCCCTGGTTCAGGAACCTCGAATCCTTCTGCTTGACGAGCCCACCGCGCATCTGGACCTGGGGCACGAAGCACGCTTCATGGAACTGGTCCTGCAATACACTGTTACACAGTCGGTTACAGTTGTTGCCGTAACCCATCACTTGAATGTCTCGGCGCGCTTTGCAGACCAGATGGTACTGCTCTCGGAAGGAACCGTTCTGAAGCAGGGGCCTCCAGATCTGGTGCTCACGCCCGAACTCCTCGAGGCGGCATTCCACTGGCCCGTGGCGGTTGTCGACCTGGGCGCGATGGGCCGGCACGCGATTGCGGGGAGGCGGGACTCAGGGGGTGGTGTTCCGTGACCGGCATCAGGGATCCGGGTCGCCCGGGGAATTCGACGGTCCTGAGAAGGGCGCTCCCGAGGACATTCGTGTGCTGCATTCTGTCCGTTGTGCCTGCGACGGCCGGTGCCCAGGAATCGGGGCGGGAAGTAGTGGTTACGGTGCGCGCGGTCTCCGAGGGAGGCGCGGCGATATCTGGGGCGTCCGTTACAGTTCACGACGTCACCGTGGTCTCGCGGGGCGCGACCCTCGTGGGTCGTTTCGCCGCTGAAGACAACGCGGTTCCGATTCGACTGGAAGTCGGCCGCGACTATCGCATACGGGTCGTGGCACCGGGACACCGTGGGCGGGAAACGGAGGTCTCGCCGACCGGCCCGACCACGGTCCGACTGGTTCTCTCCGTCGACCCGTATGAACTCCCCCCGATCATGGCGGCAGTGGGCTCCGGAGACTCGGATTTGCATGCCCGGTCCGTGTCCCAGGCACGTTTTGCAGACGAATCGCTCACCTACGCGACGGTAGCCGAGTGGCTGCGCGATGTTCCCGGTGCCACCCTTCGCGGCCGCGGTCCGGGTGGGGCCCAGGTCCTGTCGGTGCGTGGGAGTCGGCCGGAAGACGTCCTGGTGCTGCTGGACGGGGTAGCCCTGAACGATCCCCTGACCGGCAGGGCTAACCTGGAGATGATTCCCACCGCTACCCTGGAATCGGGCACGCTGGTCCACGGGGCCGCTTCCCAGAAGTACGGATCCGGAGCGGGAGCGGGAGTCCTGCTTCTTACATCGCGAACGGGACACGGGTCCGGGATCAGCGGAGGAGTCCGCATGGAGTCGTTCGGGGGAATGGGCCTCGATCTTCAGGCGGAGACCTCCGGGCAGGAGGGCCGCGTGGCTCTGTCACTTTCCGCAGCCAGGGCCGAGAACGACTTTTCGTTCCGCAACCCGGTCGCGCCTGAAGGGGCGACGGAGGTCCGGACGAACGCTGACGTGGCTAGTGTGCACGGTGCCCTCACCGCAGCCTCGGGGCCCGTGTTCGGCAGCCTTCGCTTCGATCGCGCCGAGCGGGGGATCCCGGGGAGGGCTGGCACGAGAGCATTTGCGGATTCACGTGCCGAGGACCGTTCCTGGATCGCAGCCACCGGCCTCGAACTGCCGCGGGTGCGGGGCTCGGCCAGCTACGCCCGGCACCGCCTCGGGTACCGCGCTTCTTCCGAGGATGTGGAGTCCGCGCAGGATGTGAGGGAGTTTCGCGTGGCCGGGGATACGGACATTCCGTCGAGCCCCCTGACACTAGGTGCTCGGGTCACCAGGGAGGAAGTTCAGGGAGACGCCATCGCCGGATCGCCCGGGCGTACCACGGTCGGCGGACGGCTGGCCGCGGCCTTGACCGCAGGCCGATTCAGCGTGGACCCGGCCCTGTCGGTCGACGTTGCCGGAAGCCGTGTGGTGGCCAGCCCGGAGGTGTCCGCGACGTGGATGGCAAACCAGGAAACCCGGGTCTGGGGTCGGGTAGGGCAGGGGTTCCGTCTGCCGACGTTCGGCGACCTCTACTTCGCCTCCCAGTACCAGCTGCGAGCCAATCCGGGCCTGGAGGCCGAGCGGATCGTATTCGATTCTGAGCTGGGGGTCAGCGTCCGGACCACGCCGGGCGCAGTGGAGTTGGGAGCTTCGGCCAGCGCCTGGGCCCGTCGAACCGAGGACCCCATCGTCTGGTTGGCAAGCTCCGTCGCTCTATGGAGCCCCCGCAACCTCGGAGAGCTCCGCGCTTCCGGTCTCGATCTGCAGGTCGAGCTGGTATCTCGAGGACGCGCCGAACTCGGCTGGCGGGCCCAGTTCGGCGGCACCCTGCAGCGGAGCCGGGTAGGCTTCGGGAGCAATCGTAATCCATTGCCGTACGAACCCGGCACTACCGGCCGTGCCAGCATCGAGGGCTGGAGGGGAGCCACCGGTCTGAGGCTGGATATCAGGTACACGGGTGCTCGGAGTACGAGCCTCGCGGCGACCCGAGACCTCGAGGGGTTCACAACCGTGGACGTATCCGGCCGGTACCGCTTCGATGCGGGATCGCTGCGAGTCGGAGTGTTCGCCAGGATCGAGAACCTACTGGACCGACGGTACCAGTTGATCGAGCTCTTTCCCGAACCGGGGCGCCAGTTCACTCTGCGTTTTGAGGCCAGGAGGGCCGTGTCATGATCCGAGGGCGTCCCGTCCGCATCTGGTTCCTTCTGCCCCTGCTCGCGGTCGGCGGCGCATGCAGCGACTCGTCGACCGAGCCTGCTGCGCCAATGAGCAGCGATGTATTCGTGCTCAATTCAACGGGCCAGACTCTTGCGTCGTTCTCGGTGCTCGAGGGCCTGGAAGTCGGAGTCCCTCCGACTGACCTGGGCGCGGGCTTCGATGGTGACGCTTTCGATCTGACGACCTCGTTCGCGGTGACGACGGTATCGGCCTTCGGCGGCAGTCGCCTCCTGTTCGTCAACCTGGCATCAGGTGACGTCCTCACGACCTCTTTCCCGGCCCCTCAGTCCGATCTGACCAATCCGTCAGCCGCTTCGTTCGATCCGCAGGGAACGGCCTGGGTCGGTGGCCGGGCGAGCGACGCCATCTACAGGGCGATCCCGGGTGATCTCACGGCCGTAAGGGTGGCCAGTGGAGTCGGCACCTTCATCGAGAAGGTGGTTCCACACGGCGATCGACTGTACGTGATCGACGCCAACATCGACGACGACGCTGGATCGTATGAGCCGCTCGGCCCCGGTCGCGTCGTCGTACTCTCGCGGGTGGGTGCGGAGGAACAGGTGATCGACCTTCCACCTGCCGCTTTGAACCCTACGGAAGCGGTCGTGACTGAGGGAGCGCTGCTTGTACTGGCGTCGGGGACATTCGATCCCATGACATTTCTACCCTCGAACGATGGCAGCCTCGTCGCGGTCGATCTTGCCACGGGCCTGGCAGGATCGCCGGTGCCGCTGGAAGCGAACGGCGTATCAATGAAGTTGGGTTCGGATGGCTTCGTCTATGTGACCACGACATCGGACTACCAGACGCTGAACCTCCTGCGCTTCGATCCGGTCAGCGGGACCTTCGCTCGCGGGCCGGCAGATCCGATACCCGTCCGGGGTGAGGGTGGTGGGCGGGTAGACTGCTGGTCGGCCACGGCGCTCAGCGACGGCCGCATCGTGTGTGTCACGTTCAGCTTCGCCGAAGCCGGACGTCTCGTGCTGACGGATGACGCCGGCGGCTTCCTCGACGAGGCCCCATCGGGGTTCGGCAGCACCGATGTCGCATCTCGCTGAAACGGCCAGGGCGAGGGAGCTATGTAGTTTGCCGGCCCTGAAACCCCCGGATAGCTTGGCCGCGTGCCGATCGTAACGACGCGCAGCGTGGTGCTGCAGACGCATCCGTACAGCGATACCAGCAAGATCCTGCGTCTTCTGACTCTGGATCATGGTCCGCAGTCCGTAATGGCACGGGGGGCGCTACGCCCGCGCAGTCGACTCTCGGGAGTGCTCGAGCCTTTTGCCGATGGCACGGCAACGTTCTACTTCAAGCCTGACCGCGATCTCCACACCCTGTCGGATTTCGAGCTGACGCGTGAGAGGCAGGCGCTCGGGAGAGATCTGCAACGATATGCCGCCGCCAGCGTACTGTGCGAGCTGGTCTTGCGGCTGGCACCAGCCGAACGTGACCTCGCTCTGTACAGCGTGCTCGTTGGGGGCCTGGATGCCCTTCTGGAAGCGGCGCCGGGCACGGTGCCGGGCACCGCCCTGGCGGTCTGCTGGTCCCTCGTTGACGTACTCGGCTTCGGGCCGGATCTGAGCGGGTGTGCGAGTTGTGGCGACGATCTCTCGGTGAGGGAAGGTCGTCTCGATGTTCGGGAAGGGACCCTCTTCTGCGAACGGTGCCTCCCCGGGGGCGGTGTCCTTCCGCCGCCCGAGCTTGCGGCCCTACGACGACTGGCGGCTGGAGACTCCGCAGGCCCCAGTCCGTCGACCCGGCAGGTGCGTCTACTGGTCGAGTTCATCCGTCATCACGCTGCGGAGGGAATACACCTTCGCTCTCTCGACTTCCTGCTGGCCGAGGAGGTTCGGTGAGTCGGGGCGTGATCGTGGGTACCGGCGGGCATGTCGATCACGGCAAGACCTCACTGGTGCGCGCCCTCACCGGAGTGGAGACGGACCGGTGGGCCGAGGAGCGTGAGCGAGGACTGACCATCGACATCGGATTCGCTCCTCTGGAGTCCCTCATGGACGGCGAAGCCGGCATCGTGGACGTGCCCGGGCATGAGGACTTCGTCAAGAACATGCTTGCCGGCTCAACCGGGGTCGACGTGCTGCTGCTCGTTGTCGCGGCGGATGAAGGGCCCATGCCTCAGACCCGCGAGCACGCCACGATCGCCCGTCTGCTTGGAATCCGCTCCGGGGTCGTGGCGCTGAACAAGATTGACCGGGTCGACGATGAATGGCTCGAACTGGTCAGGGAAGCGACTCGGGACGAGCTGACGAAGCTTCTCGGGCACTCGGATTGGCCCATCGTGGATGTCTCGGCAACGACGGGAGAGGGACTGTCGGACCTCCGTGAGGCGATTCGTCTCGCCTCCGCGGGATCCCGCCTGCGGGACCCGTCCGATCTGTTTCGAATGCCTGTCGACCGCTCGTTCAGCGTGAGGGGAGCGGGCACGGTCGTTACCGGGACCACGTGGAGTGGGACTGTCCGGACCGGCGAGACACTCGGTGTTCAGCCGGGAGACATGACGGCCCGCGTGCGGTCGCTGCAGGTCCATGGCGAAGAGCGCGAGGAGGTAGGGCCGGGGATGCGCTGCGCCATGGCGCTGGTCGGGGTGGATGCCGTCAGCGTCGACAGGGGGAGCGTCGTATTGGGGCCTGGAAACTGGAGGCCGTTGAGTCGGCTGGGAGTCCGCCTCGAAGTGCCACCCGAGTCTGCGCGCGAAGTTGACCACGGCCAACGGGTCCGACTCTATCTCGGCACGAGCGAGGTGATGGCCCGGGTGCGCACGGTCAAGCGAGGCAGTGTTTCCGCGGGTGGTCGGGGTTGGGCCGTCCTCGATTGCGAGCAACCTGTCGTGGCGCGAGTTGGGGACCGCTTCGTGCTGCGTTTCTATTCCCCGGTGACCACTGTAGGGGGAGGACAGGTTTGCGCTCTCGATCCTCCCCGGGGCTGGAGAGCCCAGGTCGATGCGTGGTCTGCGATCCTGGACGGTCCGTCCGAAGACTCGCTCGTAGCGGCGGTGAGCGCAGCCGGCGGAGTCGGCCTGAAGGACGGCGACGTATCGCTCGTAACAGGGATCTGTCCGGCCACGGGCCAGGAGCTTCTGAAGGGCAGTCCCGCGGTGACTCGGGTAGGCGGGGCATGGTACGGTCGCGCTTCGGTCGACGCTGCGGCGGCTGCCGTCCTCGCTCACCTTCGCACCGCGCACGAGCTGAGGAGAAGATCCTCCGCGGAGTCTCTCGAGTCCGTCCGTGCCGCTCTGTCGGTGCGATTCTCGACTGACCTGGTGGAGTACGTCGTCGGAACGCTAGCCTCGGCTGGCGAAGTAGTGGTGGAAGGCCCCGGGATACGACTCAGCGGGCACGAGCCGGGGCTCAGCGATAGCGAGGAACGGGCCCTGAGAGATCTCGAGGCGGCCCTCGTGGCAGCCGACCTCGCGCCGCCTCCGCCTTCGGATCTGGCCACTTCCATAGGTGTGGATCGGGATCTGCTCAATGACCTGTTGAAGTTGCTGGTCGAACGGGGGCTCGCCGTCCGGGTGACCCCGGAGATGTTTCTGATGCGGAGCGCCGAAGAGCGGGCGCGTGAGACGATACGGCGACTCTCGAGTTCGGTAGCCGTCCCTCCAGGTGAGTTCCGTCAGGCGCTCGGGTTGTCACGCAGGCACCTGATTCCGCTGTTGGAATACATGGACAGGGTGGGGGTGACCCGAAGGACTCCCGAGGGACGGATCTTGAACGAAGAGGGCTGATTCCCTGTCTTCGGGTCTCGGAGATTCAGTCCACGTAGTACAGGAATCTGCCACAATGGGCGCACACCCCAATGCTGTCGTTGCGACCAGCCTCGGAAGACCAGGCTGTGGGGGTCGCGACGTAGCAGCCGTAGCAGATTCCGCTCAGCACTGGAACGACCGCCCGCCCCAGTGTCCCGATGATGCTCAGATAGCGACGCTGGATTCCAGGATCCAGCCGGCCGATGAGCTCGGTGATCTTGGAATCCAGCAGCGCCAGGGCGTCCTCGGGCTTGAGATCGAAAACGGCCTCTTCCATGTCGCGCAGCGGCTCCTCATGAAGTGCCCGTCGCTGCGTGTGTAGATCCTGCAGCTCCAGGAGTAGCTCAAGCTGCGGGTGCATGGTCAGACTCCCTTTTCCTCCAGCAAGGCAATGAACTCCTCCGGGCTTCCGATCTGCGCGAGTCGCTCCGGGACGTCCGGCTCCTTGCCGAACTGGGCAATGCGTCCAAGGACTGGCAGATACTGATTCGAGACTTCCAGCGGAGGGGCTACGATCAGGAAGATGTGCTGGACGGGCTTCTTGTCTATCGCGTCGAAGTCGATTCCGGAGAGTTTCCTGCCGAAGGCCACGCGAAGACGATTGACGACCAGCGAACGACAGTGGGGGATGGCGATACGTCGCCCGATTCCCGTTGATCCGAGGTTCTCCCGACGCTTCAGCATCTTGAACAGGATGCCCCTCGATTTTTCGTCCAGTCCGAGAAGACCCACCAACTCTTTGAGGGCCTCGTCCTTGGTCTCTGACTCGAGATCAAGGTTGATGGCCTCGAGTGTAAAGAAATCGCGCAGTTGCATATTTATCTTCTCCTGGCCGCCGGCGTCTGCGGCCCGGTAGTTCACTGAACTTCAGGAACGTGGAGTATATTCGGTTTGTCGAAAGGCTGTCAAAGGTAGCAGGCTCTTCGGTGGCGTGGATTGACGGAACCTGATGCTCGGATTAGTGTCACATATCGGCGAGGGCTGCTCCGGCAGCCCTTGTGTGCGCTGAGGCGTTGCTGATTGAAAATGAGGGGGTGAAATAGATTCGACGCGTTTTCGGATCCTGAGGTAGCGTGCCGAGGTATCCCGGAACCTCGTGAAACACCGGGAAAAAACACAACTGCCAACGATAACTTGGCTTTGGCTGCGTAACTAACGTAGCCCGTTCCCTGAGCAGCCCGCCCGAGGCGGTTCAGGGAGCGCCGATAATTCGGGCTGGTTTCCGCAGCAAGCCACGGGCTGCGTAGACGAGATGGCGAGAGCCACCAGTGGCTGGCTGACGACAGGCCGTCAAGGAGCCTTGTCGCCGGCGAGATCTGATCCTTGAATACGCACGTAGAGACCAGGGGGGAAGGGTTCGCGGACCCGGGTGCGATTCCCGGCACCTCCATCATCCATCCGCGCTCCGGCTTCAGGCCGGGGCGCGGAGTTTTTTGTTTTTTGGGCCCGCCATGTTCGCGGGGCCCACTGCGGATCGCACTTGGGTCGTTCCGCCTTCGGACGCAAGGAGATAGCTGACGTGCTCGACGAACTTCTGGACCGACTGAATGGGGAGGCCGAGGCTCTGCTTCATGAGCTCAACGTGGTACTCCCCAACGAGATTGAAAAGGCCGTTGCCCAGGGTGATCTAAGCGAGAACTCTGAATACACCGCTGCGCTCGAGCGGCAGCAGTTCGTGCGGGCGAGGTTGGATCATATCGCGCGCCGTCTTGGCGAAATCAGTGATATCGACCTGGAGGCGGTTCCCGAAGACCGGATCGGATTCGGCTCCCGTGTCGAGGTGCTGGATCTCGATGACGATACGGTCGAGAGGTACACCCTCGCGTTCGGAGACTATCTCGATTTCGAGAAGGCCGAGATCTCGATGGCGTCTCCAATCGGGAAGGCACTGCTGGGGAAGGGTGACGGCGACGAGGTCGATGTTCCTTTGCCGAACGGCCGAATACGGTACAAAGTCCTGACCTTTGAGACACTGCACGACCTGAGCGAGGGCGCGGCCTGACCGGGCCCTCGCGACGTCAGAATACCGAAATTTCAGGCACAAACCGAGCCGGATCTCGACGCACATCCTCCAGCATTCCATTCAGTTCGACGAGCGTTCGAAGCAGCTCTTCGTAGAGTTCCTCATCACCGAACAGGCGCCCGGCCGATCCCTCGCCGGCCAGTAAGCCGGCGAGCAGGGAGTCGGCACGCGACACCGTGCCGGTGAGCTCCCGATACAGACTGTCCGAACGAACAAGCTGGCCCAATGTGCCCTCTCCCTCGACGACGGACCGGGTCAGGGTGTCGAAGGACGTGACCGCCGAGCGGACCGCAGCATAGAGCGTGTCGTCGGTAAGCATGCGCATCAGGGCGCCGTCCGGGGACGCGGCGGACGCTACCAGGGTATCGAGGCTCTCGGCCAGGCCCACCATTCGATCGTAGAGCTGTTCGTCGACGACCAGTTGCCCCAGCGTGCCGCGGCCCTCGAGCAGCCCACGCGTCAGGCTCGACAGGTTCCGGGCGACATCCGTCAGATCGCCGACCGCCTCCGCACCCTCGGCCAGGAGGGCGTCATAGTCGAGTGAAGCCGCCGAAGCGACGGTGTCACCCGGCTGCAGAACCCGCGACGTTGAGCTGCCCGGCCGGATATCGATGAGCCGGTCTCCCAGCAGGCCCTGAGTTCTCACCTGGGCCCGGGAGTCCTCCCGGATCTGGTCCTGGACGTCGACATTGATCGCCAGCCAGATGGCCACGGCCTCGCGGCTCTCCGGTCGCTTGTCGGGGGCGATGAACCGAATATCGTCCACCTGCCCGACGGTCTGACCGGCCAGCTGAACCGCTGCCCCGGGTACCAGGCCCGAGGCGGAGCGAACGAGCGTCACGAGGCGATACCGCTCACCGAAGACGTTGCCGGTGTCGCCCACGAGGAACACTCCCACCGAGAGCACGCTGAGGGCCACGAGAATCAGCAGGCCGACCCGGACCTGCTCCCATGTCACTACCGCACCTCTTCTCACGGCTACTCCCGGTCAGGCGCCGGCCCCGCGGGCCCGCGCCATCTATCGAAGGAACTCACGCACGTACTCGTCTTCTGACGCCACCATCTCCTCGGGTCCACCGACGAACACCAGGACCCCCTCGAACAATAGAGCGACACGATTACTGATGCGGAAGGCCGACCGAATGTCGTGTGTGACGACGATCGAGCTTACATCGAGCTCCGTCTGCAACTTCGATATCAGGTCGTTGATCGTCCTCGTAGTGATCGGGTCCAGCCCGCTTGTCGGCTCGTCGTAGAGTAGAATCCTCGGGCGATGCACCACTGCGCGCGCAATCCCCACGCGCTTCTTCATCCCCCCGCTCAGTTCAGCCGGCAGCAACTCCATAACCTGATCGGGTTCGAGATCGACCAGCTCGAGAGACTCTCGCACACGGCGTCGGATCTCATCCTCCGATAGACTGGTGTGCTCGTGGAGATAGAAGCCCACGTTGTCGTACACGCTCAAGGAGTCGAACAGCGCCGCCTCCTGAAACACCATGCCCATATTGCGTCTGAGCGCTAGAACCTGGGTCAGGGGCGCATTCGCGATGTCGTGTCCTTCGACCAGGACCTGTCCCGAGTCGGGAAGGGAGAGGCCCAGGATCAACCGCAGAATCGTTGACTTGCCGGCACCCGACCCTCCGAGAACGGACAGGGTCTCGCCACGTTTCAGATCGAGGCTTACCCCCCTGAGGACGGTGTGGTCTCCAAACTGCAGAAAGAGATCCTCCAGCTCCACGACCGGACCCGCCACCGAAGGCAGGGTCGACTCGTCGCCCAGGTCCGCAAGCGCCTTGCGGACCTCCTCGCGGAGTTCCCTCCGCATCTGTGAGTCCCATAGGTCGCGCGAGTCCTGTGTCATTCGATCAACAACGCGATGAGCACCTGGGTCAGGAAGTAGTCCGTCGCAAGGATGAACACCGACGTGGTCACCACCGCCCTGGTTGCGGCCCGTCCCACGCCCTCCGTGCCGCCGCTGGTCTTCAGTCCGAAATAGCAGCCGGTGATCGCGATGATCGCTCCGAAGAACACCGGTTTCAGCAGGCCGGCGAACAGGTCGATCGGAACGTAGCGGAAGATGTAGCCCGTCTCGGCCAGCGTCAGGTACACCGACCGCATGTAGAGATCCATCGTGAGATCCAGTTTCACGACTGCGATCAGCATCCCTCCCAGGATCGCCACCACATCCGTAATCACCGTGAGCAGGGGGAGGCACACGATCGCGGCCACGAAGCGCGGAACCACCAGCTTGCGCACGGGGTCGACGCTCATGGTGTAGAGCGCGTCGACCTGCTCTGTGACCTTCATGGCTCCGATCTCCGCGGCCATCCCCGACCCGGCCCGGCCGGTCACCATGAGAGCCGTGAGAACCGGACCGAGTTCCCGGATCGTGCTCGCACCAACCAGGCGGCCGATGTAGATGGTGGCCCCGAACTGCTTCATCTCCACGGCGGACTGCAGAGCGAGGACCATTCCGGTGAACAGGCCGGTGAGCAGCACGATCCCGACGGAACCGACCCCGATCGCGTCCATCTGAACTACCAGATCGCGGCTATAAAAAGGCCGCGAGACGCTGCCATGGAGCGAGCGGACGAGCAGGCGGAAGTACTCCTGAGTGTGGAGTGCCCAACCCTTGAGGGTGTCGTTGACATAGCGCAGCGGAGTGCGGGCTGTTTCGCTCAAGCTCATGACGGGCCGACGATCTCCCGGGCTTTGACTCCCCTGCGCCCTGCGACTAGTTTCGCGCGACGCGCGTCCTGCTCGACGATGACGTGTCAAAACAGACCGCAGGACCGATATTCTTCGCCGCTTTCCTGCGGCGGGCAGTCCTTCGCGGCAGGTTACCCGGGATCTAGATCGGACGCAAGACGATATCGTGCTCCCACACTCTCCGTTGGTAGCGAAAGACGAAGCCGAGCGCCTCTTCGCGAAGGCCCGCGGCGGCCGAGTCTTGGTCGTAGGTGACGCCATGCTCGACGTCTACCTCGGTGGCTCCGTGGACCGGATATCGCCGGAGGCCCCGGTCCCCGTCGTCCGTGTGGAAACCGAAACCGCAGCGCCGGGCGGTGCCGCGAACGTTGCGGCAGGCGTGGCCGCATTGGGAGGGGAGTGTCGCCTCGTGGCCGCGGTGGGTTCTGACGATTCGGCCACGCTCCTTGCGGAACGGTTGGACCAGGCTGGTGTCGGCTCCGGCGATCTCATACCGATGGCCGGAAGACCCACCACCCGGAAGACACGGATCCTCGCACGCCATCAACAGATGTTGAGGGTGGACCATGAGGATCCTGCGCCCATGGCCGAGGACGATCACGAGCGCCTGGCCAAGAGGGCCCTGGAAGCGGTCGAGTGGGCAGATGCGCTGGTCATCGAAGACTACGACAAGGGTGTGGTCGACGGTGCCCTGTCGCGCGCACTGCTCGCGCGAGCCAGAGAGAGGGGAATCCCGTCCGTGGTTGACCCGAAGCTCAGACATTTCTTTGATTTCCCGGGGACCACGATATTCAAGCCGAACGCGCGGGAACTCGCCGCTGCGCTGGGGCTCGAGAAGGCGCCTAGAGACGAGGTCACGCTCCACCCGCTCCTTGACCGGTTGCAGTGCGACTGTCTGCTCCTCACGCTGGGTGAGGAGGGTATGCTTCTCGTCGAGGCGTCCGCCGAGACGCGGTTGCTGCCTCCGGAGGCTCGAGAGGTCTTTGATGTGACGGGGGCGGGCGATACCGTTACCGCGGTGCTGGCCGTGAGCCTCCTTTCGGGTGCCTCCGTCGGCCAGGCTGCGTACCTGGCTAACCTGGCCGCAGGCATAGAGGTGACCAGGTTGGGGGCCGTGCCGGTCACGGCTGCAGAGTTGGTGCAGGCGCTGGACCGGAGGATCTTTTCTGAAACCTCCGGAAGCACTTCATAGAACAGGGAGCTGAAGAATGCCTACCGATATCGATATCGCACAGAAGGCGACACTGAGGCCCATTCTCGACGTCGCGGGCGAGATCGGACTGGGAGCAGGGGACCTGCGCCCTTACGGCCACACCATCGCCAAGATCACCCCCGAGGCCCTTCAGGACCGGCCCGAGAAAGGGAAGGTCGTTCTCGTCACCGGAATGACCCCCACGCCCGCGGGAGAGGGGAAGTCGACCGTAGCCGTGGGCCTGGCGCAGGCGCTTCGGCGGCTGGAGAAGAGCACGATGCTGTGCCTCCGCGAGCCCTCCCTGGGGCCCGTGTTCGGAATCAAGGGCGGGGCCGCGGGCGGTGGATGGTCCCAGGTTCTGCCGATGGAGGAGATCAACCTGCACTTCACGGGTGACTTCCACGCCATCACTTCTGCGCACTCGCTGCTGTCCGCGGTATTCGACAACAACCTGCAGCGCGGAAATTCGATCGGCGTAGACACTCGTAAGATCAACTGGCGGCGTGCGGTGGACATGAACGATCGTTCGCTGCGCAACATCGTGATTGGCCTCGGCGGTCCCATGCAGGGACTTCCCCGTGAGGACGGGTTCACGATCACAGCGGCGTCCGAGATCATGGCCATCTTCTGCCTGTCCAAGGACCTGGCCGACTTCGAAGAGAGAGTCGACCGGATCGTTCTGGGGACGCGTCCGGATGGATCGTTCGCGCGGGCAGGGGACCTCAACATCGGCGGGGCCATGGCTCTGCTGATGAAGGACGCGCTGGCCCCCAACCTCGTGCAGACCATCGAAGGCGGGCCGGCTCTCATTCACGGCGGGCCGTTTGCCAACATCGCGCATGGCTGCAACTCCCTGATCGCCACCAAGGCCGGCACGCGGCTGGGCGACATCGTGGTGACCGAGGCAGGCTTCGGCTCCGACCTCGGTGCCGAGAAGTTCTTCGACATCAAGTGCCGCATGGGCGGCCTCGAGCCTCAGGCCGCGGTCGTGGTGGCCACACTGCGGGCCATGAAGCACCACGTGACGGTGACGGGCGATGTCGATGCGGGCTTCCAGAATCTGATGGCTCACGTGGAGAACGTGCGTCAGTTCGGCGTGCCCGTGGTAGTGGCCATCAACCGGTTCGCTGACGACACTGACGAAGACGTCGAGATGGTGGCTTCGATGTGCCGGGCGGCAGGGGTGCGCTACGCCGATTGCGACATCTGGGCAAGGGGCGGAGAGGGTGGCATCGAGCTGGCAGAAGAAGTGCTGACTGTGTTGAACGAGGGAGAGGCTGACTTCCAGCCTCTGTACTCGACTGACCTCAGCCTCCGTGAGAAGCTCGAGACCATCTCCACCAGGGTGTATGGGGCGGACGATCTCAACATGACTCCGGCTGCCGCAAAGCAGGCCCAGCAGATCGTAGAGAACGGTCTGGGCGACCTGCCCGTTTGCGTCGCCAAGACGCAGTACTCGCTGAGTGACGACCCGACTCTGCTTGGGCGACCACGTGGCTTCGACATCACGGTTCGCGAGTTCCGCATCTCGGCTGGTGCCGGGTTCGTCGTAGCTCTGACGGGGGATGTCATGACGATGCCTGGCCTGGCGGCTCGGCCGGCGGCGGAGGGAATGAAGATCCACGCGGATGGGCGGATCGAAGGCCTGTTCTGATTCTGAGTAGCTCAACCGGAGAACACGCGATGCGAGCACTGCATACTGACCGGGCCCCGGCGGCCATCGGCCCCTACTCTCAGGCTGTCGAAGCGGGAGGGTTTCTCTTCTCGGCGGGGCAGATCGGGCTGATTCCCGGCACCCCGGACTTCGCGGGTGAGGACGTTGAGTCCCAGGCGACCCAGGTATTCCGAAATCTGGCGGCGATTCTGGAGGAGGCGGAGTTGACGTTCGGAGACGTCGTCAAGACGACGGTCTACCTTGCGGACATGGGTGAATTCCCACTGGTCAACGCCATATACGAAAAATACTTCACGAAACCGTACCCGGCACGTTCGACCGTGGCGGCAGCAGGTCTTCCCAAGGGGGCTCGCGTCGAGATCGACGTGGTGGCCTACAGGTCCTGAGGTTCATCGAACCAGGACTGAGGGATACGGAACAGGGGGGGCGGATGGCGGCCGGTGTCGCCTGCGGTCTTCAAAACCGTCGCGGGGCGCGAAAAGCGCCCTGGGTGGGTTCGACTCCCACACGCTCCCGCCACTTGCCTGCACTGGCTCTCGCGGTGCTGCTCATTCTCTCATCGAGGGGAGCACTGCGGGGTCAGGAGCCGGTCGAGCAGGACTCTGTCCTGCCGGTCGAAGCCTTGCAGAGTCAGGATTCAGTTCCGCCGCCGCCGGACTCCATACGGCCCTTCGCATCTGAAGTCCCGGCAGCAGGCACCGATTCAGCGGGTCCACCGGTAACACCGATGGGGGCATTCCTTCGAAGTCTGATTCTCCCGGGGTGGGGCCAGGCCACCGTGAATCAACCGGTGCGTGGAGCGTTCTACTTCACGATGGAAGCCACGTCCCTCTGGATGATCTACAAGACGCAGACGAAGCTGGAGGCCGCCGAGCGGGCGGGTGATGAGGAGCTGGCGTCAGCCCGGAAGGACCAGAAGGAGGATTGGATCGTCATGGCCGTATTCTGGGCTCTCTTCGCGGGTGTCGATGCCTGGGTGTCGACGCACTTCTGGGGTTTCGAAGGTGCCGTCGTCCCGCCTCCCGATGGGTCCCCCGGTGTGGCCCTGCAATACTCCGTCCCGGTAGGGGGGCCGTAGATGAACGGGACTGCGGGTGCCAGCGCCGGGTCGGCTCCGATCGGGGTGTTCGATTCGGGTCTCGGGGGACTGACTGTGCTGCGCGCGATCAGGGAGCGCTTGCCCGGCGAGGCGACGGTGTACCTCGGGGATACGGCCAGGGTGCCATACGGTCCGAAGGCTGCTGAGACCATCCGACGTTACGCTATCGAGGCTACGGACTTTCTCCTGGGAAAGGGAGTCAAGGCCGTCGTGATAGCCTGCAACACGGCCACGGCGAGAGCTCTCCCCGACGTCGAGGCGAGGGCGGGTGTCCCCGTGCTCGGTGTGGTAGAGCCGGGAGGGAGCGCGGCGGCGAGTGCCTCGAGGGCAGGACGAATCGGTGTCATCGGTACGCGAGGAACGATCTCAAGCCGGGCCTATAACACGGTGATTCACTCGCATCGGCCGGACGCCCTGGTGTTCGAACAGGCGTGTCCGCTGTTTGTGCCGCTCGTCGAGGAGGGCTGGACGGAGGATGAGGTCACCCGGCTGGCGGCGGAGCGCTATCTGGGTCCACTGCTGGAACAGGGAATCGACACTCTCGTCCTGGCGTGCACGCACTATCCCCTCCTGAAGCCCTTGTTGGCACGGGTGGTTGGAGAAGATGTGTGCCTCATTGACTCGGCCGAATCTACCGCTGCAGCACTCGAGCGGTTGCTGATCTCCGAGGGCATCGCGAACGCCTCGGGAATGCCGGGGCCTGCTCGCTACTATGTCACCGACGAAGCTGCCCGGTTCGACCTTCTGGCCCGGCGGCTTCTTGGAGAAGAGGTGGAGCACCTGGAGATGGTCAGCGTGGATTCCACCGGTTGAGTTCGATCCCGTCTCGCGAGACCTCGGCCCAGGTGCAGTGGTGCAGCCAATCCCCGGAGTTCAGATAGAAGCGCCCATGGTCCACCTCGAGGAGCTCCGGCTGGTGGCAGTGTCCGAACACCACGAGGTCGAGATCGGGATCCGAAGCCAGGAGTTCCTTCGCCAGCGTCCTGAGTCTCTCGGAGCGCTTATCACTCCCCGGGTCGTCAGGCCTTCCATGCCGACTCTCCGTGCGGCTGACCAGACGAATCAGACGGGCGGACCAATCGGGATGGAGCTGCCGAAAGGCAGCACGCGCCGGCCGGCTCCGGATTACGGCCTTGAGGGCCCTGTAGCCCCAGTCGCCCCCGCCGAGGCCATCGCCGTGGGCTACGTAGGCTCTGAGCCCTCCCAGCTCGGTCCGGACGGGTCCGTCGAGGAGTTCGATTCCGATCTCGTCCGTCAGGAATCGCCCGCCCCAAGAGTCGTGGTTTCCGCCCAACATCCGGATTCGGACCCCCGCGTCGACGAGGTCCGCCAGCACGCGAAGCACGGGGAAGTGACGACGCAGGATCACGGTGTCATACTCGAACCAGAAATCGAACAGATCGCCGTTGATCAGGAGATCTTCGGCGATATCCGGGACCCCGGAGAGGAACGCCATTACCGCGGACTCGCTGTCCGCCGGAGCCGCTCCAAGGTGGGCGTCGGAGATGACGATACTGGACCTTTCCATGCCGCCAAGTATAGAGTGCCGCTGACGAACGTGAAACGGTCCAGCGTACGCCTGTTCTATCTTCCGCGAGGGACGACATGAGCCCAGATCCCACTGCCGGCGCGCGAACGCGTCTCCGTGTCCGCTACGCGGAGACGGATCAGATGGGGCGAGCGCACCATATGCACTACCTCGCGTGGTTCGAACTCGGGCGCACAGAGCTGCTTCGTGGGGCCGGAGTGGCGTATGCCGAGATGGAGCGGCAGGGCGTCAAGCTGCCCGTTTCGAACGTGGAGATCGAGTACCGGAGCCCGGCCGGTTATGACGAAGCGGTGGATGTCTTTACCCGGGTGAGCCGGGTGCGGAGTCGGACGGTGACCTTTTCCTACCTGGCAGCCCGTGCTGATACGGGGGAAGCCCTCGCCACAGGGAGCACGCGGCTCGTTTGCACGGACACCGAGGGGAGACCCCGGCGCATTCCGCCGCACCTCATCTCGGTGTTGGAAGTGCTGCTGGCAGCCGAATTCGACTGGCCTGACGAGTGAGTCCGGGATCCGGCCTGAACGGCATTTTTTTCTTGCTCGCCGTTCGGAGGCTCCGTAGCTTCCGCGCGACTCGGCGTAGCAGCTCGCTGAGCCGGAGAATTGGCACTGGCATCGCTCCTCTCGGTCTTGTTACGCTGGGCTTGGCCGGATGTCTGAATGCGATCGAGAGTGGACCGCCCATCGCCAACCCGGCGGATCTGGCAGGGAGGGTCCGCTACGAGACCGGAGCTACGGTCCCCGTGACGCTACGTTTCGACTGGCGCTACGCGGACCGTCGTGGCGATATCGGCGGAGATGGGGTCGGCCGGTACAACCCTCCGGACAGTCTCCGGGTCGACCTCTTCACGTCCGGGGACGTGGCCATGGCGATTGCCGTTGCGAACGGGGAACTGCGGAGCCTGGGTGAGATCGAGGACGTGGAGATTCCCGGCCTGGAATTCGTCTACGCCATGGCGGGCCTGTTCCGGCCGGGGGATGCGCGGGCCGAGGGCTTCGTAGCCGGGGCCGACTCGGTTCTCGTATACGGAGGAGGGCCGGAGCGAAAGGTGTACTTCTACGTTCGAGATGGTCAGTTGAGGCGGGTCGAAGAGCGCGTACGAGGACGGACCGTTCAACGGGTGAACCTCGAATGGGAGGGCAGTACCTCCTGGCCGAGCGAGGCCGAGTACCGAAACCTGGAGGAACACAGCCGGGTCCGATGGCGGGTCGAGGAAATCACGAATCACGAGGAGAGCCATCCCGCGCATGCTTACGACCTGCCGCTTGTTCAGTAGCCGCGCGACGTTCGTCCGGGGACTCCTGGTCCTGGCTCTGGCTTCGAGCTCGATCGGGTGCAACTACACGTTCTCCGGAGGCGGAGGGCTGCCCTCTCACATCGAGACGGTCTACATCCCGCCGATCGAGAACAGGACAACGCAGTTCGGGCTCACGGAGACCTTCACCGACAAGCTGCTCGAGGCGGTGCGGAGCAACCTTGGCGTGCAGTTGGCCGCCGAGGCAGAGGCCGATGCCACGATCGTGGCCGAGCTCACGCGCTATACGGACACGGCGATGAACTTCCAGGGCGTGGAGGATGTGGGCGCGGCCGTGTTCCAGAGGAGGGTGGACATCGTAGCGCAAATTCAGATCATCGACCGGAGCAAGAACGAGATCATCTGGAACGGCACGGGGGTCAACGGGCAAGGGGAGTACAGCCCGGCGGATCCTGCAGGTGAATCAACGGGACAGGACGTCGCCTTGGACAACCTGGTGCGGAAAATCGTGGACGGAGCGCAGTCACAATGGTAACCCGCCGGCCGCTCTCTGGATGGTTGCGCCTGCGGCGGCTCGCGATGTTGCTGGTGGGATTCTGGTTCCTGCTCGGTAGCCCGGGAGGAACGCTCTCCGGGGCCCGGGACGATGCGGCGCGCCCTGACGAGCCTGCAGCAGCCTCCACACACGTAGCCTACGGTGCGATCGGGCACTGGGCCGGTGTCAGCGCCCGGCAGGAGGCCGAGGGCCCGGGCGACGGGGCGGAGGGAGGGCATGCGTCGGCTGAATCTCAGGATGATGCCGAGGGGCACGGCGTTCAAATCCGCGATGTGTTCTTCATTCTCATCGTCATACTGCTGTCGGGGAAATTCCTCGGGGAACTGGTCGAGAGAAGGGGACAACCCGCGGTCCTCGGAGAACTCGTGGCCGGCGTCATTCTCGGCGGAAGCGTACTGGGCGTCATCCCGGACGCCGGCACCGAGATGTACGAAATCATTCACGTGTTCGCCGAAATCGGGGTCTCGATACTGCTGTTCGAGATCGGCCTGGAGACGGACCTCAAGGAGATGTTCAGCGTCGGGCGTACCGCGTCGGCGGTCGCCCTGATCGGGGTCATCTTCCCGTTCGGGCTTGGGTTCCTCTACTGGTACATGGCGAATCCGAGCATCGGGGTCACACCCGAGGGCATCAGCTTCGTCATAGTCTGCATCTTCGTGGGGGCGACCCTGACGGCCACCTCGGTCGGGATCACCGCGCGCGTACTCTCGGACCTCGAGAGGATGCATACCGCGGAAGCCCGGATCATCATCGGAGCCGCCGTAATCGACGATGTCCTCGGGATTGTGATCCTGGCGGTGGTGGCGGGTCTTGCCTCCGGGGCGGCGGTTGGCCTGTTCGCGATCAGCAAGATCTTCATTTTCGCGGTCGGCTTCCTGGTGCTCGCGGTGGTGATCGGAAACCGCTTCGCACCGATCCTGTTCGACGCGGTGGACAAGATGCGCGTGCGAGGTGTTCTCCTGGTGACCGCGTTCTGCTTCGCCCTGGGTATCGCGGCCCTCGCCGACTGGGCGGGCTCCGCGATGATCATCGGCGCCTTTGCCGCTGGCCTGGTCCTTTCGTCCACGAATCAGTTCGACTCGGTGGTCGAGAAGATCGAGCCGGTCGCCGATGTGTTCACACCGATCTTCTTCGTCGTCGTAGGGGCACCCGTCAACGTCCACCTGTTCATCCCCGGATCTGCCGACTTCGACGGGGCCGTGCTGGTCGTGGGCCTCATCCTCACCGCGGTGGCCATCTTCGGTAAGCTGGTCTCCGGCCTGGCGGTGAGACGGGCGGGTATCAGTAAGCTGGTGGTCGGTGTGGGTATGGTTCCGAGGGGAGAGGTGGGTCTGATCTTTGCCGCCATTGGCCTGTCCGCCGGCATCCTTTCCGGCGAGGTGTATAGTGCCATCCTCATCATGGTCATCCTCTCGACGTTCGTCGTACCGCCCGTGTTGAAGATTCTCTTCGCCCGTCAGCCGCAACCGGTGGCTCCGTCGATCGAGGAACTGGAGGACACCCATTTCTGAGTCGGCAGCTGCCGGGTCGACGTCGAGCGATAAGCCCCTCGCCGCGCCCATACTGGACCGGCAGGAGATCGTGCGACTGCACGGGCGTCCTCGCGACTACCGACTCGTGTTCACGAACGGAGTATTCGACTTGCTGCACCGTGGCCACGTTGCATCCCTCCAGGCCGCTCGGTCCCTGGGTGACCGGCTCGTTGTGGGGGTAAACTCCGACGAATCCACTCGTCGCCTGAAGGGGCAGGCTCGGCCGTATCAATCGGAGATGGACAGGGCTGCGATTCTCGCGGCCATCCGCTTCGTCGACGCCGTGACGGTGTTCGAGGAGGACACACCGGAGGAGATCATCTCGCAGCTTCTGCCGGATGTGCTGGTCAAGGGGACGGACTACTCGGAGGACCAGATCGCGGGCGCGGCGGCGGTTCGGCGGGCGGGCGGAGACGTCGTGCTCGTCGAACTCGAGGCCGGTCTTTCCAGCTCGGGACTGGCTCACAGGATCCAGGCCGGGGGAGTGGATTGATGGGAGACGAGGCAGAGGTGACGGACGCGTCCGGGACGCCGCCTTCTGGACATCTTAACGGGCCGGGGGACCTGTTCTCGCTGACGAAGCCACGCATTACCCTGATGGTACTGATCACCTCCGGGGCTGGTTTCCTGCTGGGATCCCGTGCAGACGTGGACGGCTGGACTCTCCTGGCGGCCTCGGTAGGAATCTGGTTGGTAGCGAGTGGAACGAGCGCACTCAACCAGGTCATTGAACGCGACATCGATGCCATGATGCAGCGTACGCGGGGCAGGGCGCTTCCCACCGGAAGAGTGACCCCGGCAGCCGCGACGTGGTTCTCGATCGCGCTATCGGCCCTGGGTGTGGGCATCCTCGCCGTATTCGTGAATCCGCTCACGGCACTTCTCGCCGTACTTGCGCTCCTGAGCTACATCCTCGTGTACACGCCCATGAAGAGAGTCTCGTCTCTTTCCACGCTCGTGGGTGCGGTGCCGGGAGCCCTGCCAATCCTCGGCGGCTGGACGGCTGCCACAGGATCTCTGGACCCCGGGGGGTGGGCGCTGTTCGGGATTCTCTTCTTCTGGCAGCTTCCGCACTTCCTGGCGCTCGCATGGATGTACAGCGAGGACTACCGGCGGGGCGGTTTGAAGATGCTCGGGGTGTCAGATCCCGCCGGGAGGCAGACGAGGCACCAGTCTGTGCTGTACGCCCTGGCGCTGCTGCCCACGAGCCTGCTCCCCGTACTCCTGGGCCTTGCCGGCGGTTTCTACGCCTTTGCGGCCCTCCTTCTCACGGGCGCCTACCTGGCGAGCGCTATCCGTTTTGCGGCCAGAGCCGATTCTCCCGCAGCACGGGGGCTCTTCCGTGTTTCCTTGCTGTATCTGCCGGTTCTGTTGCTGTTTCTGACGCTGGACGGTGCTGGCTCCATCGGGACCACGACGGAGTCCGGCCCCACGATGACCATCGGAAGTCCGTTGGCGGGCGAGTAGAAGGTGCCTCCGGTGGTCCAACGGAAGCTCCTTCTCGCGACGCGCAACGCCCACAAGGTTCGTGAGATCGTGGAGCTCCTCGAGGGACTGCCCCTTGAGGTCTCTTCCCTTCGGGATATTGGAATCGCCCGCCTGCCGGGCGAAGACGACGTCGAGATATTCGGGACGTTTGAGCAGAATGCACTGGCCAAGGCCCGGTTCTACCGGATGCACACGGGGATGGACGTCGTGGCGGATGATTCCGGCCTCTGCGTAGATGCCCTCGAGGGAGGACCTGGCGTAAGGTCCCGGCGCTTCGCGGCCGATCACGGGCTGGAGGGGGCGGATCAGGATGCGGCGAACAACCAGTGCCTCCTGCGGCTGCTCGAACAGGTAGAAGACGCCGAGAGAAGCGCGCACTACCGGTGCGCTCTGGCTTGCGTGACAGCCGACCGTACTCTGGTGGTCGGAGGCCGGGTGGACGGGAGGATCACCCGGGCAGAGAGGGGCCGCGGAGGGTTCGGGTACGATCCACTGTTCCTCCTTCCCGAGTACGGCCAGACGTTTGGCGAACTACCGCCGGAGGTGAAGGCCGCGATCAGCCACAGGGCGGAGGCGATCCGGTCGTTTCGTCGTTGGCTGGAACCTCTTGAATCCCAGGAGTCGCTTCGATGAGTATTGGACCGAAGACGTTCACTCGCGGCGCACTCGCGCTGGTCTTCCTGTCCGGGCTGCCGGGATCCTTGCTGGCGCAGGAGAGCCCTCCCTCCGCCGCCCCGGGGGACGTCGAGTCCGCCGACGCCATCATTGCGGCGGTCTACGACGTGATCTCCGGGCCGGCCGGCGCTGAGCGGGACTGGGATCGAATGCGCTCGCTATTCCTGCCGGGGGCCCAGCTGACTCCGTCGTTCCCGAATCCAGAGGGCGGATACGGTTTTCGTTACATGGACGTCGAGGAGTGGATCGAGGGGGCGACGGGTTGGTTTGCGGAGAATGCCTTCTTCGAGGTCGAGATCCACCAGGTGGCCGAGAGCTATGGGCATATCGCCCACGCGTTCAGCACGTACGAGTCGCGGAGGGAGGCCGATGGCGAGCCGTTCACCCGCGGGATCAACAGTTTCCAGCTCATGTTCGACGGTCGGCGTTGGTGGATCGTGAACATCTTCTGGCAGGGCGAGACCGAATCCGAGCCAATTCCCAGCCAGTACCTGCCGTGAACTGACCCCTCCCTGGACCCGGGCCCGGCGAACGTCGTCGGGTTCGGCTGTGCAACCCCCGTCACCTGGTTCGTCATCAGGAGCAGGAACGAACTGTCCACCGATGACGCGAGGGATACGATGCACTCGACGGAAACCGTTTTCCGAGTCACGCTGATCTCTTCTGCTGGGCTCTTGATGTGTGCCTGTTCGGTACCCACGAATCCGGAGTCGCCGCCCCGGGCTGCCGAGTTGGCGGCCAGCCAACCACCCGCAGAGACTGTGAGATACCTCCTCCCTGCTCCGGATCGGTGGCCTGTCTCATCCGCTTGCCGGGCTCGAACCGTCGAAGATGGCAGGGGCGCAGGACTTGACCCGGGCCCTTCGGACTCCCGAGATGTATGTTCAGTCAGCATTGCGGGACACTTCGAGAACGAGGACCGGCTTGGGAACCGATTGGGCGGCGATCTACGAGGCGTCGTACGACGACCTGGTGCGTTTCCTGTACCGCATGGTGTGGGAGGAGGACCGGGCGCACGACCTCGTTCAGGAGACCTTCGTGCGGGCCCTTCGACACGATCCGGAGCAGCCTCGGGCGTGGCTGTTTTCGGTAGCACGCAATCTGGCGCGCGACGAGGCCCGTACGGCGATTCGCCGACGACGCCAACTGGCGCTGGTTCGGGTTGAAGAGTCAGACCGCGTTGCGGAGGATGTGGATCAGGAGATGGAGCGCACGGAGCGACACCAGGCCGTCGAGGCGGCTCTCGATCGATTGAGCGAGAGGGATCGCGAGGTCCTGCTGCTGTGGGACGCAGGGCTGAGCTATGACGAGATCGCTGAGCAGACGGGGCTGGCTCGCGGAGCTATCGGAACGACCCTCTCGAGGGCGCGTCGGCGACTGGTCGACGCGCACAGGACGGGAGAGGACCAGAATGCCACACATCCCTGAAGGCCAGCTGCATGCCTGGATTGATGGTGCGATCCCCGAGGGCTCGGAGGAGGGGCGTACCGTCCGTCTCCACCTCGAAGCGTGCTCGGACTGCGCCGCGCGCCTCGAAGATGCTCGCGCGTTGCGCGATGCTGCAGGAGAGATCCTGGAGTCGGTCATTCCTCTCGGATCGGCACCACCCTTCGAGCAGATCCAGCAACGAGCTCGGGCCGGGGCAGGCGAGCCAAAGCCGTCGGCTTCCCGGAGCGGCCGGGTGCGAATGGGATGGCTGTCGCCCCAGCGGCTTGGCTGGGCGGCAACGATCGCCCTCGCCCTCGGGGCCGGTTGGATCGGGCGGGCCGTGCTCGAAGAAAAGGGCTGGACGGACCCGTTCCACGAGGGACAGGTGCAAGCAGTCAGCCCCGCCGTTGATTCGGAAGCCGCCCGTCAGAACGCGGCGGAGCTTCTTGCGGACGACGCGGTGGGAGAGGCCGAGTCGAAGGAACTCGGTCTGCGGAAGGACCGCCTGGCCGAAGCCAGCGAGGAACCCTCGAAGGCTGCCGCGGCTCCTCGAGCCGAAGAGACCGCTCCGGTGGAGTTGCGGGCCCAGGGAGGAGTGGCTCGTGAGCAAGCTCCCGCAGATGCCGCCGACGAGTCTGAGGTGGATGCGGACCAGGGAGGGGCGGACGGGGTCATGGCACCGGCCGCGGAGGACCGTAGTCGTGATTCCAGGGCCAAGTCCGTTCGCCCCCCGATCGATCCGTGGCACTCCATCCCCGAGGTTCGCGTCGCGCCGACCTCGGACGTCGTCGGGTGCTATCGGCTCGAGTTTTCCTGGTCGCCTGAAACGGGCTATCTGCCAGGGACGCTGGAACTGACTCGCGACGAACCGGCGGGCCGAGCCGGGCAATCCATCTTCTCCATCGCTGTCCCCGGTCAAGCGCAGCCGCTGCTGCACGAGGCGATCTGGGCGTCCCCCGCATCGGATTCGGTCTGGGTCCGTCTGGTCACGGGCGAGGAACGGGCGGCGTTCACCGTGCGCGCGGGGCGGGCGCAGTCGAATTGGGTTGGGGAGGGGCGTGTCTGGATGCCTGGCTCTCCAGTCTCCGCCGGACAGGTGCGCGGTGCCGTGAGCCTGGTACGGACCGACTGCGAGCCGTCGTGAACCGGGAGGACCGTACGGGGCCTGACCTGCTGCGGCGCCTTCGGACGGCGAGGGCCATCTACGAAGGCATCTACTTCGTCCCATACCGGATGACGATCCACCGCGAGTATTTGCGCCAGAGGGACCTGTTGTTCGTGCTCGGATTCGCGGATCTGCTCGGCGTGCCCAGCCCGTTGCAGTTCTATACGCTTGAACTGCTCCCGGAAGTACTGGAGCAGTTCCACGAGTGGCACCTTCGCATGGGAATGGCCGAGGCCCCGGAGGGAGGCTTCCGGTGCTGCTGAGCGCGGCGTGAGCCACCTTGAGGCCCTGCAGGAGGCCATGGCACGCCCCCTCCTGTTCTTCGGCGGCAAGGGCGGGGTAGGGAAGACCACTTTGGCGGCAGCCCGGGCCCTCGAGTCAGCCGCCCAGGGCACCCGAACGCTTCTCGTGTCTACTGATCCGGCCCACTCGACCAGTGACGCCCTGGAAGTCACGCTGGGGCCGGAGCCCCGGGAGGTCTCGTCGGATCTGTGGGCGATGGAGTTGGACCCGGCCACTGAGACCGAGCGCTATGTGGCGGAGGTACGGGAGCGCATCGCGGACGCTGTCCCGCCGCGCCTGGCCGGTGAAGTGGAACGCCAGCTGGACGTTGCCCGGGCCTCGCCCGGCTCCCAGGAAGCCGCCCTCTTTGATCGCTTCGCGAGGATCATCGCCGAACGACGATACGAGCGGATCGTATTCGACACAGCCCCTTCGGGACAGACGCTTCGTCTCCTTTCCCTCCCGGAACTGATGACGACCTGGATGGGGTCGCTGATCTCACAGAGGAAGAAGGTCACCGCCCTGGGGCGGATGTGGCGCAATGTGGCCGGAGAGGCGGCCGGCTCTGAATCGCAGGGCAGGGATGTGGTGATCGAGGCACTGGAAGAGCGACGTGAGCGCTTCTCGAACGCGCGCGATATGCTCTGTGATCCATCTCGCACCGCGTTTCTGTTCGTCACCGTCGCCGAGCGATTGCCCGTGCTCGAGACGCACCGGATCATGACGGCGCTTTCAAGGCACGGCATTCCGGTAGGAGGCGTGATCGTGAATCAACTCCTTCCCGGCACCACCACCGATGCGTTCCTCGTCCGGCGTAAGGCCAGGGAAGCGGCACACCTTGCCGACATCGCGATCCGTTTCGAAGATTGGCCCGTCGGCTACCTGCCGCTCCTCGACCGTGACCCCGTCGGGGCGGATCAACTGGAGAGCCTGTTCGGCTTGCTCCGTGCGCACGGGACGGAGGCCCCTGCTTGAGCTCCATCGTACTCCTCGTGATCGGCGTCACCGCCTTCATCGCCGGATACAGGATCTACTCACGTTACATCGCCCGCAGCATCTATCAGCTCGATCCTGACTTTGTCACGCCAGCGCACGAGTTCGAGGACGGGGTGGACTTCGTGCCAACGAACCGGCACGTCCTGTTCGGCCATCACTTCACGTCCGTTGCCGGGGCGGCTCCGATCGTGGGGCCGGCTATCGCGGTGATCTGGGGGTGGCTGCCGGCTTTCCTCTGGGTCGTGGTGGGCACGGTCTTCGCCGGTGCGGTACACGATTTCGGCACCCTGTGGATTTCGACGCGTCACAAGGGCAACTCGATCGGCACGCTGGCCGAGTCCATCGTCGGCGATCGGGCACGGGTTCTCTTCCTGCTCCTGATCTTCTTCCTGCTCCTGATGGTCAACGCGGTGTTCGCGGTGATCATCGCGAACCTGTTCATGGCGAATCCGGGAGCGGTGCTGCCGGTGTGGGGAAGCCTGGTTGTGGCGCTGGTGGTGGGCTTTCTGATCTATCGAACGGGTGCCGGGATCCTTGCCCCGTCTCTTGCGGCCCTGGTCATTCTGTACGCCCTGATCTGGGTTGGGCAGTATGTACCCTTCACACTTCCTGACCTCCTCGGTCTGGGGCCCACGGGCGCTCAACTGGCCACCGCTGCGGGGGATCCGGCGGTCGCGGCCGCCGCGGCAGCACAGGACGGACAGCGGGTGGGCTGGATCATCATCCTGTTCGCGTACACCTTTGTCGCCAGCGTTCTCCCGGTGTGGTTGCTCCTGCAGCCGCGCGACTACGTGAACGGGCACCAGCTGTTTGTCGCCCTCGGTATCATCGGCGCCGGAGTGATCGTCGCGAACCCTGAGGTGGTGGCCCCCGCGGTGAACACGAACCTGCCGGCGGACGCCCCGGGTTGGTTTCCCCTTCTGTTCATCACAATCGCCTGTGGTGCCATCAGCGGCTTCCACGGTCTCGTGGCGTCCGGTACGTCGTCGAAGCAGCTGGATCGAGAGCCGGATGCGCGCTACGTCGGATATGGGGGAGCGCTGGGCGAGGGAGCCCTGGCTCTGACCTCGATCCTGGCGACGACCGCAGGATTCGCAGTCTACGTCGGAATCGATGGGTGGCATGCCCACTACGGATCCTGGGCCGCGGCCTCTACCGGCGCTACCACGGCCTTCGTCAACGGGGTAGGCGTCCTCGCAGAAGGAATCGGGATTCCCCACGGGGTAGCCACGATCTTCGCGGCGGTGGTGGTGATCAGTTTCGCCGCCACCACGCTGGATACCAGCGTGAGGCTGCAGCGCTATATCATCGCCGAACTGGGTGTAGAGTACCGGCTGAAGGCCGTCCAGAATCGGTGGGTAGGCACGCTCATCGCCGTTGCCAGTTGTGCCTTGCTGGCGCTCGGGCTGGACCGAGGGGCGGGCGGGATGCGTCTGTGGCCTCTGTTCGGGACGACGAACCAGCTCCTCGCCGGACTCAGCCTTCTGGTCCTCACACTGTTCCTGCTCAAGCTGGGAAGACGTGTCTGGGTTACGGCGATCCCGATGGCGTTTCTGCTGGTCATGACGACGTGGGCGATGGTGCTCAACCTGGTTCGATTCGTAACGAATGACCAGGTGCTTCTCGCCGCCGTAGGGGGAGCGATCTTCGTCCTGGAGCTCTGGCTGCTGTTCGAGGCTGCCGCTGCCGTCCGGCGACTCATGGTTGGGCTCTCAAGAGCATCCGATAAGGTCTGAGTAGCCTCGCGCCTCGGGAACCCTTTTGGACCCTGCCTGGTTGGTATGGCACGGTGGTATGGCGGCCGTGGCGAGTGGGCCGCATGTTGCCTGCCGTTTCTCGAATCGATCAAGAACGCTTTTGCGGAGCAATATTATGTCGGAGGTGCTGTCTCTCCTTGCCCTGGTGGTAGTAGCAGTCGTCTGGAGCCGCACGGGTTGCGGCTGAGGCAAGCGCTGACCCGCCGTGGGCGGGTTCACACCTTGAAATAGCTATGCGGAGGGCGGCTTCAGCCGCCCTCCGGCGCATCTGGATCAGGCTGAGGGCCTGATGTTCGCGTTCAAGCGGAACAGATTGTCTGGATCGTACTGCTTCTTGACCGCCGCAAGACGCTCGTAGTTTCCCCGGAAGTTGGCGTTGACCGGCTTCCCACCATCCAGCGGCTGGTCGTTGACGTACCAACCGTTGGTATACGATTCGAGGTTCTTCCAGTAGGCCCGCTCCCAGGCGATGTGCTCTGAAGGGTCTTCCCCATGTGCCCAGTCGACGGCGCTCAGGATGTTCCCCATCGAGTCCCGATACGCGAAAGCGGTGGCGTCGCTGGGGACCCTGCTGATCGCGCCCCCGCTCTGCTGGAAGAACACGGCCGTGTCCCGGCCTGGCCCGCCCTCGAGTCCGTCCAGAATGTCATCGATCATCGCGCCGGACATCTCGTTCACGAAACCACTCTTCAGGTACGACGCGCGGGCTCGTGGATCGTCCGAATCCCCTGACTTCTGCAAGGCCACGTAGTCCATGGCCTTGAACCCATCGAAGACCGGCTTCCCGACCTTCGTGATCGGGGCCAGCACCTTCTCAGCCTCGTTCTCAGGACCGGAATAGCAGACCGCGACGCCGCAGGCGGGGTCACGACCGTCCGGATACGAAACGAAGAAGCCCATCGCCAGCTCATCCGGGGAGGCGTGCGAGTATTCGGAATACATGGAGAGCAGGTCACGGGCACTCTCGATCGGAAACACCATGGCCCCGCCGACAACCTGTCGTTGCATGGGGTGCAGCTGGAACTCGAAGCTGGTCACGATTCCGAAGTTGCCGCCGCCGCCTCGCACCGCCCAGAAGAGATCCTTGTTCTCCTTGGCGTTCGCATGGTGCCACTCCCCATCCGCCGTCACGATGTCGACAGACCGCAGGTTGTCGATCGAGAGACCGAACCTGCGCCCGAGGCGCCCGAAGCCGCCGCCCGTAACCAGCCCGCCCGCGCCCGTATGAGACACGGTGCCCATGGTCGTCACCAGACCGAAGGCCATGGCCTCACGGTCGACCGGCCCGAGCAGACTCCCCCCGGAGACCCAGGCCGTGCGAGCGTTCGGATCGATGCGGACATCCCGGAACAACGACAGGTCGATCTGCATCCCTCCGTCGCACGTTGACTTCCCGGATGCACTGTGACCGCCACACTTGACCGCGACCAGCAGATTGTCGTGATTCCGGGCGAAGTCGACGGCGGCCCTGATGTCGGCGACGCCCGTAGGTCGGACTACCAGCGCCGGATACTTGTCGAACGACGGGTTGAGGATCAGGCGGGACTCGTCGTATCCGCTGTCCCCAGCAAGCAGCACGGGACCGTCCATGCGAGCCGCCAGCTCCGCGATGTCCTTGCCCTGGAGAACGATTTCTTCTCCAGCGCCGGTGATGGCCGGAACATCGGGCGGCTCCTGCGGGGCCTCCTGAAAGAGCGCGGCAAACGACCGACTGCGAGGAACGGAGACGGCTGCTGTGGCTGCAAGCGTAGACCGGACGAACATTCGTCGCTTCATGGATGTCCTCTGCTGTAGGGGAATGTTGCCTCACCGAGTGTACTCAAATTGGGAATACGAGCAAAGCCCAACCCCCTGTCATGAAGGAAAGGAGGCGGATGACGGCTCGCTATCGTGCTTCTGCCTTGACCGACACGAGCTGCGGAAGGTAGGATGACGGCCGCAATCGAAACGCAACGGGGAGTAGCTCAGTCCGGCAGAGCACTGGCTTTGGGAGCCAGGGGCCGCGGGTTCAAATCCCGCCTCCCCGATTAGGGCCGCGGGTAACTCGCACGCTTCGCGTGCTCAAGGTCTCGCTGCGCTCGACGCCAAATCCCGCCTCCCCGATTAGGGCCGCGGGTAAACCCCGACTACGACTTCGTCGGCAGCCGGCCACGACCGTCAGACTTCGAGTGCCGCCGTCGCCCTGGGATAGTCCTCGGCGCGAATGTACAGGACGTATCCGTACGCGCCTTTCCCGTCGGTGACCGCGGTCGAGGCGTACACGTTCACGCGCGATTGGAACAGTTGCTGGTGTACGGCGACCAGGGCGCCCAGTTCATCATCGCCCTGTACCAGCAGCGCCGGGTGGGGACCATCGAGTGTCATTCCGGCACCGGATGCCGCGTTCTCCAGCCTGGCGGATTCCTCGGGGAACAGGGTCATCTGGGTGCGGATCGGCCCCACGGGCACGGCCGTGAAAGCCAGCAGATTCACCCCAAGCGAAGCGAGACGAGACAGGATCTTGTACGCCTCGCCGGGCTGATCTTCTACCGTGGTATAGTAGTACTCCACGCGGCGGATTCGGTAGGCCATCACATTCCTCCGTGCTGCGGTTCGGCCAGGTCGGAGTCCCTGGCTCCTAGCCATGTGGCGCCCCGGGGGAGAGGCGCGCGCTGTCGTGTGCGGCGTCACGGACGTGCCGTCGCGGAACGTCCATGCTCAACAATACACCGGGACGCCCGGGAAGGTCGAGTCCCGCTCCAGCGAGGAGCGCGGTTCGAGGCAGCTACTTACCTGGCCGGTATCTCCGCACCAGGTCCGCCTCGATCTGGTCCTCCGTGAAGGAAATCGGCTTGAGTTCACCCCGGGAGAACATCTCCGTCTGGTCATCGAAGTGTTCGGCCGACGAATCGCCCGTCTGGCCGAAGACCAGGATGGAATATCCCCTGGGGATGGAATCGAACTCGACCGCCAGGATCCACGCGTCACCACTGTAGGCCCGCAACAGGCCATCCTCATCCGGCTCGAAGGCGAGGTGACGGAAACATCCGAGGAAGGACGGACATCCACTGACCGGGGCATCCACTTCGCCCCAGCGAACCCTGTGCACGTCTCCCCAGGCAACGTCCCAGCTTCCGTAGCGCTCGGTCGCCTCGTCTACGGCAGCGGCAAAGGCCTGCGCGGCTAGCTGGGGGTTGTCCAGCCCCCGGGGCGTCGTGGTGGGCTCGAGAGGGTCCCACGTCCGGGCGTAGTCTCCTCCCAGGCGCTCGTACTCACCTACCCACAACTCGAAGAGCGCGCCGCCCCGACTGTCCGCCCTCGAGGTGTTGTCCCAGGCCTCTATGAGGTCGATGGCGTCGGCCACTTCCCCAGCCGCGCCGGAGGTCCGGACGGCCCGGACCAGGTCGTCCTTCACCCGGTCGGCCATCAGCATCCTCGGCGAGTGCTTCAGTTCGATGACCTGCTCGAGAGTCACACCCTCGGCGCTGCGGAGAAGTTCGAGCGCCAATTGGCTGCGCAGTCGGAGGCTCGGCTCCGGCCATGCCGCCGGAATGGCCGGAGCGTCAATCCGCTGCTCGAGATTCGAGTAGTGAAACGAGTCGTTCTCGTTGTGGAGATACCCGCTGCCCGGGTTAAGGAGCTGGGGCAAGGAGTCAAAGGGCACCAGGTCCTGCCACACATCGCTCCGCGAGCTGATGGGAATCGCCACCGTATCACGTCCCGATGCGTGGAGAAGCACAGGCATGGCCGCGTTCCAAACGTAGAAGATGTTCCCGGCGGCATCGGCGTAGGTGAAGCTGGATTCCTTCATCGCCTGGAGGCGCATGGCGTCCTTCCACTCCTCGAGCGTTGAGGCCTGCATCATGTGGAGGAACTGCTCCGTGCGCCGGTACTCACCCCAATCCGCCGAGCGAACCACGTAGATGGTGTCGGCGGTGCGATCGACGACCGGGCCGATGTCCGTATCGAGGAATGCACGAGTGACGGACTCCGATCCCGACGGACCTGAGACCTTGACCTCCAACTCCGTGGATTGCAGTGGAACCGATTCCCCGTCCAGCAGGTAGGCGTCGGGATTCTCAGGATCTACCGTCAGGGCGTAGAATTCCTCGACGTCGGGCGAGTTGTTCGTCGTGCTCCAACCGAGGTTGCTGTTGAATCCACCGTTGAAGTACATGGGGTATCCGACCCTGAAGTCACCGTAGAAGTCGATTACACCCGGCACGGTGATGTGCGCTTCGTAATAGACGCTGTACCGACCCGCTCCCCACGAAAGATGGGGGTTTCGGACGAGGATCGCATTGCCGCTCGCCGTGCGGGACGGGCCCAGGGCCCAGGCGTTGGAGCCGTCACCGGAATCCGCCGCCGAGTCCCTCGCCGCGCGCCGCACCGCCTGGCTGGCCAGGAATCGCCTTGTGGCCCCCTCCAGTCTCTCATCCACCCAGTGCGCAGCAACGTCGACGCCCGTAAACCGGTCGCTGGCCCACTCCTGCACCCGCTCCGGATGCAACGCGACGTACCGGTTAACCGCGGCAGCGTAACCTTCATAGATGCCCCTGGTTTCCTCGTCCAGGGTCGGATACGCCTGCTCCGCCAGTTGATGGCGGCGGCGCCACCAGAAATCAGACTCGACCAGGTCCGGGCCATTGAACAGCGCCAGTTCACCCCTGGCCATGGTGAGTCGCTCCACCACCAGCCGGCCATAGTCCTCCATGTGCGCCCACGCGAGCCCGTAGGCCATGGCCCCGAGGTCCTCCGCGAGGATGTGGGGGACTCCGTACGATGTCCGCCGAATCTCGACCCGGTCAGCGTACTCCCCGCCCGCATCGCCCTGGCATCCGGACAGCGCAAACAGGAGGGGAGTCAGGATCCATACTCGACTTGGACTTGCCCGTCGGGATGCCGTCATGTCGCTTACCTCGTGGGACACGGTCACAGGTACGTTCCAAGGCCATCGGGAATCGAGTCGAAACGTAATGACGAGCGCGTCCGGGAGACAGGTACTTGATGGCGCACTACCGGCGATAGGCGCGGGCCTCACCGGCTTCTTCGTCTCCGTCTCCGCTTGTGCGCCGGAACAGCCCCGGCATCCCGAGGTCGTGCCGGGTATCGAGGTCCTTGCCGGAGACTCTGCGCATATCCTGGCCGGACTCCGCGTAGGCCTCATCACCAACCACACGGGCGTTTCCCGGGACGGTACGCCGGCGGCACAGCTTCTTCTCGACGCGGGGATCGACATCCGGGCACTTCTCGCTCCCGAGCACGGCCTGCGGGGGAGCGGGCAGCCAGGCCAGGCCGTTCCGGACACAATCGATCAGCTATCCGGACTCCCGGTCCATTCGCTGTACGGCGAGCGCCTCACGCCTGACCCGGCGTTGCTGCAGGAACTCGACGCACTGGTGTTCGATGTCCAGGACGTGGGAGCCCGCTACTACACCTACGTGTCCACCATGGCCGAGGCGATGCGCGCCGCCGCCGGATCCGGGCTCCTGTTCGTCGTGGCGGATCGACCGAATCCCATCGGCGGAGAGTTGGTGCAGGGAAACGTGCTGGATTCCGCGTTCGCGTCGTTCGTGGGCCTCTTCCCGGTGCCCATGCGACACGGCATGACCGCGGGAGAACTCGCACTGATGTTCAACGATGAGTTCGGCATCGGAGCCCGGCTACTCGTAGTCCCCGCCAGTGGCTGGATCCGGTCTGCCTGGGCAGATCAAACGGGTGTGCCCTGGATCCCCACGTCGCCCAACATGCCCGACCTTGAAAGCGCCACGCACTATCCGGGTACCTGCCTGTTCGAGGGGACGAGCCTGTCAGTGGGTCGCGGTACCGAGCGCCCGTTTCAGCAGATCGGGGCCCCATGGCTGGACCCGGAGGAAGTAATCGCCGGCATGGCCGCGGTGTCCCTGCCGGGAGTTCGCCTGGCGCCCGTGAGCTTCACGCCACGCGGCGCGGACGACGGCAAGTTCGAGGGACGACTGGTGCGCGCGATCCGATTGGAGGTGACGGACCGGGGGGCTTACGATCCGACCAGGACAGCTGTGGCGCTGCTGCGGGAAATGCGGCGATCCGCTGGTGCCGACTGGGCCTGGCGCGCGGCGGCGTTCGACCGGCTGGCGGGAACCGATGGGCTCCGGGTAGCCCTGGACTCCGGCGTGCCGCTGGATCAGATCGTCGAAGGCTGGGCCGCGGCGCGACAGGACTTCCGGATGGTTCGCGTCCAGTACCTGCTCTATCGGTGAGCTGCGGCCCCCGATCCCGGCCCCCGGCTAGTCCTCCTCCACGACCTCCGCCAGCTTCTTCTCGTCATAGTAGTCGAGCTTGTGCAGAGGCATGACGACGCTCGACAGCACGTTCAGAACGTGTGCTGCGATCCTCTTGTAGAAACGCGCACCCATGACGATGCACGTCGCTGTCGAGGCCGGGTAGTCGCTGCGAGCCACTCTGCCAACGACGGCGTCACACCGACGCGTCAGGTCCCGCCCTTCACGAATCAGCTCCACCGCCCTCTCGTGGTCGGACGACTCGAACACGGGCACGACCTCGGCGAATCCGCGCTCTATCTCAGTGCGAATCTCTCTCATCTCGTGGACGATCTCGTCGTCCGGCAAAGCGGACGGGTGATAGTCCCGGACCTCGGAGAGGTTCTTGGCGTAGTCGCCGATGCGCTCGACGTCCTTCACCAGGCTCATCAGGAGCAGGCAATAGGGCACCGATGTCCTCTCAGATGACAGCGAGAGGTGGGCGATCACCTGCTTTCGGATCTTCCTCTCCAGCTTGTTGACCTTGACGTCGGTCTTGTAGACAGCCGTCCTGGCGTCTGCCTGGAGGGATTCCGAGAAATAGACCTCCCCGGCGACGATGGTCATGTCGTAGGTAAGGCCCAACATTTTCGAGAACTTCTCTCCCATTTCGGCTAGCGGCTCACCGGCGCGGAAGATGCTGAGCAGTTCCTTGAGCATCACGTACCTCCGATTACAGCGCCCGGTTCAACAATGCGAACAGGGCGGGTAGGCCATAAAACAGAATCAGGATATAGGCAATCGCCATCGTCTTGGACCTGACCGCGAGCCGGGCCAGGCGTCTCGCCATATTCAGCGGGATCTCCCGTATCCTCTTGACGGGATAGATCAGCGCCGTAGCGCTGACGTTGAACAGCAGATGAACCACGGCGATCGTCACCCCGGCCAGCGCATTCGGTCCCGTGACCGCCAGAGCGGCCAGGAACGCCGTGACGGTCGTGCCGATGTTGGCCCCGATCGTGATCGGGAAAGCCTGCTCGAGCGTGATCAGACCCGCTCCCGCGAGAGGCACCAGCAAAGACGTGGTGATTGAACTGGACTGCACCATCACGGTGACCACTATTCCGAGAATCATGGCCACGATAGGAGAGGTGTACAGCCCGCGCGACACCATCGTCTCGACCCGGGAACTCATGGCGCCCCGCATCACCTTCACCAGGAACAGCAGGGCGAAGTAGATCAGAAGGCCCGAGACCAGGATGAGGAGAGTCGCCTGGAGGCGCTCGGAATCCGAGACCGCGTGGATCCCTCCCTTGATGGGCTTGAGAGCCGCCTTCAGCGCACCCTTGATCGGGCTGTCGTATTGCACCCCGCCGAGGCCCGTGAGAGAGGACGACAGCCAGGTCGCGGTCTTCTGCAGATACCCCGTGGCCATCTCGAGCGGGAGCAGAATGACCACGGCCATGAAGTTGAAGAAGTCGTGGACGGTCGCGACCGAGAAGGCCCGGTAGAACTCGTCCTTCCGTCCCATGTGGGCCAGGGAGACGAGAGTGTTCGTCACCGTCGTACCGATGTTGGCGCCCATGATCATCGGGACGGCGTTGGCTATGGGGAGCGCGTTCTCGGGCGCCGCGACCAGGCCCACGATGAGCGAGGTGGAAACGGAAGAGCTCTGGACCAGAGTCGTGGCAAGGATCCCCACCATGAGGCCCATGAACGGATTCTCGGTCGCCTGGAAGAAGGAGTCCAGCAATCCGCGTCCGAGGGACTTGAACGCGTCCCCCAAGCCGTTGACACCCAGGAGGAAGATGAACAGCAGTGCCAGCACCGTGAGGACACGCGCCAGCGGGTGTTCCATGAGCGGACGTACGGCGTTTGGGCGAAGCCCGGCGTCGGCATCCACAGCTGATCTCTACTGATAGAGGTAAGCGGCGTCCAGAACCCCAGGCCTACCACCCGTAGGGGCGGACGAGCAGTGGTTCGGCCGCAAAGTGCCGGGAGGGGTGTCCGGCAGCAAGCCCCCCCGGATCGTGCGATCAGAATCCCCAATCTCGTAGGAGAACGCCCCGGCGGAACGGGAAGAGCGTGGCGGATCCCACCGACTCTCGTGCGGGGACTGCTCGCGATCTCGACGCTCGAAGGGTGAAATATCGTTGGAGAATCGAACGGTCGGGTGTTGAATCCTGGGACAGACCTCCTAAGACTCTGTCCCTCTTCAGGATAGCCATGTGGACCCCCTGCTTCGACCTGAACAGGCGTTGAATTGTTCGACAATGCCGCCTCGAGGACCCCTCCATGGATCGCGGCTCTGTGACTTGATAACTACATACGCTAGAGCAAGTTGCAGGTCTGCGCACTGGACCTGCGCCCGTGGCACCCGGCTTGCCTTACAAGTAGCTGAACGGCTACGCCCGGCCGCATAACTGGCCTCCCCGAGATGACGGGGCTGGTCGGAACCGGACTGAAGGGCAGAACAGCCGGGGAGGATACAATGCTCGCAACCGTCTTCTTGGTAATCGTGGTGACCTTGCTGACCGGTCATTACTTCCTCGTGGAGCGACCGCGCCGACTCGCTGCTGAGTCCTCGAGTCGCCCCCTCGCTCTCCCGTTGCGGCAGCTCGTCAATCGGTTGCCTGCGGGTGTCTTCCTGCAGCCGACCTTCACCTGGGGGCAGGTGCGACCTGGCGGAGACGTCGAAATCGGAGTGCACCCAATGCTGCTGTCGCTGCTCGGTCCCAGCCCGGAGCTGGAAATGCGCAGCGCGGGTGAGCACGTCGACAAGGGGGACCCCCTTATGACAGTTGGTAGCGGGGAGAGGCGTCTCGTTGTCCGATCGCCGGTCGCGGGCAGCATCACCATGGCCAACGCGACTCCGCCGGTGGAGACGGAGTGGCAGAGCCGAAGCGACCGAACCTGCGTGATCCAGCCGGAGAGTCTGTCCAGCGAGGTACCCGGTTGGATGATCGGACAAACGGCGATCGACTGGAGCAGGGAGCAGTACGGACGCATTCGCGACCACCTCCTGGAGCGATCCGCCGATCCCCAGACAGGGCTCGCTCTGGCGGATGGTGGAGAACTGCCGGTAGGGGCCCTCAACCAGCTGAATGCGGCTGATTGGGTGAACTTTGAAGAAGAGTTCCTGAACGGCTGACGCTGGCGGTAACCAACTGACGGGAGACAACGGTTACCCCCCGGACCTTTCATCTCTCAGGAGGCCGAGATGCGTAGACGGACTGCCGTAAAGACCCTGGCCCTTGCCGCCGGTTCCACACTGGCGGGAAAGAACCTGGCCCAGGCCAGCACTTCTGGCGGAGAAGAAAACCTCGCCGCCACGGCTGAGTCCGCCTCAATCCTGGTGGATACGACCAAGTGCCTGGGGTGCAGGATGTGCGAGCGTGCCTGCGCCGAGGCCAATGGCCTGCCCGAGCCGGCGAAGTCAGTGGAGCCGGGAGAGCAGCGGGACACCACGGAAACCCAGTGGACGGTCGTCAACCGATATGAGACCGAGACCGGCCCGGTTAACGTCAAGCGCCAATGCATGCACTGCCTGCAGCCGGCCTGCGCCTCCGCATGCCTCACCCGGGCCATGTACAAGACGGACGCCGGGCCGGTGATCTGGAGGGGAGACAAGTGCATGGGTTGCCGCTTCTGCATGCTCTCCTGTCCGTTCGACGTTCCGAAGTTCGAATACCACAGCGCGAATCCGCGCATTCAGAAGTGCAGGATGTGCTTCGACCGCTTGCAGGAGGGCGACCTGCCGGCTTGTGTCTCGGGCTGCCCGGCGAAGGCGACCGCTTTCGGCACCCGGAGCGAGATGCTGGACCTCGCCTGGTCGAGGGTGTACGCGGAGCCCGACAAGTACGTCCACCACGTCTATGGTGAGCATGAGGCAGGTGGCACGGGAGTTCTGTACCTGGCCTCCGTGCCCTTCGACCAGCTCGGATTCCGCACCGACCTGAGTCCGCAAGCGTATCCGACCTTCACCCGTGAATTCCTCTATTCGGTCCCGTTCATCCTGACGATGTTCCCGCCGTTCCTGCTCGCGGTCAGCAAGGCAACGGCCGGAAACCGCCAGGAGGGAGGGGAGGGCTGATCATGGCAACCGTAACTGCGGACACACCCGGATTCTGGAACGGGACCCGGCGCTTCGGTCGGTTTCTGGCCGGCGAAATGAAGCCTCGCGGGAAGATCATCACGCCCTTCAACGTGATCACGATCGCGATCATGGCCGTCGCTGCCGTGATCCTGTACATCCGCTTCACGCAGGGCCTGGGAGCGGTCACCAACCTCTCGCAGGATGTTCCTTGGGGCCTGTGGATCGGCTTCGACGTAATCACTGGAGTCGCGTTCGCCGGGGGGGCCTACGTCCTCTGCTTCATGGTCTACATCCTGAACCAGGAGAAGTACCACCCCATCGTGCGCGTGACGGTTCTGAACGGCTTCCTGGCGTACGTTTTCTATGCCGGGGCCTTGCTGCTCGACCTCGGACGCCCGTGGAACGTGATCAATCCGATCATCGGCAACTCGTTCGGCGTGAGTTCGGTCCTGTTCCTGGTCGCCTGGCACTTTCTCCTCTACATGACGGCGGAGCTCCTCGAGTTTGCACCGGCCATCGCCGAGTGGGCGGGTTGGCCCCGCCTGCGTCGCTGGCTGAACCGCCTGACGCTCGGAGCGGTGATCTTCGGCATTACGCTTTCCACCCTGCACCAATCGGGTCTCGGGGCCCTGTACATGATGGCCCGCGACAAGGTGCACCCGCTCTGGTACTCGGAGTTCATTCCAATCATGTTCTTCGTTTCGAGCATCTTCGCTGGACTCTCCATGGTGATCTTCGAGGGTTCGATCACGCACCGCGTGTTCCACCACCGGGTCGGAGAAGACCTGGAGCGCTCCCACGACAGCATCGTCCGCGGCCTGGCGCGGATCTGCGCCGGGACCCTCTTCGTATATCTGTTCCTGCAGGTGCTCGTGTTCGTACACGGACAGAAATGGGAGTACCTGGCAACGGGGTGGGGAGCCTGGTACCTGCTTGAGATGATCGGCTTTGTCCTCGTCCCCATCGGGTTCTTCCTTCATGGAGTGGCGAAGAAGCGTCCCCGGCTGATCGGTACGGCCGCGGTGCTGACCTTGATCGGGATCGTGCTCAACCGTCTCAACATCTCGGTGATCGCCTTCAAGTGGTACCTGCCGGTGCGCTACGTGCCCACCTGGCAGGAGATCGTCGTCACACTCGCCGTCCTGTCGGCCGAGATCTGGGTGTTCCGCTGGGTGGTCAACCGGATGCCGGTCCTGGACTCCAGTCATGTACGAGCGGAGGCAGTTGAGGAGGCCGACCATGCGCCGGCTTCCGCAGCCTGAGAGGTGAGACCAATGGAAGGCATGGGTGCAGTGGATATCTTCGCGACAAAGGGGATCGAGTACCTGATCGTAATCGGCTTCCTGGTCGCCCTCGTGTTCTACTGGAAGCTGCTGGGCAGCACGGAGCCCAGCCCCGTTCCCAGTACCTCGAGACGGTCGGGCAGGGGTTGGTTCTCGGCTCCGCGAGACTACCTGTTCCACCCGGGACACGCATGGGCAGCCCACGAGGGGAATCGCGTATTCCGCGTGGGCATGGATGACTTCGCGCAGCAACTGATTGGCGAGCCATCCGCACTCGAGCTGCCGAGCCCCGGAGAGCATCTGAGGCAAGGAGAGCTGGGCTGGACCGTGAAGGTCGGCCCTCGTGCCGTGCGGATGTTGTCCCCTGTCGATGGAGTCGTCGAATCGGTCAACCCGGAAGTCGGCGGTTCACCGGGAATCGTGAATGACGACCCGTATGAGGGGGGCTGGCTGATGAAGGTCCGTGTGGCCGACGCCGACCAGCCCAGACGCAACCTTCTCGCGGCCGACATGGCCAGGGAATGGCTCGACCGGGCCGCCGAAGGCCTGCGGACCATGTGGACGCGGGAACTGGGAGTGGCCCTGCCCGATGGTGGCGCCCCCGTGAAGGGGTTCGGGCGAGCGATGTCGGAGGACCACTGGGACGAACTGGCGGAGGAACTTCTCCTCAGTTCGAGCCTGCCGGAATAGCAGGGACCAGGCGAGCACGAGGACGTTCACGCACAGACCTGGGAGCTTGAGATGGTTACTGCGGGGATGGCAAGACAGCCCGAAGAAGCGCTTCCCTGCATCTGGGTACTGTCCGGTGTGCTGAGTTATCACTTGTGCGATCGCAACTACGAGTGCGATGGGTGTGAGTTGTATCACGCTCTCAGCGGAGAAGGAAGAGCATCCTGTCACCACGCCGAAGGGACTTCGCCGGGGTCGATCGACATACTCGACGCGGCGTCGCCCTCGGGGCAGGCCAGCTCACACCTTTCGCACTTGCTGGCGGGGTGCCGGCTGTATCTCGACCGACCCTACAGGCCCCCGCACTTCTGGCTCACGCAAACCGAGGGGGATCTGGTCACCGTAGGCCTGGACGGGTCTCTTCTGCGCATGCTCCGTCCGATTCGCCGGGTCGTGAGTCCTGGGCCGGGGCTCTACCTGGAGCGGGATCAGCCGTGCGGCTGGATAGCCAGGGAGCACATGGCCGTGCCGCTGAAGATGCCGATCGCCGGAGAAGTTGTTGAAGCCAACTCGACCTTTGCGGCAGCAGACGAGCCGTGCCGACTCCCCGATGGCGACGACTGGTTGTTCCGGGTCCGCCCAGCCGAGTCGCTGGAGGCGGTTTCGGGCATCGTGAACGCTGAAGGTACTCTGGCCTGGTACGCCGATCGTCTGCGAACCGTCAAGCGGGCGATCCTGCAATCGCTTTCCGTACCTGAGGGATCAACCGTGGGGCCGGTTCTGGCGGACGGTGGGGCCCCGCTGTCCTCCCTGGAGCGTGTTCTGGGCACGAAGGCATTCGAGGAACTGATCGCCGCCATCGCGCACGGCTGAGGACTCGACCGCCCTCGCAGTACAAGAAGATCTGCACTACTCGAACCCTCTCCCCCGGGCACGTATTGTGCAAGGATTCAACACCGCAGAACGCGTTCGCTGCTGATCCGCCGGACAGTGCCCCCTTCGCACTTCCATGGCCGTCGATTGGGCCTGCGGCGCTAAAGCGAGGCATTGCATGGGCAAGCCTGCCTGGACCTCGGTTCTGAAGTCTGCCATCAGCATACGACTGTTCGCGATCCTCTTCCTCTCGATCCTCGGGCTGTTCTTCATCTATACGAGCATCTGTAACCACTATCGGGACACAATGACACTGGAACTCGTTCGCTCCGAGGCGTTTCGGGCCAGTAGCTTCATCAAGAAGAGCCTCGAAGTGGAGATGATGGAGAAGGAGCGGGAGCACATCCACCGCACGGTGCGTCAGCTGGGCGCCGAGCCGGGTATGGAAGGGATCCGGATCTACAATGACCGAGGGCAAATACGGTTCTCCAGCCTGGCCGACGAGATCGGTACGAGTGTGCCGCTCGACTCGGATGCCTGCCGCGCCTGCCACGGCAGCGGCGATCCGCCAAGCGTTCTTCCGAGCGGAGAGCAGGGGCAGATCTACACCCGTGGAGATCAGGGCCGGGTTCTCGGGATCCTGAACCCGATCCTCAACGAGCCGAACTGCGCGACGGCAGGGTGCCATGATCCGGACCAGAAAGTGCTCGGCGTTCTCGACGTCCAGCTCTCACTGGCCACCGTCGATGCGGCCATGTCGGCGGCGACCTGGCGCAGCGGACTCGTCGGACTGGCAATCATCTTCGTGTCTGCCCTGGTGATCGCCCTCATCGTCTACAACGCCATCCATATTCCGGCCAAGAAACTGCAGCTCGGCACGGAGGCCCTCGCCGCAGGGAACCTCGACGTATCGATCGATCTGAAGCGCTCGGACGAGCTGGGGCAGCTGGCCCGTTCATTCAACGAAATGGCCCGCAGTCTCAAGACCGCAGACGCCGAGCTGCGGGATTGGTCACAAACGCTGGAAGACCGGGTGACCGAGAAGACCGCTGAACTCGAGTCGATCAGTCGGCAGATGATCCAGGTGGAGCGGGCCGCCTCACTCGGCCGCATGGCGGCGACCGTGGCCCATGAGCTCAACAACCCGCTCTCCGGCATCGTGACCTACTCCCGCGTGATCGCCCGCAAGGTCGAGAAGGACATGGAAGAGGGGGAGCGCCGGGACAAGATCGTCGAGGAGTTGGATCTGATCCGCTCCGAGTCGATGCGGTGCGGCCGAATCGTGAAGGACCTCCTCACGTATGCCCGTGAGTCGCCTCACGAGTTCAAGGCCGAGCACCTGCACGAGCTGGTCGAACGCGTCACAAACCTGGCCGGGCATCATCTGCAGCTCGGTTCGGTCGAGGTGACCGTGCTGCCAGACCTGGCCAACGACACGGTGGTGTGCGACGGCGATCAGATCGTTCAGGCACTGCTGGCGCTGATGATCAACGCCGTGGAGGCGATGCCGGAAGGTGGCCAACTCACGCTCCGCACCGCGCCGGGTGAATCCGATCCCGAGAGAAACGTGCTGCTGGCCGTCGAGGATACCGGGAGCGGCATCCCGGAGGCCATCCGGGGCCGGATCTTCGACCCCTTCTTCAGTACGAAGGCGGAGACCAGTGGCGTCGGGCTCGGGCTCGCCGTCGTGTACGGCATCATCAGCCGCCACGGTGGCACCATTCGCGTTGAATCCGGGCCTGGACCCGGCACCACCTTCCTGATCGAACTGCCCCGCGAGCCGGTCACGGCTCCTCCATCCACGTATGAGCTGGACATCAACGAGTGGCGGACATGAAGAACGGCAAGAAGATACTGATCGTGGACGATGAGATGTCGGTCCGGAACTCTCTGCGGGAGTGGTTTCTCGAGGACGGATTCGCGGTGGAGACCGCCGAGGATGGCAACGCTGCCCTGCAGCGGATGCACTCCGGACCCTACGACATCGTGATCATCGATCTCAAGATGCCGGGGATGGACGGAATCACGCTGGAACGACGTATCCGCGAGATCGACAAGGACGCCGCCATCATCATCCTCACGGCCTTTGCCTCGGTAGAAACGGCCGTAGAGGCCCTGAAATTGGGTGCGTTCGACTACGTGACCAAACCCGTCGACCCCGACGAGCTCTCCAACACGGTCCGCAACGCTCTCAAACAGCGTCAGCTCGAGGCTGAGAATACGCGCCTCAAAGCGAAGGTCTCCGAGCTCACGCTACCGTCGCCGATCATTGGCGACAGTTCGAGAATGCGCCGGGTCCTCGACATGATCTCGACCGTCGCGGGAACGGACGCCAACGTGGTGATCCGGGGGGAGAGCGGAACAGGGAAGGAGTTGATCGCCAGGGCTATCCACACCCAGAGCGAGCGACGCTTCTTCCCGATCGTGGCGGTCAACTGCGGCTCGATCCCGGAGACTCTCCTGGAGAGCGAACTCTTCGGTCACGAGAAGGGGGCGTTTACGGGCGCCCAGTACCGCAGGAAGGGGAAGATCGAGCTGGCGCATGGGGGTACGCTGTTCCTCGACGAGATCGGCGACATACCGACGAAGATGCAGGTCGACCTGCTCCGAGTGCTGGAGACCAGGCGATTCCATCGGCTGGGGGGCAACCAGGAGATCACCTCCGACTTCAGGCTGGTCTGCGCCACGAATCGTGACCTGGAGGCCCTGATCGAGGAGGGCAGTTTCAGGGAGGACTTGTACTATCGGATCAACGTATTCGTGATCGACTTGCCCCCGCTTCGCGATCGTCCCGAGGACATTCCGGCGCTCACCCGTCACTTCATCGAGAAGTACGCTCATGCGATGGGTAAGCCCGTGAAGGAAATATCTCCGGAGGTAGAGGCGTTACTGGTCTCGTATGCCTGGCCTGGGAACGTGCGCGAGTTGGAGAACGCGGTGGAACGGGCGATGGTGATCGGTCGGGAGCCCTCCGTTCAGCCGGAGGACCTGCCAGTGCCCCTGGCCCGCTCGGAAGCGGAACCGGAGGGCTCGACGCTGGCGGCCATCGAGCGGCGTCATATTGAGCGCGTGCTCCGGGCAGAGCAGGGGAATATCACCCGAGCGGCTGCGGCGCTCGGCATCGATCGGGGCACGCTCTACAACAAACTCCGACGCTACGACATTGAGCGCACTTAGTGGTCACTCGCATTGAGCTCGGCTTTCTCAACGGGTACGCTCCGTCCTGGGCGGAGCGCATCGTAGAGGGATCGGCCCTGGTCCTGGGGTACCCGGTGGGGGCGGTCGAGCTAGAGATGGAGTTGCCGAGGTACTATTCGGCCGACCGGGGGCAGTACAACGCCACTTTGATCCTGGCCGGGCTGCTGCGGTATCACTCGGACCCCGAGAGCAAGATCGTCGGAATCACCCGAGTGGACTTGTTTATTCCCGTTCTCACGTTCGTGTTCGGGCAGGCGCAGCTCGACGGGCCGGGGGCTCTCGTATCCACACACAGGTTGCGCAACGAGTATTACGGACTCCCGCGCGATCGCGAGCGACTGGTGGACCGCACGATCAAGGAAGTGGTCCACGAGGTAGGGCACTCTTTCGGCCTGGTCCATTGCCAGGACTACAGCTGCGTGATGCACGCCGCCACCTACGTGGAGGACGTGGACCTCAAGTCCTCGCGTTTCTGCGCGTCCTGCGAGTCGCAGCTTCACAAAGATGCAATACGACCCCGAGAGACCGTCTGACGCCCTTCAGGCTGTCGCCTCGAAGACGGAATCTCCGAGGACGTCCATTCTCGGGCGCACTCCGAGTCCGGGGGCCGTCGGGGCTGACATCCTGCCGTCCACCCGCCGAGGTGCGCCGTCCGCCGTTTCCACGGTCACGTAGCTGTTGAAATCGGTGGCCGTGAACAGGTGCCGGGGAGGGGTGCTGTGCGCGAGGTGGGCAATGGACGCCGTGACAATGTCACCGCCCCAGGTGTCCTCGATCGTGATCCCCAGGCCGAGCGATACACACAGGTCCCTGGCCTGCCGGGCCCGGGTCAGGCCGCCCAGCTTGCTTATCTTCAGGTTCACGACATCCGCGGCGGCATCCGCGTGCGCCCGCACAAGCGTGGCCACCGAATCGATACACTCGTCGAGTACGAACGGGTGGTCGATTCGACGTCGAACTCCCAGGCACTCCTCATACGAGGCACACGGTTGCTCGATATAAACGTCTACGTCCCGGACGGCGCGTGCGACTCGGAGGGCCTCGTGCCGCAGCCAGCCAGTATTGGCGTCGGCGATAAGCACATCTCCCCTCTCCAGTACGGCCGCCACGGCTCGGATCCGCTCGACGTCCGTCTCCACGTCCGCGCCGACCTTGAGCTGGAACCGCCGGTAACCTTCGCTCCGGTACTCGGCGACCCTCGAGGCCATGAGATCCGGTGACTCCTGCGAGATCGCCCGATACAGCACGAAGTCGGGGCCGACCCGCCCTCCCAGAAGCTCGCTTACGGGAAGCCCGGTCGCCTTGCCCAGGATGTCCCAACACGCGACGTCGATCGCCGACTTCACGTAGGCGTGCCCCTTCATGGCCGTGTCCATCGCCCGATTCACCACGTCGAGTTGGCGCGGATCCAGTCCCAGCAGGGCGGGGACGAGCTCGATGATTCCGGTCCGGGCTCCCTCCGCGTAGGACGGAAGGTAGACCGGCCCGAGAGGGCAGACTTCCCCGAAACCCTCGAGTCCGTCGTCCGTCAACAGACGAACCACAGTCGAGTCAAACACCTGGACCGACTTGCCGCCGGACCAGTTGTAGGACCCCTCGTGCAGGGGGAGATCTACCTGGTACAGGCTCAGACCGACGATTCGCATCCCTACCTCCGCGTACGGGCTCCTACCTCCAGGCGCTGGGCCGCAGTTCTGGTGTCAAGCTGCACGGGTGGTGAGCGGACCGATAGGGGCACGGTCTTCGAGTTTGAGCACCCGCCTGGAAGCCGCGGGTCTTGCCCAACCCTCGTGATCAGGCCGTATCTTACAGTGGTAATTGAGCGATCTCAGTACTGGGCCTGACCACGAAAGGCTGGCCGGAATGTCCGTCCGGGACGACCGCGACTGCTGGAACCTGCAAGATATCTATGCCGATACCGACTCGTGGGATGCGGCGCTGACGGTCATCCAGGAGGGCATCGAAGCGCTGAAGACTTTCCAGGGGACGTTCTCGTCCGGGGCGGGCGCTCTCCTCGAATGCCTCGAGATTCACGTGAGGGTTCTGAAAGAGATGTACCGTGCTTCATCGTACGCCTCGATGCGGTATCACGAGGATACGAGGGTCGGGGTCACGGCAGGGATGGAGCAACGGGCCGGCCTGGTGGCCACGAGACTTTCGGAGGCCGCGAGCTTCATCGAGCCCGAGATCCTCTCCCTGGGACAGGACACGGTCAACGCCTACATCGAAGACGAGCCTGCACTGGAGACGTACCGACACCAGCTCGATGACATTCTCCGCAGGGGCGCGCACACCCGGAGCGCCACGGAGGAGGAGATCATCGCGGCCGCCGGCCTGGTCACCGAGGTGCCTTCGAGTGCGTACGGCATGCTCGCCAACGCGGACGCTCCGTGGCCCATGGTCACTCTGTCCGACGGAACGGAATTCCTCCTGAACCAGGCTGGCTACTCGCGCTACCGCAGCGCCGCGGACCGGGGCGACCGAGAGCACGTGTTCCGCGCCTTCTTCGACGTATGGCGTCGCTTTGGCCGGACTTTTGGCACGATGCTTTATGCGCAGGTCAAGCGCGACGTGTTCTACTCCCGGGTCCGCAAGTACGGTAGCTCGCTCGAGGCATCCCTCGACGCGGACCGGATCCCCGCCAGCGTCTACCAGACCCTCGTCGAGCAGGCCAACGAGCACCTTCACGTGCTGCACCGATATTTCCGGCTGAGAGCGCGGATGATAGGTGTCGATGACATGTGCTACTGGGATATCTATCCACCTCTCGTTTCGGGCGAGCTGGATTTCCCCATCGAGCGGGGCAAGGAGCTGGTGCTGGACGCGATGCTGCCGCTCGGCCCCGAGGCCCGGCAGTCGATCGCCGATGGCTTCGAGGCACGCTGGATGGACGTGTATCCCCGGCAGGGCAAGAAGTCGGGGGCCTACATGAACGGTCACGTGTACGCCGTCCACCCGTACGTCTTGATGAACTACAACGACGACTACGAGTCCGTGTCGACACTGGCCCACGAGTGGGGACACGCTCTCCACTCTTACCTGACCAATCAGACCCAGCACTTCATAAACGCGGACTACTCGATATTCGTGGCCGAGGTGGCGTCCACCCTGAACGAGGCTCTACTGCTGCATCGAATGCTCGAAGAGTCAACCAGCCCGGCAGAGAGGCTGTTCTACCTGGGCCACGCCCTCGAGCAGCTGCGCGGCACCTTCTTCCGGCAGTCCATGTTCGCCGAGTTCGAGCTGGCCATCCACGAGAGAGTCGAGGGAGGAGAAGCCCTCACTGCCGACGATTTCAGTGAGCTGTACGGTGAGTTGATACAGAGATACCACGGTCACGAAGACGGAGTCGTGCACATCGACGAGATCTTCCACCTGGAATGGGCCTACATTCCGCACTTCTACTACAACTTCTACGTGTATCAGTACGCGACTTCCGTGGCCGCTGCTTCGTACCTCGCGGAGCAGATACTGGACGGCGTACCCGGAGCGACCGAAGCCTACCTGGACCTCTTGAGGGCAGGAGGGGCAGGGTACCCCTACGATCTTCTAGTGAAGGCCGGTGTCGACCTCGCCGGGCCCGAGCCTTACCGGGCCCTGATGCGGAGAATGGGCCGAATCATGGATGAGATCGAGGGCTTGATAGAGGACCACTAGGGGTCTGCTTCGAGTTCGAGGAGGATCCCCTCCTCGGCCGCGACTTCCCTCCAGTAGACCCAGCCGACTCCGGCGAGGAAGCCATCCCTCAGAACAACAGGCTCCAGTTCGTCGTCGGACACGACCCCATCGTCTTCGACGAGGCGCGCGTAGTAGAACAGGACCTCCCACGTGTGCTCGCCGGCCTCGTAGGTCCCCGTGCGCATGGGGTTGTATAGCGCGGGCGCGCTCGAGCCAGTCATTATCTGTACCTGCACGACGCCCATGCTGTCTCTCTCTGTGCGCGCCTGTCCGCTCCCCTCCGTTCCCAGCGGGCGAGGCAGGGCCCGGGTGCCCATGATCGACACGACCTCGTCGCGAGACATTCCGGGAGTGAGGCGAGAGACGTTCGCCTCGTTCGCCTCACGGAACCCGCCCGCGGACTGCATGGTTGCCGAGGAACAGGCCCACGACATCCACGCCACCGCGCCCACGGCGACATGCGCCGTGAGCGCCCGCCGCCAGTCACGCAGGGCTCCCCGGGGGCGTCGCACAGAGCGAGAGCTCCTTCTGCGGACTAAGGCCAACGCGGTACGCCGCGACCCGGTGTCCACGGTACGCCGGCCTCCTCCAGCCGGTCCTCGAGGTGAGGCAGCTCTACGTCCACCAACTGCCGCAGCTCCTCGACCATGCCCGCGAACAGATCCGAGGCCAGGGCCATCTGTTCACGCTGTGTGCCCGTGGGGCTCGAAGTGTTGGACCACTGTCCGCCGACTACCGTCTGCACCCGGCTCACTATGCCAGGCATCGCCGGCTCGCTGCGCCTGGACCGGGTACGATCTCCGTTCAAGAGTTCTCGCAGGTCCGTGAGTTCGAGTTCCATGGCCCGTACCTCGGCCCGGAGGTCCTCATCCACTCCCGGCGTGATTTCGACCGCATGTTTGATGATCTCCAGGCGGTCCGCCGCATCAGCCGCCGCCCGGGCCGCGCCGAGTACGGCGCGCTGAAGCCGCCCGGCCTCGCGCTGGAACGCCAGCTTCGCCTCTCGATCAGCCTGGGGAAGACTGGGGGTACCCAGCACCTCGACTTCGAAGGGCTCCGGCCCGGCCAACACGGTCGTCACACCATCGACTCGCTGCTCCAGCGTCACCGTGTAGGTGCCCGGAAGCGCCGCCGGACCGTTCCCGTCGTCTCCCAGCTCCAGTGGCGCAAAGCCCGGATACCGGAAGTCCCAGGTCGCCCGGTGCAGGCCGGACGAAGAAGATCCCGCCACTCTCCTGACGAACTCGCCGCTCTCCGTCCGCACCACGAGCGAGATGCCGGGCTCTTCCTGCCGGTCTTCCCGCTTCAGCGCATCCCAGGACGGGTAGCGAACGTCTCCGCCCTCCTTGGCCAGCGCCTTCTCCTCCTTGCGCCGGGCCTGCTCATCCGTACGAAGACTCTCGCCGAGGAAGTAGGTGAATGCGGCGCCGAACGGGGGATTCGGAGCCGTGAACAGCCTGGCGCCCTGGCTCGCCTTCTCACCGCCGCCGAGAGGCCCGGAGCGCACGTACATCCACGAATCCCTGGTGGGGAAGATGTGGCCCGCCTGCTCGAGCAACTCGTCGGTCAGATGCCGTAACGCCGAGTAGTAGTCGAGGACGAAGAACCCCCTCCCGAACGAGGCAGCCACTACATCGTCCTCCCGGCGCTGGATCTCGATATCGCGGATGGCGATGGTCGGGATTCCCGACTTCATCTTCAGCCAGGAGCCGCCTCCAGCAAGGCTCGTGAACAGGCCGAACTCCGTTCCCACGAACAGTAGATTCGGGCTCAGGTGGTCCTCGGCGATGGTGTAGGTCGATCCGCGCGACGGCAGGTCGCTCGAGATCGACTTCCAGGAGCGCCCTCGATCCCGGCTCACCAGGACGTAGGGCTCGAAGTCCCCGCGCTTGTGGTTGTTCAGCACGGCGTACACCGTGTTGGGGTCGTGCCAGGATGCCTCCAGGTCGTTCACGTACGTCATTTCCGGAACATCGGGCAGATCGTCCACCCGCCTCCAGGTGGCCCCTCCATCCTCTGACACCTGGATCAGTCCATCGTCGGTTCCGACGTAGATCAGGTCCTCGACGAGCGGGGACTCCGTGAGGGCGACGATGGTGCCGTAGAAGGACGTCGAGTTGTTCTTCGCTACCGCGTCCACGCTCCACACCCGGCCCATCACCTCCAGTTGGTTTCGGTCCAGGTTGCGTGTAAGGTCCGGGCTCACGGGACGCCATGAATCTCCGCGATCTTCACTTCTGAACAGTATCTGAGAACCGTAGTACAGCCGGGAGGCGGAGTGAGGAGAGATCAGCAGCGCGGAGTCCCAGTTCCAGCGAAGGGGCGGCCCGTCGGCGCCCGGTTGGGGGCGAATGTCAATCTCCTCTCCGGTGCTTCGATCGAAGCGGATGAGGCCACCGTACTGCCACTGCGAGTAGACGATATTGGGGTTCTCGGGATCCACCGCTGGATCGAACCCATCTCCACCGACCGTGATGAACCAGTCGCTGTTGCGAATCCCGTGCTGGTTGATAGTCCGGGAGGGCCCGCCCTGCGTGTTGTTGTCCTGTGTGCCGCCGTACACGTTGTAGAACGGCACCGCGTTGTCCACCGCGACCTTGTAGAATTGCGTTACCGGCAGGTTGGCCTTGAAGTCCCAGTTGGCCCCGCGGTCCCAGCTCTCATACAGCCCGCCGTCTCCGCCTATCAGCAGATGGTCGTCAGCTTCCGGGTCGATCCACAGCGCGTGGTCGTCCACGTGACGCCACTCGCCCCCCAGCCGCGACCAGGTCTTTCCTCCATCCTCCGTCACCTGCGTGCGGGTGTCGAGCGAATACACTCGATCGAATCTGTGGGGATCCGCAACGAGTTCCTGGTAGTACTGTGGACTGCTCGCGACGTAGTCGCTCTGTCGGGACCAGCTCTTCGCACGGTCGGAGGATCGAAAGAACCCACTCTTTCCGTCGGCCGCCTCGACGATTGCATAGAGCACGTCGGGGTTCTGTGGGGACATGGCCAGGCCTATGCGTCCCTTGTCCCCGCCAGGAAGACCCTTGTTGGCCTGCTTCCAAGAGACCCCGCCATCCAATGACTTGTATACGCCCGAACCGGGTCCACCGTTGATGAGGGTCCAGACGTGGCGTCTGCGTTGGTAGGCGGCGGCATAGAGGACATCGGGATTCCGCGGATCCATCAGGAGGTCCGTCACCCCCGTGTCCTCATCGATCTCCAGAACGAGGTCCCAGGTCTCGCCGCCGTCCGCGGTCCGAAATACGCCCCGATCTCCGCCACTTGCCCACAGAGGTCCCTGAGCGGCGACGAGAACGACGTCGGAATCGCGCGGATCCACCAATATCTTCGCGATGTGCTCTGACTGCTCGAGGCCCATGAGGTCGAAGGATCGACCACCGTCCACCGACTTGTAGAGACCGTCCCCGTAGCCGACGCTCCTCTGGCTGTTGTTCTCGCCCGTACCGACCCAGACGACCAGCGGGTCCGCGGGGTCAACCGTCACCGTCCCTATCGAATACGAGCCGTAGCTGTCGAAGATGGGCTTCCAGGTTACCCCGGCGTTGATCGTCTTCCACACGCCGCCCGAGGACACTGCCACGTACCAGGTCGTCGGGTGATCCGGGTGAATCGCCAGGTCCCCGATCCGGCCGGACGTGAGTGCTGGACCGATGGCCCTGAACTCGAGTCCTTTCAGCAGGGACGAGTCCAGGCTCGGACGTCCTCCATCGTCTTCTCCCTCCGCCTCACCGTCCTGGGCGTACAGCGTCACAGGGAAGAGAACTGCAAGTAGCAGCAACAGGTGAGGAAGGCGGTTATAAGTCATAGCCCCTCCGAGGAAGGAGTCGCACGTCGGGAGATGGACGGAAGCGTCTCGGACGCTCCTTCAGCCCGGGAACATTGCTCACGGCCCCGGCTTGGGCCTCAAACTATCTCCCGGACAGGGGCAGCGGTATAGCTCGAAACGGATGGGACTCGTATTCTCCGGGGCCGCCCCCTGGAGACGCGGAACCCAGCTGAAAGGAGACAGTCATGCCCCTGCCTCGAGGCTCGAGGATCAGCAGACGTTGCGTCGCTATGCTGGCATTTGTCGCACTTGTGAGTGCCATACCGGCGGGTCCGGCAGTGGCCCAGGCCGTGGTCGACACATCCCTGCTCGCGGGCATGAAGTACCGTTCGATTGGACCACCCCGTGGCGGAAGGGTCACCGCGGTCGCCGGCATGGCCTCGGAGCCGCTCTCCTACTTCATGGGCAGTACGGGTGGTGGCGTGTGGAGATCCGAAGACGCGGGGAGCAGCTGGGACAACGTGTCGGACGGCCATTTTTCGGCGGCCTCCGTGGGGGCGATCGCGGTGGCCGAATCCGACCCGAACGTGGTGTGGGTAGGCATGGGATCGGCGTGCATCCGGGGCAATACCTCGCAGGGAGATGGCGTGTACCGATCCGTGGACGGCGGCCGTTCATGGACCCATTCCGGTCTTCCGGAGGCAGGGCAGATCGGTCGAATAGTGGTTGACCCCAGGGATCCCGATGTGGCCTTCGTGGCCGCCCTTGGTCACCCGTTCGGTCCGAATCCTGAGCGCGGCGTGTACCGCACACGAAATGGTGGAGCGGACTGGGAGCGGGTGCTGTTCATCAGCGACAGCACGGGCGCCGTGGACCTGGCTCTGAACCCCGCCAACCCCAGGATCATCTACGCGGGAATGTGGCGCGCGGAACGAAAGCCCTGGACCATGATCAGCGGAGCGGAAGAGGGCGGGGTCTACCGCAGCACGGACTCGGGCGACTCGTGGACCCGGCTCGAGGGAGGCCTTCCGGACGGCCTCGTCGGCAAGACCGCCGTTACCGTTTCGCCCGCCAACCCCGACCGGGTGTGGGTCCTGGTCGAGGCCCCTGACGGTGAGGGGGGGGTCTACCGGTCCGATGACGCGGGAGAGACCTGGGACCAGGTGAACACGAATCGAAATCTCCAGCAGAGAGCGTGGTATTACACCCACATCTACGCCGATCCGGTCGACGAGAACACGGTGTATGCGCTCAATGTCAACATGTGGAAGTCCATTGACGGAGGCCGGACCTTCGAGAGCATCAGCGTACCGCATGGAGACACGCACGACCTGTGGATCAATCCGGCGGATCCCGAAGTCATGATCATCGGAAACGATGGCGGGGCCCAGGTATCCCTGAATGGCGGCGGCAGCTGGTCCACCATGTACAACCAGCCGACAGCCGAGATCTACAGGGTCTTCGTGGACGAGCGGTTCCCGTACCGGGTGTACGGCTCGCAGCAGGACAACAGCACGATCTCGCTGCCCAGCCAGGGCATCGGTGGTCTCACACCCTCCGAACAGTGGCGATCGGCCGGCGGTTGCGAGAGCGGGCATATCGCGATCGACCCCCGAGACCCGGACGTGACGTACGCCGGTTGCTACGGCGGCTCTATTTCGAGAGTGAACTACCGGACGGGCGCCTTCCGGCAGATCCTGGTCTATCCACAGATGCAGCTTGGCCAGGCCCCGAAGACGCTTCGCTATCGCTTCCAGTGGAACGCCCCCATCCGCCTCTCACCGCACGATCCCGACGTGCTGTATCACACGTCACAGTCCGTCCATCGCTCCACCGACGGTGGCAGCAACTGGGAGACCGTCAGCCCTGATCTCACCCGCAACGACACGACCAGACAGGACTTCGCCGGTGCTCCCATCACGATGGACAACACAGGTGTCGAGGTATACGGGACTGTCTTCTCGTTCGAGGAGTCTCGCCTGGAGCCGGGATTGCTGTGGGCAGGCTCGGACGATGGCCGGGTACACGTGTCGCGCGACAGCGGTTCGACGTGGAGCGATGTCACGCCACGGGGCATGCCGGAGTGGGGGACGGTCAACACCATCGAGGTCTCTCCCCATGCGCCCGGGCGCGCGCTGGTCGCCGTGCACCGGTATCGGGAGGACGACTTCACTCCGTACGTCTTCAAGACGGACGACTATGGCGAGAGCTGGGATGAGATCGCAGACGGTAACGGCATACCCAATGGGCACTTCGTGCGAGTAGTAAGAGAGGACCCCGTGCGATCGGGACTCCTGTTCGCCGGGACGGAGTACGGCATGTATGTATCGTTCGACGACGGGGACCGGTGGCAGGAACTGCAACTCAATCTTCCGGTCACTCCGATCACCGACATGAGAGTGCAGCGGGGCGATCTCGTCGTGGCCACCCAGGGCCGGTCATTCTGGATCCTGGACGACCTGTCGCCCCTCAGGCAGATGGACCAGGCGCTGGAGGGCGACGATGCCCATCTCTTCCTGCCGGCCGAGGCCTTTCGGGCGCGTCTTTCGGGCGGGGGGCCGGACGGTCGGCCAGGCGGAGCCATCCTGTATTACTACCTGCCCGAGGAGCCCGAAAGCGTGGTTGCGCTCGAGGTCCTCGACTCGGCCGGCGAAGCGCTTCGAACCTACACCTGGGAGCCTGAGGACTCGGACGAGACCGAAGCCCGGTTCGAACGAACCCTGGAAGGCGACTCCATACCGGCGTCCGCAGGCCTGAATCGAGCAAGCTGGGATCTCCGGCTGGGTCGCCCCGACCTGCTCGACGACGCGGTGATCTGGGGGTTCACGGGAGGGCCGCTAGTGGCGCCCGGCACGTACCAGGTGCGGCTTACGGTGGGCGACTGGTCGAGCACGCGCCCGCTGGAGCTACTGCCTGACCCACGGCTGGACCTTTCCGACGGCGATCAATCCGCTCAGTTCGAGCTCATGCTGCAGATCCGGAAGTCCCTGCAGGACTCCCACCGGGCAGTGGAAAGAATCCGATCCGTGCGCACGCAGCTAAAGGACATGGCCGAGCGGGGTGAGGAGGCCGGCTTCGGTGAAGACCTGCCTGCGTTGGCAGACTCCGCGGTCGCCCGTTTGACGCGGATCGAGAACGACCTCCTCCAGACGAAGAACGAGAGCGGGCAGGATCCCCTGAACTACCCGCCCAAGCTCGACAACCAGCTCGCCTATCTGTATGGCTACGTGGGGTTTTCCGACGGCCCGCCGACCGCCGGCGCCGTCGCCCGCTACGCTGACCTCGTGGCCGAGTTGGATTCGTGCCTGGGGGCACTTGAAGAGGTGCTGGCCGGCCCGGTGGCAGACTTCAACGAGGTTCTTCGTGCGAGGGGCGCGCCGGCAGTGATCGTCCCCCCGCTCAGCCCACCCCAACCGTCAGAGTAAACTGTCGCCCGGAGGCCGGAAGGCCGCACTGATCGTACACGGAGGCGTCCGCCAGGTTTTGGACGCCTCCGGTGATCCGCAGCGTCCGCTCGCGCGGTCCTCGACCGAGGGTCCAGGATCGGCCCAGCTCGATTCCTCCCCACGCGGCCTCGTCCAGGCGCACATCAGCCTCCAGGTCGGGGTGAACGCAGTACTGCTGACCGACATAACTCACCCTGAGGCGGGCCAATACCGCGGCCGGTAGCCGGACTCCGAGTTCCAGGCTGCCCGCCAGAGACGGTTGGTACTCCGGCTGCCGTTCGTCGCTCGGCGCCGCTGGATCGTCGATCGATACGCCCTGGAACGTTAAGTCGCCGTCGAGAAGAACCGACTTCCACCGGACTCCGCCGACCAGCTCCAGGCCAGTGGCCAGCACACGGTCACGATTCACGCGCTGGAAGCGCCCATCCCCGGCACTCGTCCGCACGATCCCGTCGGACAACCGATGATGAAATACCACCGCCTGCCATTGGCTGGAGGAGCCCCCACCCGTGAGCCCGAGTTCCACCGCGAGAAGGGTCTCCGGACCCAGTCCCGGATTCACCACGAAGCGGCCCAAGGCCCCGGAGTACAACTCCCGCAGTGAAGGCGCCCTCGTCCGTCGACTGATTCCAGCATGGGCCCTCCCTCGTACGGCGGGGACCCCCAGGGTGGCTGCCGCCTTTCCCCCCCAATCCCAGATCGCGGATCGCGACGGCTGGCTGCCCGTCTCAGGTGTATCGGATCCATCCAGGCTGGCACCCAGAAGCAGTCCGAGCCCATTGTCGTCGTCCCGACCCCAGAGCGGGATCGAGAGCTCCGCCGCACCACTGAAGAGGCGTTGTCGGTACCGATTCTGGCCACCCGGATTCAGGGTCTCGTCGTGGCGGGTCTCCGCTCCCGTGAGGCTCGCCCCCAGCTCTCCCCACCCGAGAGATTGGGCGCCGTCGGCTTTGAGCGTAAACGTTCTGTCCTCGCCGACCTCATGGCCGGTCACCGCTGCGTAATCGGGAGAATCGTACTCGTCGATCTCGAAGCGACCGACGTCGATGGCACCTCGAAGGCTGAGGCTGCCCGAGCGAGGGCTCCCAGGTTCCCAGCCCATACCGGCGCCCAGAACGGTCACCCATCGACGTGTGACGGGGAGGCGCCACAACCGGGGCTCGGCAACGTGGAGCTCTGGAGCCACCCCGCGCTCGGCCCCGAAGGCCACAGACGAAAGTCCCAGCCACTGCCCGCGTTCACCCTGGACCCTCCCCGCGACGAAGGCATTCCACTGTTTGAGATCGCTGTTGATCTGCTGTCCGGGATCGGCGGAAGAAGGTTGCTCGATCGATTCTCCGATGGGCCGGTAGTCCCATTGCCTGTACCCGCCGCCTGCCCGAACCTGAGCGGCTCCGCTGCCCAGACCGAAGCCCCGCTGACCGGACAGGTCCGCGCCCAGCGAGCCGCCGGTCCCGGCCCCGGCACGAGCCCGGATCGTGCTCGGTTCGTGCGGCTCCGAATACCTGGGGGCGACCCCGACCTGCACGACACCGCCCAATACGTTGGGCCCGGCGAGGAGAGAAGAGAGCCCTCGAATCGCCGTGATCCGGGTCACACCGCTCAACGGAACCACGGACAGGTCCACCCGGTTGTCCCAACCGATCGTCAAGGGAATTCCATCCAACGAAACTGAGACCTGTCTTGATTCTGATCCCCTGAGCGTGATGTGGGTCTCGCCCCTGGAATTGTCCCGGACCCGAACGAGGGGCATCTCGCGGAGCATGTCCGCCAACGACAGGGCCGGCGGCGAGTCCGCCGAGTCGAGGTCGGCGATCAGCGCGCTCGCCGAGCCCAGGACCTGAGGCGTCGCCACCCGGGCTACCAGCGGATCCAGAACGGTCGGGGTGGTGTCGCGGGGTTGTGGGTGTACCTGCGCCTGGCCCGACTGGCTGGACCCGAGAACGATGGGCACGAGAACGCAAGCTGCGCGTGCCAGAACTCGCGTCAGCGCGAGGGAGGGGTGGCCGGTACTTAGCCGCCGGTTCGGGTAGGGGCTCGTGTCGCCAGGGTTCATGTCCGACTGCAAACTGCCTTCTTGCCCCCCGCTCGTCCACTCCGTGTTCGGGCCCGGTAGCACGCGGGCCCGGGCGGACGATATGTTTCGGCAGCCGTCCGTCGATGGCGGCCCTCGAGTGCCAGAGCCACCCCGTTCTGCCAAGGTGAACGATGATCACGGCCCATGAAAGCTGGTTGCCCTCCCTCGCCAGGATCGCTGCCTGTGCTGTCGTCGCAGCGCTCCATTCCGCTACCCCCGCGTTCGGCCAGGTCGATCCCGGGCTGCTCGCCGGAATGACCGCCCGCTCCATCGGACCGGCGGGAATGAGCGGACGGGTAGCCGACGTGGTAGCCGCGCCCAGCGATCCGACGATCGTGTACGTCGGAGCCGCGACGGGCGGCGTCTGGAAGTCGGTGAATGGAGGGCTCAACTTCGAGCCGGTCTTCGATGACCAGCCCGTAGCGGCGATCGGGGCCATCGCGGTCCACCCCACGGATCCAGACGTGGTATGGGTCGGCACCGGAGAAGGGAACGTTCGCAACAGCGTCTCGGTGGGCAACGGTGTCTACCGGACGCGAGACGGCGGGCGTACCTGGAAGCACCTCGGACTCGAGGCCACGGAGAGGATTCACCGCATCATCATTCACCCGCGCGACCCCAACACGGTGTGGGTGGCGGCCATGGGACAGGAGTGGGGAGAGAACCCGGAACGTGGCGTCTACCGCAGCACCGATGCCGGGGAGACCTGGGAGAAGATCCTCTACGTCAACGAGCGGAGCGGCGCGGCAGACCTGGTACTCGACCCCAGCAATCCCGACAAGCTGTTTGCCGCCATGTGGGACTACAGGCGCTGGCCGTGGTTCTTCAACTCGGGTGGGCCGGGGTCGGGTCTGCACGTCAGCAGGGACGGCGGTGACACGTGGATCCGCCTGACGCCGGAGGACGGCCTCCCGCCGGGCGACCTCGGCCGTATCGGACTCGGAATCGCCGCGTCGGATCCGCGTATCGTGTACGCCTACATCGAAGCGAAAGAGAATGCGCTGTTCCGTTCCGACGACGGAGGCATCTCCTGGCGAGCAGTGGGGAAGGGCGACAACGTGGGCAACCGGCCTTTCTACTACGCCGATATCCGGGTGGACCCCGAGCGGGCGGACAGAGTCTACAGTCTGTGGTCCGTCATCAGCGTGTCGGACGACGGCGGACGCAGTTTCCGGCAACTCGTCGGCTGGGACATCCACCCGGATCACCACGCGATGTGGATCAACCCCGCGGACGCGTCTCACATCATCATCGGCAACGACGGGGGCGTGGCGATCAGCCGCGACCGCGGGCAGACGTGGCGCTTCGTCCGGAATCTCCCTCTCGCTCAATTCTATCACATCCGGGTCGACCTGGAGCAGCCGTACAACGTGTACGGGGGTATGCAGGACAACGGGTCATGGAAGGGACCGAGCACGGTGTTGGAGAACGGGGGCATCCGGAACTTCCACTGGGCGGAAGTCGGATTCGGGGACGGTTTCGACACCTCGCCAGATCCGGAAGATTCGATGCGCGGCTACTCCATGAGCCAGGAGGGCTTCCTGGCCCGCTGGGACCTCCACACCGGAGAGCGTAAGGACATCCGGCCGGCCCCTGAGCCCGGTGGACTTCTCCGGTTCAACTGGAATGCGGGATTCGCGCAGGATCCTTTCGACGCGGGCACCATCTATTACGGCAGCCAATTCGTCCACCGCTCGCGGGACCGGGGAGACACGTGGGAGATCATCAGCGGCGACCTCACGACCGACAACCCCGAGTGGCAGCGGCAGGCGGAAAGCGGAGGACTGACGCTCGATGTGACGGGCGCCGAGAACTTCACGAGCATCGTCTCCATCGCGCCAAGCCCGATTGCCGAGGGCGTTCTCTGGGTGGGAACGGACGACGGCCGACTTCACGTCACACGTGACGGGGGTGAGAGCTGGTCCAGCGTGGAGGACAACCTGCGCGGCGTCCCAGACAACACGTGGATTCCTCACATCGAACCGTCGCGCGTCGATGCTGGAGGAGCGTTCATCGTCCTCGACGACCACAGGCGCTCGAACTGGACTCCGTACGTCTTTCGCACGGATGACTACGGTACCCGGTGGACGCGCATCGCCGACGAGGACGACGTGTGGGGCTACGCCCTGTCCATCGCCCAGGATCCGGTGGACCCGGACCTGCTGTTCCTGGGCACGGAGTTCGGCCTCTGGGTCACGACCGACGGTGGTGGGGAGTGGTTCAAATGGACACACGGCGTGCCGACGGTCGGTGTGCGGGACCTGGTCGTGCATCCGCGCGATCATGATCTGGTCATCGGTACCCATGGGCGAGCGGCATATATCCTCGACGATGTCAGCCCACTGCGCGGACTCGATGGGGCGGTGCTCAACGAGAACCTGCACCTGTTTCCGGTGTCTGACGCCGTGCAGTACCGCAGTCGGCAGACCGGAGCGAGCCGCTTCCCCGGGCACGGAGAGTTCCGTGGCGAGAGCCGTTCCACGGGCGCGCTCATCACCGTCGTAGTCAACGGTGATGAACTGCCGCACCCCGACGAGTGGAAGGAGAGGGAGCGCCAGGAAGCCGCCAGGGCCGGGGACGCCCCGGCAACGTCGACTGATGAGGTCGAGGAGGCTGAAGCGGATGGGGAAAGGACCCTGATCGAACTCAGCGTGGCGGACGAATCCGGGACCGTCATTCGGACCTGGGAAGAGGAGGTTCACCTTGGGCTGAACCGGGTGTCGTGGAACCTTCGCCGAGACGGGTTCGAGCGACCCGACACGGGGAAGGGAGATGCAGAGGACTCTGACTTCAGGCCGAGCGGGATTCGGGTTCTTCCCGGCTCCTACACGCTGACCGTGACGTTCGGAGACCACGAACAAGCGTCGACCTTCTCGGTCCTGGCGGATCCCAGAGAGAAGGCCAGTCCGGAGGACAGGAGGGCCAAGTACGAAGCGCTCCTCGCAGCCGGAGAAGTGCGCGAGTCGGTCGCCGATGCGCTGAGCCTGATCTATCGTATCCGGGCCGACCTGAAGGCGTCGCTCGACGCGGCCGACCGCATGTCTCCGGATGCCGAGGATGACCTTGGCGAGGACGCCGCGGAGGATGAAGAGGGCCTGGAAGGACAGGCTCGAGAGATACGGCGCCGACTCAAGGAAATCGAGGAGAGACTGTGGGTCCCGGACGACACCAAGGGCATCGTGTACTCGGATGATCGGGTGTGGAATCGGCTTGGTTATGCGATGGGTTCCATGCAATCGTCCTGGGACGCCCCGACGGGCGCGCAACTTGCGTATCTCGCCGCGGCGGAGGGGGCGGCTGCCGAGGCGCTTCGCGATCTCGACACTCTGTATGCCGGTGAAGTAGCTTCGTTCAGGGAGGCGGTTCGTGCTGCGGGACTTATGTTGATGCCCGAGGAGGACACGCCCGCACTGCCATGAATCACGGGCATCGATCGGTCTGCCGACAGGGAGGAGACAGTATGGAGGTCAAAGTGCTTCTGCAGGGACCTGACACGGTCCACCCGCTGGTTATTACTGTGCCGGAAGGTGAGGACCCCACGCAACGTCTGTCTTCCGCTATCGCCCAGAACGCGGCGGTGTTCACGATAGGAGTCAGCTCGTTCCGTACTGACAGAGTCCTCGCCGTCACCATCCAGGAACCGAACCTGCGTACGTCCTGGTAGGGTCGCCTACGAAGAGTAGAGGGCTATCACGCGCTCGATAGCTCTCTGACACACGCGGCAGAAGTAGTCCGTCCGCGTGAACATGATACAATCGGTCTCTGACCGGTACAGACCTCTGGATTCGTACATGGCTCCCTCGAAGGCACCGACGTGCCCCGAGTGCTCCATCGCGTGAAGTAGCTCGCTTTCGATTCTCCTCTGTTCCTCGAAGAGCGCATCGAACTGGGCTTCCGGTGCCTGCCGGTCGATGAGTGCTTCCCTCCTCGCCTGGATCGATCGAGCGTGCTCCTCGTACTCCTCTTTGTCCCACGGCGTCGGAAGAGGCCGGCCCGCCTCCACCAGGTCACCCCACTTGAGATCCTCGGGATCCAGCAGCGCGGTCACGTTGGGCTCCCAGGGCTCAGGGCGACGCGTGTCACCCGTCTCGTAGGCGACACTGGACGTGTAGTACTCATCTGCCAGGCCAGCGAAGTGGTGGCCGAACTCGTGCACGAAGATGTAATCGGCGAATTCCGTATCGACAGCTGTCGTCGCCTGGAAGTTATGGATGCCGCCACCGCCGTACTGCTTTTCATTTACGAGTATTTCGACGAACTCGTAGGGAGCGGCCGACAGCACGTCTCTCAAGCGGCGGTTGTCGAACGTGAGCAGGTAGCGCTCCGAACCGAAGATGTTGTACTCGGCCGAGACCGGCGTTCGCCGAAACTGCCGCACGTGTGGCCGGTTCACGCCGGAGGTTTCGGACGGGAGGTCGATCGCCCAGACATTGAAATCGGACCTGCGTGACTTGAACGGCTCCGTCTCGAAGAGCCGTTCGACCAGCCGAGTGACGTCCGAGTGGAACTTGTCCATCTCGGCTTCGGTGTAGCCCTCACCGAGGAGTACGAGATCGACCTTTTCGGTGGGATCGCCATTCTCGAACACCGGCCACACCCGCCCCTCCATGGGCGGCTGTGCCGGATTCACGAAGCGGGAGTCCGGGTCGAGCGGAACGGACCACAACTCGCGAAAGGCGCCCTCGGCGTCCCTCTTCTTGAGGACCACCTGGACCCGCTGCAGTGGCCAGGGAAATCGAAGCGACTCGTGAAATGTCCGGTATGTCCGTCGAGCCTCACCCGTCGTCTCCCACTCTCCATAGATCGAAGCGAATCCGCGCGAGTAGATGACCCGGTTGCTGCTCGGGTCGATGATCTCGAACAGGTACTTGCCCAGGTTCGTGTCGTCTACCAGCTGCGTGAGGCTGCCCGCCCACGGGCCGTCAGACACCACCCGGTCCAGCGCCAGGATCTCCTCGCCCATTCCGCCGGAGTGGAAGTAGTCGAGTCTCATGGTCCGCTGTCGGAAGTGATCGTCGAAATCGGTCGGAAGTGCCTGCGCTCGTACAGAACCGATATCCAGGCAGAGCAGCGCCATCGTGACCCCGAGAACGATCCGTGCGGCGGGCGAGTGAGTACTGACGAGACCGAACATGGTGCCTCCTGTCGAGGGACTGAATTCTGAGGCAAGGTCGTAGCGGTGGAAGCAGGCCACAAGGACGCCTGGTCGAGGGTCAGGATACCTCAGGACGCCCCGATAGCGTAGCTTGCGCCATGGCCCCACAAGGTGGGGAATACACCTGGTATCGCCCGTCCGGAGGGAAGGCGAGAGAGGGACTGCCAGATGGCACTGGAAGCCGTGGAGGGCATGATCGTCGATGCCCTTGCCGACGAACAGAAGACCGGACGCCTCGCCAACGCTCTTCGCGAGCGAGCCGCGGCGCATGGCCGCTCTCCAGGCGATGACGACGTGCGTGGCGCCGTTGGATTTGTCGTCGAGTACGTGGAGCATGTCCCGGCCTACCTGCGTGATGGTCTCGAGGCCGCACGGATGGTGGGACGCGAGGAGGAGATGTCGACCGTCATTCGAGAGGCGACTGAATACTGGTTGACCGAGGCGGACATCATTCCCGACCGCCTCGGACTCCTGGGGATCCTCGACGACGCTTACTACTCGCTCACCTTGATGCAGGCGGTGTCTGACCGGCACGAGGAGGAAGTCGGCCGGGCATTGTTCTCACGGAACCTCAAGGCGGCGAACGCTTCCATCCGCAACCTGATCGGTGAACCGGCGGCCTCCCAGATCGACATGTTTGTGGGCACGCGATTGGACGCCGACCCCATGACGCAGATGGTGCGGGCTTTGACCGCGATCAGTTCTCACCGCGGCGCTTTCCCGATCCCGCGTCGAGACAGGATATGGGGAGACCGTTCGACGGAGGAGATCGTGCAGGCCCGCCTCGGAGGCCTGGGGCTGGCCTGAGTTGGTTCTTTTGCGGGTCCGCTCGGCACGGTAGTTTGGGCGCGCATCGATCGCAGTACGTCGAGTCTGCCGCGTACCACCCCGTCACGACACGTAACACGACCACGGAGAATACGATGTCCGAGATATCAGTACCGGCCAGCGAAGTGTTTCCGATCCTGGAGAGGAACATTCTCGTGGACGGTTTTCACATCGTGATCGATCTGGACAAGTCGAGTGGTTCGGTCATGGTCGACGCCCTGACCGGCAAAGAGTACATCGACTGCTATACGTACTTCGCAACTCTCCCGATCGGCCACAACCATCCGAAGATGGACGATCCGGGTTTTCGATCCTCGCTCATGAGGGCGGCTGTGGCCAATCCGGCCAACAGCGATGTCTATTCTCGAGAGTACGCGGGATTCGTGGACACGTTCCGGCGTGTAGCGGTGCCTGACGCGTTTCGGTACCTGTTCTTCGTGGCGGGGGGAGCGCTGGCGGTTGAGAACGCCATGAAGGCCGCGTTCGACTGGAAGTCCCGGCTCAACGAGCAGAATGGGATAGAAGGCGGCGGCGACCGGATCCTGCACTTCAGGCACGCGTTCCACGGGCGCAGCGGCTATACGCTCTCCGTCACGAATACCGACCCCACCAAGACGGCTCGCTTCCCGAAGTTCGACTGGCCCCGGATTTCGAGCCCCGCGATGCAGTTCCCGTTGGACGAGGACGCGACTGCAGCGGCCGAGGAAGCTTCGGTTGCCGAGATCGAGGAGGCCTTCCGGGCGGACCCGCACGGAATCGCGGCCATCCTGATCGAGCCGATCCAGGGCGAGGGAGGAGACCGCCATTTCCGTCCCGTGTTCCTGCAGCGCCTCCGCGAACTAGCTGACCGTCACGAGGCACTTCTGATCTTCGACGAAGTACAGACCGGGCTCGGCCTGACCGGATCCATGTGGGCCTTTGAGACGTTGGGTGTGACACCCGATATCGTGGCGTTCGGGAAGAAGACCCAGGTTTGCGGGATCATGAGCACGAAGCGCATCGACGGTGTCGAGGACAACGTGTTCCACGTGTCATCGCGCATCAATTCGACTTGGGGCGGGAACCTGGTCGACATGATCCGCTGCGCCCGCTACCTGGAGATCGTCGAGGAAGACGACCTGGTAGAGAACGCAGCCAGGGTAGGGGAGCACCTCATGCGTGGACTCCGGGAAGTTCAGGTTGAATTCCCGGCGGTCACAAACGTGCGAGGCCTGGGCCTCATGATCGCCTTCGACCTGCCGGATGGAACCACAAGGGATGCGCTTCGGGGACAGTGCTGGGACAACGGCCTGGCGACCCTGGTCTGCGGTCCTCGCTCGATCCGCTTCCGCCCCCCGCTCACCTTCAGCGTGGCTGATGCCGACCGATCGCTCGAAATCCTCCGCGACTGCCTGGCGGCGGTGGTCGAGCCCCTGGCCGGCGCCGTATAGACGAGACGGAACGAGAGTCAGGCTTGGTTCCGGCACACGCAGAACCGGCCGGGTCCCCGCGCCCCGGGGAGGGAGGCTTCCCCAGGAGCGCACGGCCCGGCCGGTAGGTCGTTACCCGCCGTCTTAACTCAGATGAAGATCGTCTGAGCTCCCTCTGACTTGTCGAAGAAGTCCATCGCCGTGATGATGTCCTTGACCTGGGGAAGCAGATCCTTCTTGTCGATGTCCATCATCTCCGCCGCCATCTGGCACCCGTAGATCTCGGCCCCCGCATCGTCGAGGATCTCGATCATCTCCCGCACCGTCGGGATATCGAGTTCGTCGATCTTCTTCTTCATCATCTTGGTGGCGAGTCCCTCCATCCCCGGGAGCCCGGCGACCATGGCCGGCATGTGCGTCGCCGGATTGCCTACGATCCCCGTGTGCAGTTTGTCGACTCTCTTGTCGTGGATCACGTCCATGCCCCAGAACGTGAAGAAGAGGACAGCATCGATCCCCATCATGCGCGCCGCGTTCGCCAGGATCAGACCGGGATAGGCCATATCGAGGCTTCCCTTGGAACAAATAATGGCGACTTTCCGCGGTGCGTCGCCGTTCCCGTTTCCGTTGTCCGTCATGACTAATCTCTTTCTGTTTGGCGGGGAGCGTCAGCTCCGCGCGAGTCTATTCGGAGCACCTGCGATCTCAGATGCAGCCCTTCGGTTTCGTGAGGCCGGATATCTTCGATGAGAGGATTCCCGGGCCCTTGGGGAACAGCTGATACATCTCCTTCATCGACACGCCAGCGTTCTTCGTGATTCGGCGCACGCCCGGCGCCTCACCCTTGTCAGCGGCATCCCGCCGGCAGAAGTCGATGACCTGCCAGTGCTTGTCCGTCAGCGGGTCAATCCCCGCCTCACGTGCCAGTTCAGCGGCGATTTCGGGGCTCCACTGGTCCGGATTCAACATGAAACCGTCCTCGTTCACTTCGATTTCCTGTCCTGCAATCGTCGTCGTGCTCATCTTCTGTCTCCTTCATGAATACGCCGCGGCTGGCGCTCGCGTCTCGCTCAAGTCGCGGAAACGTTGGTCTCACTCTCGCCGCCCAGCTCTCGCAGGACGGTCAGGAACATCGTCAAGCCCTTCCGGACCTCGGGATCGCGGAACGACCGGAGCAACCCGATTCTCCCCAGGGGTTCGGCCGGGGCTTCCTTGAGGGCACCCGCTGCCTTATCGGCCAGCTCCAGGACCTCGGGCTGCGTCAGGCTCCGAACTGTATGCAGAATGTGAACCACGTTGTCGCCCAGCGCCTTCACATCTTCCTGCGTGAACGAGGTCGAGATCGTGTGCAAAACGCCCGCCGACTCCTTCAGGAAGTCGATCACGCCCGCCTGCTCAAGTTCGTGGAGCTTTCGGTAGGCTATGAGCATCCCCTCGTGTGCGATCGGCACGAAGTCCTCGCGCAGATCCTCGAGGCTCTCCAGTTGCCTGCCCAGATCCTCCGTCACCTCGACAACGGAGTCGAGCTTGCGGTTGATCTCACTCAGTGTGGCGGCGAGATCAGCGGTGGGCGCGACGTCGACGCCGCCTCCCTGGTCATTGACGTTCAGCATAGTCAGCTCCACTTCCCGGCCATCGACATCCGGGACTCAACACCCGGAATCTCCGCGCCCTTGAGAAGCATGTTCCAGTAGATCCAGCGGAAGGCCATCTTGCCCCAGTGATTCATCTCGCTCTCGCCAAGTAGACTCAAAGGGCCTACGCCCGGCACCGGGTACTTTCCGGGCAGGGGCTCGACATCGTAGTTGAAGTCGATCAGGACGGCCTTGCCGAAGCCGGTCTCAATGAAGCAGTTGGCATGTCCGTCGAACTCGTCGATCAAGGGGCGGCCCTTGATTGCCCGCAGGAGGTTTTCTTCCAGAACCTCGCCCTGGAAATGGGCGACAGAACCCGCCTTGGAACTCGGAAGATCAGTCGCATCGCCAAGGACGAAGATGTTCTCGAATCCGTCCGCCTGGAGCGTGTTCTTGTTCGTCGGAATGAACGACAGCTCATCGCCCATGTCCGAGCGCTCGATGGTCTCGCTCCCCATATGAGTCGGTATCGTCACAAGGAGGTCGTACGGGATATCCCTTTCGTCCCAGCTCCTCAGAGTTCCATTCGCGCCATCGACCGAACCGGCCGAGAACAGGCCCTCGACCTTGATGTTCTTCTTGTCGAGAATGTCGCCCAGCATGGCCGAAGCACGGGGCTTGGTGAAGGCTCCCTCCAGGGGCGTGGCATAGACGATCTCCGTCTTGTCCCGCACGCCCTTTTCCGTCAGGTACCAGTCGGCAAGGCACACGAACTCGATCGGCGCAATCGGGCACTTGATCGGCATCTCCACGACGTTCAGGACCAACCGCCCTCCCTCCCACGACTCGAGCGCCGCCTCAAGCCTGGCCGCACCATCAAGCGTGTAGAAGTCGAACGCGGTCTCCTGCCACCCATGATCGGTCAGGCCCTCAGTTTCCTCGGGGACGATTCTGCTTCCCGTCGCAATGACGAGGAAGTCGTACTCGAGCTCCGTACCCCCGCTGAGCCGCACCTTGTTCTGATCAGGAGCGATCGCATCGATCTCCGAGATGATGAAGTCGACGCCTCTCGGGATATACCTGGACCTCGGCTTGATCACGTCTCGCGTGCGATAGATGCTGAACGGAATGAACAGTAGGCCGGGCTGATATATATGCCGATCGTCCTGGTCCACGACGGTGATCTCCCACTCGTCCAGATCCAGGTTTCGCCTCATCTTGGCCGCCATCATGGTGCCGGCGGTGCCAGCACCCAGAATGAGCAGCTTCTTCATTGATCCTCCGGTCCAGGGTCATGGGCCCCCGATCCACGTTGGGGAGCCCTTCGCAGGTCTGCGACGCCTATGTGCAACGTCAGTGCCAGAGATCGACATTCGACGATAACGCGCTACTACGGTGTCAGTTAGAGAGATCGTTGGGCCCTTTTCTCTTCTCAAGATCCCGTGTCGAGAAACAATGCGTTGCAACATTTGGAACAGGTCGCTACGTTTCGTTTCGTTTTGCACCTTAGTCGTGATCACGGGTGGACGGTATGGGAGGCGTGTCACAGTCGTAACTTGCTGTGCTGTCTTTTGTTACAGATATGTCTCGCCTTAGCGCACCCTTCTTGCAACGCAACATCGTGGCGCACAGTCTTGCGCAACCGGGGGAAGTGACCGGAGACCGGCCGCCCGATCGCAGCCAGACAGGGAAGGTTCGATGAACAACTCGGTGATGTCAGATGTGGAAGCGACGGGCGAGGATCGCCGCCTCGCGCACCTGATCGACCTGGCGGGCCTGGCCTGGTTTGAGGTCGACGCGGACCGGAACATCGTCGCCATGAGCCCGGCCCTCGAGCATCTGACGGGTTTTGATGCCGACGACGTCCTGGGGAGATCCTGCCTTACCGCCATCCGGTGTAACGAGTGCCTCAAAGGCTGCGGTGTGTTCCGCCATGGTACGGTTCGGCGAGCTCAACTCAGTATCTACCGGTCGGATGGCAGCGAGGCCCAGGTTTACAAGTCGGGGCAGGTTCTCAGGGACGAGGCGGGCAACATCACGGGAGCCGTTGAGATCGTCGAGCTGCGCGAACCCGAGACTACGCTGACCGGCGAGTCCTCGCCCGAATTGAGTTCCCTGTTGAGCGGTCTCGGAAGGGAGTTCGTGACGGCAGACGCCGAGATGCGAGTGCTGGCGTGCTCGACTGCATTGCCGGGGCTCCTGGGGCTCGAGCAGGAAGCTCTGGTCGGTCGCCCCCTGACGAGTCTGTTCACCGGCGAGCTCTTCGACGAAGAGGGGGCGGTCGCAAGTGCGATCCTCGCGGGAGAGCGGAGAGAGGGTTGGAGGGCCTCCCTGCTCGGGGCCGATGGGCAGGAGATTCCCGTTTCGCTCAGCATCGGACCGGTTGATACATCGGACACGTGCGGCGGGTTGGATTCGCGGGTCGTGGTGATGATTCGCCCCGAGGACCTCGAGTCCCGCGAAGCACCGTCGTTCGAGGGGATTATCTCACGCTCGGCCTCAATGCAGAGGATCTTCCGGATCATCGAGCTCCTTCGAGACAATGACTCCACCGTTCTCATCACGGGCGAGAGCGGTACTGGCAAGGAGCTGGTGGCGCGAGCGCTTCACTCCACGTCGCATAGGGCGGACGGGCCGTTCATCGAGGTCAACTGCGCGGCCATCCCAAGCGAATTGCTGGAGAGTGAGCTCTTCGGACATGTCCGGGGCGCGTTCACCGGAGCAGTGCGCGACAGGGCGGGGCGGTTCGAACTCGCGGAGGGGGGCACCCTCTTCCTGGACGAGATCGGCGATCTGGCTCTGGGTCTCCAGGCCAAGATCCTGAGGTTTCTCCAGGAGCATACATTCGAGAGAGTGGGCGACACCCGGACCCGCCGAGTGGACGTGCGAGTGATTGCGGCCACGCACGTCGACCTCGTGCGAGCCGTAGCGGAACGGAAGTTCCGAGAAGACCTCTACTATCGATTGCGCGTCGTGCCGATGGAGATACCTCCTCTGCGCGACAGACGAGAGGATCTGGAGCTTCTGATCCGGGCGTTCCTGGATCGTATCGGGAGAGAGCGGGGCCGGTCCCTGCGACTCGCCCCATCCGCCAGCCGGGCTCTTCTCACATACAAGTGGCCCGGCAATGTGCGGGAACTCCAGAACGCGCTGGAGTACGCGACGACTGTGTGCGAAGGTCAGACCATTCACATCAAGGATCTTCCTTCCGAGGTTGGACGCTACGGCGGAGAACGCATGGCGCCTGGCCAGGCGCCGGGCGTGCCCGCTTCACCGACCCCGGAGACAGCCTCCGCGATGACGGCACTGCCCGTCGCGCGGCGCTCTCTCGCGGAACAGGGCCTCAGTCCCACGGAGATGTCCGAGGCGGAGAACATCCTCGCAGAGCTTGAATCCGCCCGCTTTCATAGGGGACTGGCCGCTGAGCGTCTCGGGATGAGTCGCACCACTCTGTGGCGGAAGATGAAGCAATACCGTTTGTGAGGTATGGAACCCGCGGCAGCTTCAGACGTATGATCGGGTCGAACGAGGGGACCAATGACTCCGCCTCGGCGGGGCTTGCTATATGGTCGCGTGGCGACCTGGAGGTGCTGGATGGGCAGACTGGTGCAATTTCTCGTGGGGGGACTCGTCGCGGTCGCCGTGCTGGCGACCGGAGCATGTGGAAGCGATGAGCCTACCGGTCCAGACACCGGCGCTCTCGACGTTCTTCTCACCATGGAGGGGACGGACCTGGACCCCAACGGCGGCACCCTGATCTTCAACGATGAAGTGGTAGGGACCCTGGTCAGAGATGTCAGGTTCCGCATGGAGAGCGTCGAGGTCGGAATTCACGTCATCGAGGTGACGGGAATTGAAGCAAACTGCACCAGCCTGGGAACCAACGAGCGGAACGTCACCGTTAGAGCAGGCCAGCGAGCCGAGGAGCAGTTCAGTTTTCTCTGCGAATCCACCGGTGGGAAGGACCCGGGGGACGGCGGGGAACCCGTGGACTGACATACACCGATTGTTGGCAGCACCCAGTGGCCGGCGGTCCCGCACACCGCCGGCCATTTTTCATCGGAGGGGCTAAGAGCGCGTGGGGATCCCCTTCGGCTCCACATAGCTGATGAACCGTTCCCGCTTGAGCAGTCGAACAAGGTGCCCCAACCGTTGATTCACGGGTTCCACCCGATCTCCAAACTCCTCTCGAACCAGTGTGGCCAGGTCTCCGACGTCGATGCTCCCGCTCATTCTGAGCCAGGCAAAAGAACCCACCTCGTCAAGCCGGATCCGTGGAGGGGCCAGCATGAAGGACACCCAGCCTCCCAGGGACCGCGGTCCGCGCACGCGCGGACGACGCCGAACGAGCGTGACGACCCCGCTCTCGTCTTCCTCCCACCCCACCTCGCGAACGGGAGTCATGTCGAGAAGGTTCGGCCCGGCGCGCGTGCCAGCGTGGCGCTCGGACCTGTCTCGTCGCATCACCCGGCTTCACCTCCCGATCCGCTTCTCAGGTTCTTCAACGGCAACCAGGCCAGCAGGCCGATCACCGCGGGGTAGGCGAGGAGGCCCAGCACGAAGCTGCCGTCGCCTGCCGGCGTGAGTGCAGCCTTCCAGCGAGCCAACACCGGCACGAAGTCCTGACCCAGGAACAGGAAGGCCAGGGTCACGGCCATCAGAGATTCTCCGGCGATGAACCCTGAAGAGAGCAGGATTCCCTTGTTCTCGGATTCCTTCCGTTGGCCTTCAGTGGCCCCCATCTTCTTCTGCCTCCACTCGAAGAACGCCTTGATGAGCCCTCCGACGAAGATCGCTGCGGTCGAATAGAACGGGAGGTACATCCCGACCGCGATCAACATGGGGGCGGGCGCGTTCACCAGGATGAGACCGACGGCGAAGAACATGCCGGTGATCACCAGCGGCCAGGCCATCTCTCCGCCGACGATACCGTTGGCGATCAAGGCCATCAGGCCGGCCTGCGGAGCCGGGAGCTCGGCGGAGCCGATCGTGTAGGCCGCATGCATCACGTTCAGTGCGATAGCCAGGACGACCGCGGCGCCGATTACCCCGATAATCTCGCCGATCTCCATGCGCCATGGAGTCCCGCCCAGCAGATGTCCCACCTTCAGATCCTGCATCATGTCGCCCGCGACCCCCGCGGCACAGCAGACCACCCCGGCCACCGCGAGCACGCCGGCTACGCCGCTGATGTCGGTCAATCCGATCGCCACCATGAGAATGGCGGCAACCAGAAGCGCCGTCAGGGTCAAACCGGAAATGGGGTTGTTGGAGTTTCCGATCAGGCCGACCAGGTACCCCGCGACAGCCGCGAACAGGAATCCGAGAACCAGCATGACCGCCGTGAGGATCGCGGCGCCCAGAACGGAGCCGGTGAAGTACAGGTACAGGAAGAAGGTCGCGACCCCCATCGCTCCGATGCCGAGAAGCACCCAGTTGAGCGGAAGGTCGACTTCGGTCCGAGGGGCCCTCTCTCCATCTACCGGTCCGAGCTTCATGTCAGCCAGCGCCTTTCGGATCCCGGAGACCAGCGGTCCCCTCAGACCCCACAGAGTCCAGAACGCCGCCACGATCATGGTGCCGACGGCGAGGGGCCGGACCTGGTTGAACCACACGTCCTCGCTGAGCGTCACGAGGTCTCGGGCCGAATCCAACCCCACGCTCAGCCCCGGATTGAGGAAGACGGCCAGGGGGACGAGGAAGAGCCAGCCCATGACCGCCCCGGCGAACAGGATCGCGGCCACTCGGAATCCGACGATGTAGCCGACTCCCATGAGCATCGGGGAAGCCGCCGGCGTCTGCATGTAGAGTCCTCCGCCGGCATACTCCGTCTTCTCGCCAAGGACGGAGATCGAGGACTGCCCGAAGGCGATGGCTCCAGCCGTCTTCTCCTTGATGAGCATGATGCCGTTGGAGTTCTTGAAGAGCTCCCATACGGCGGCCAGCACGATGCCCCCGAACACGAACTTGGCACCGGTCTGTCCGCCCTGTCCCGCCTTCACGATCTCGGCCGCCGCCACACTCTCCGGAAAGGGAAGGTCGGCCTCCACGACCAGCGTGCGACGAAGCACGATCACGAAGAGCACGCCCACGACTCCACCCACCAGCATGATCGCGGTGCTCTCCCAGTAGCGCAGCGTGTCCCAGGCCCCTGTAATGACGAAGGCCGGGATCGTGAAGATCGCCCCGGCCATGAGGGACTCTCCCACGGACGCAGTAGTACGGGCGATGTTCTCCTCGAGGATCGTACCCCGGAATGGCCTGAGCACCGCCATCGCGACCACCGCCGCCGGGAAAGCCGCGGCCACGGTCAGCCCCGCCTTCATTCCCACATACGCGTTGGCCGCGCCAAGAACGATGGCCATGAGAACGCCCAGGATCACTGCCTTGAACGTCAACTCCGCCATGTTCGTATCAGCCGGTACGTAGGGAACGTCCCTCCGGTCGCTCATCCGTTGCCTCCGGTGTGTGGAGCGCTATGCGCTGCGCGGGTTCGGGGTTGTGGACGCGAGAGGGCCCACGCCGTATCGTGCCGAAGTTGTCGTCGAGTGACCGTACCCGCCAGCGTGATCGATCCCGCGACGAGGCCGAGTGAAGCCCCGTGGCGTACCAACAGGAGGGACCATGACCTTCGTTTCAGAACTTCAGCCTTCCGCCGTCTGGGCGTATTTCGACCAGCTACTGACCATACCGCGGGGTTCCAAGAAGGAAGATCGGGCCCGTGAGTTCGTCATCTCGGTCGCCGACCGCCTGGGGCTTGAACACACCGTGGATCAAACCGGCAACGTGGTGGTCCGAAAGCCGGCCTCTGCTGGCAACACCTCCACGACCCCCACGATTCTCCAGTCCCATCTCGACATGGTGCAGGAGAAGAACTCTGACGTGGAGTTCGACTTCGACAACGACGCCATTCGACCTGTTCTCGACGGGGAGTACCTGCGAGCGGACGGGACCACGCTCGGATCGGACAATGGCATCGGCGTCGCGACGATGCTCGCGATCATGGAAGCCACCGATCTGACGCACGGGCCACTAGAGTTCCTCTTCACGATCGACGAGGAGACGGGCCTCACGGGCGCCGGTGGCCTGGGCGAAGGGCTGTTCCAGGGACGGAGACTGATCAATCTCGATTCGGAGGAAGAGCGGGTTCTGACGATCGGCTGCGCGGGAGGCGCAGACTCCCATCTTCACCTGGCGGTGGAGAGGTCTCCGCTCGAGGAAGGAAGCAGCGCGATTTCCGTTCGGGTCTCCGGGCTGAAAGGCGGCCACTCTGGCGTCGACATTCACCTGCAGCGCGGCAACGCGATCAAGATTATCGCCCGGGCACTGTATGCAGCGGCGCTGGCGGAACCCGTTCGCATCGCTTCGTTCGGAGGCGGCAATGCGCACAACGCGATTCCGCGGGAGGTCTCGGGCGTCGTGGTGGTCCCCTCGGCGAATGGCATCCCGGCAGTAGTCGGGGAGATCCTGACCTCCGAACTCGAGGCTGCGGCAGCCGAACTATCGGCGGCCGACCCCGGCATGTCGTTCGAGGTCACGGATACGCCTCTTCCGGCCAACGCGCTGACGCAGGCATCCACACGGCAACTCCTTTCGCTCGTCACGGCGTTACCACACGGCGTGATGGCGATGAGCAACGATATCGAGGGCCTGGTGGAGACCAGCACCAACCTCGCCGTGGTCCGCGAGGAAGCGGGGCGGGCCTTCGTGCTCATGAGCAGTCGCAGTTCGGTGATGTCGGCGCTCGAAGCCCTGCGGCAGCGAATCCGCGCGTTCGCGGACCTGTCCGGAGCCGATCTCGAAGAGAAGGACGGCTACCCGGCGTGGCAGCCCGATGTGAGCTCCGCTCTCTTGCATGTCGTGAAGGAGGTACACGAGAGGATTGCCGGAGAAGCCGAAATCGGAGCCGTTCACGCGGGCCTCGAGTGCGGAATCATCGGTGAGAAGTACCCGGGGATGGACATGATCTCGTTCGGCCCGCAGATCGACTTTCCTCACTCTCCCGACGAGCGGGTGAAGGTGGCCACGGTCGGGGAGTTCTACGAGGTCCTCACGGCGGTGCTGGCGGAACTCGACTGACGCGGACCAGGAAGGGTCAATACGTGCCGTTAGCCTTTGGATCGTGTAACGAATCCGCTATCTTGTCCTGAGGCGACAACTTGCTGAGTAGGGAGGCCGGATGCTGAAGCAGGGTGAAGTGATCGGGGTGTGGGTGTGGGGAGTTGTAGTATGGATCATACTTGCATTTGCATTCGGGGATTTCTGGTGGTTCCGTCCCCTGTATCGCCAGTTCTTCTAGCAGACAGGATTGGCGCGCCCTGGGGTGGCGCGGACGTCCAGAAACGCAGGTCGCGAGACGGTGACCAACGCTGCTGGACGCGAGCCAGCCAGGATGTCATCTTCAACGGTGCGTTACGGTAACGACGGTTCCACGTCACTCGCCAGGGAGGACTCGATGGCCGACAAGAACAAGAAGAAGACTTATCTGATCCTGATCGGTGTCTTGCTCGTCGTGCTACTGATCACCTTTCTCTGAGGTGACCACGGGGAACCGGCGCGCGACGCTCTCTTCAGCGTTCGCAGCCGGTTCCTCTCTGATCCATCAGGTGACCTCCCGGTCCGCCGTGCCGTGCCTGAGGATGAACCACGCCATGATTCCAAGAATCGCGCCGATGGTCGCAAGGGCAAGCATCTCCTCCAAGTAGTGCGGAAGATGAGGCGCGAAGCCTTCAATGCGCTGGCCGCCCCTGAGGCCGACCCAGAGAGCCAGTACCACACCCGTCAGCCCTCCGCCGCCGACGAGTCCGGAGCCGAAGAGAACGCCCTGCTCGCGTCGTCGCTCCGCCTCCGCGGGTGCCTGCTTTCTGGTCAACGCGTACCTGAGGACACCCCCCGCGAACACGGCCGCCATGGTCTCCAGAGGAAGGTATACTCCGACCGCGAAAGCCAGCACCGGCATCTTGAAAGCGGAGGCGATGAGTCCGATCGCAACGCCCGCACCGATGAGCATCCACGGCAGGTTCTGATCGAGCACGCCATCGATGACGAGAGCCATCAGGGTCGCCTGCGGCGCCGGAAGCTCGGGCCCACCGAGCCCGCCGGGGACGTTGTTCTGCAGGAGCATCACGACCAGTACGACCACGCCGGCTGAGGTGATGACACCAATCAGCTCTCCGATCTGCTGGTAACGCGGGGTGGCGCCAAGTATGAAGCCCGTCTTCAGATCCTGCGAGGTATCGCCCGCAATCGAGGCGGCGATAGCCACCGCGGTCCCCACCATCAGGGCCGTCGCCTTGCCCGCCATGTCCGTCCACCCGAAGGCCAGGAACACCAGACTCGTTCCGAGCAACGTGGCGATCGTCATTCCGGACGTCGGATTCGAGGTAACTCCCACCAATCCGACGATGCGTGAACTCACGGTGACGAAGAAGAAGGCGAATACGGCGATCAACAGGCTGGCCAGTGCTCGAATCGGGACCGAATCGAGGTATCCGAGAATGCCTGGAACGAAGGTCAACACGGCCAGGATCGCCAGCAGGATGATGAGCACCGTGCGAGGTGAGAGGTCCCGGTCTGTCCTGTCCACCGCCTGGATCGCATCGGAAGCCCCCCGGGAAATCTGCTGCACACCGAGCCGGAAGGACTCGATCATGGTCGGTATCGATCGTATCAGAGTGATCAGTCCGCCTGTGGCCACAGCCCCGGCCCCGATATAGCGCACGTACCGGTTCCAGATTTCGTCCGTGCTCATGTCCCGGATCAGCTTGACCGTCTCCGGGTAGAGTGGTTCCGCCAGGCCCGATCCCCAGAGGTAGATCGCCGGAATGATGATCAGGGCCGAGAGAACGCCCCCGGCCACCATGACGGTGGCAATCCGGATGCCAAGGATGTATCCCACGCCTATCAGGGGAGGAGAGACGCTGATCGTGACGGCGGCGCGTGCAGGAAGACCCACCTCGAAGACGCCTCGGACCAGCTTGAGGCCGTCGGTAAGGAGCTTGAACGCCATGCCCACGCCGATGCCCCAGAATACTCCGGCCGCCTGCTCGCCCCCTTCCTCGGCCGCGACCAGTACCTCGGCACAGGCCATGCCCTCCGGATATGGTAGGCTGCCATGTTCCCGCTTGATCAAGTACCGACGAAGGGGGATCATGGAGACGACGCCGATCAACCCACCACACATCGCGAGGAGGGTGACCTGCAGCCACTCCGGGTTGAGCCCCCAGATGAACAGGGCCGGAATCGTAAACAGGACACCGGAAGCCACAGACGAACTCGCAGACCCCACGGTCTGCGACATGTTCGTCTCGAGGATACTGTGACTGAGTCCAAACGCTCGGAACACCCTGAAGGCAACCACGGTGAGCACAGCCACCGGGATCGAGGTGCTGATCGTCAGGCCGGCCTTCAACCCGAGGTAGGTGTTGGCCGCGCCGAAGATCAGTCCGAGTACGATCCCCGCGAGGACGGCCTTGACCGTGAACTCCGTCAGCGTCTGGCCGGCTGTCAGGGGGACGTACTCCTGTCCCTCTTCAATGGCGTACGCCGTGGGAGGCAGCTTCCTGCCGCTCACGTGCATCTCCTCTGGTGGCGTGTTTCATGTTGAACGGGATGGACACAGAAGCCGAAGGTATGCTCCAGCGGGCGCGCGTCAACAAGTCCGGTGATCCTGTGGTCCTGTTCGACGGCTGGTGCCCCCTGTGCGTCGGGGCCGTGCGCTTCGTCCTCCGAGCGGACCGCAGAGCCCGTTTCTCGTTTGCGTCCCTCGACTCGCCGGCGGCGAAGGAACTCCTGGACACGTGTGAGGCCGAACCCGCGGTTCTCGAGTCCGCCCGGGCCGGTTCCACGGTCGCCCTGGTGCGGCGCGGCAAGTTGTATGTCCGAAGTGACGCAGCCCTTCGCATCGTCGGAGACCTGCCCCTGCCGTGGAGAGCCATGAGGCTGCTTCGCGTGGTCCCGCGTTTCCTGCGGGACGGGGTGTATTCGGCCGTGGCGAGCCGCCGTCACGAGTTGTGGGGCAGGCTCGATTCCTGCCATGTGCCCGAGCCAGCGGACCGCGGCCGGTTCCTCTAGCTGACCGCTCCGGACCGCCGCTCCCCAGGGGGAAGGACTCGGCCCTCGAGTTCACCGACCCCTTCGATCCAGGCGCGATACTTGTCTCCGGGAATCAGCGGGCCGACACCGGCCGGAGTGCCGGTGAACACGAGGTCGCCGGCGGCCAACTCTACCAGGTGCGACAGATGGGAGAGCGTTTCCTCCGGGGACCAGACCAGATCCGCCAGATCCGCGGCCTGCCTCACCTCGTCGTTCACGCTCAGGCCAATGGAACCGCTCCGCGGATGGCCCGCGTCAGTGAATCGGGCGACGGCCGAGGAGGGAGCGGAGCGGTCGAAGCCCTTGGCCATGTCCCAGGGTCGCGCGTCGGCTTTCGCCGCCCGTTGAAGGTCTCGACGGGTGAGATCCACCCCCACGGCATACCCATAGATCAGATCCCGGCACTGATTCGGTTCCAGGCTTGCCCCGCCGGCGCCAAGCGCCAGGACCAGCTCGACCTCGTGGTGCAGTTCCACCGTGGAGGCGGGATAGGGCATGTCACCACCCAGGGGCAGGATCGCATCCGCTGGCTTCGAGAAGAAGAAGGGGGCCTCCCGATCCGGGTCGCCTCCCATCTCTCTAGCATGCGAAGCGTAGTTGCGTCCCACGCAGTAGATCCGCCTGACAGGAAAGAGACTCGTGAGGCCCTGAACCGGAAGGGCCGGGCGGACGATCCGGTCGAAGACATAGTGCTCGGCCTCGTTCACGGGCTCTCTCCTGAATCCGGCATCGCTACGCTCCCTCCGCGAACCAGTTCCTCGATCCGATCGTCCGAGTAGTCGAGAAGATCGGACAGCACCAGGTACGCGTGCTCAGACAGCGCCGGCGGACGGGCCAGATCGGTCACTCGTTCAGTACCGTCGCCGAACACCCTGGTTCGGACCGCGGAGGCCCCGGAAACGTCCGAGAGGACGAGCTGCGCGCCCAGCGGGTCGAGAAGCGCCTCCCGTACGTCCCGCACTTCGCCTGCCGGCACGCCGGCCGCCCGGAGACGATCGAACAGCGGTCGCCGATCCCACTCTCCCACCAGGGCAGACAGCCGGGATTCCAACTCTGCCCGGTTGCGCACCCTCAGCGAATTGGTCGAGAAACGAGGATCGGCCGCGAGACCCTCATCGTCCAGGCAGCGGACGAGTCGGTGGAACTGCCGGTCTGATCCGACCGCAAGCACTATGTAGCCGCCATCCCTGCATCGATAAGAGTTGCCGTAGGGCACGATATTGGGGTGAGCAGAGCCAATGCGCTGCGGCACCACCCCGGTCATCAGCCAGTTCGAGGCCTGGTTGGCCAGCGCCGCCACCCCCGACTCGAACAACGAGACCGATACGCGTCGTCCACGCCCCGACTCGGCACGCTCCAACAGGGCAGCCAGTATCCCCTGCTTCAACTGATGGCCCGCCAGCACGTCCATCAGGGCGACGGGCATCTTGAGCGGCCCACTTGCCTCCGTGCCGTTCATGCTCGTGAATCCGGTCTCGGCCTGGATGACCGCATCATAACCCACGCGAGGATCGTCATCTCCATAGGCCGTGACTTCGGCGTAGACCAGGCGAGCGTTCAGGCTGGACAAGGTCTGGAAGTCGACACCGAATCGTGCCGCGTCGCCCTTCTTGTAGCTCGCGACGACAACGTCCGCCTGCCGCACCAGGTCGTGAACCACGGCCCGCCCATCCCCGGTCCGGAGGTCAACCGCGATGGACTGTTTGCCCCAGTTGATCGAGCTGAAGTAGGCTGCGGGCGCCCCGGGATCCTCGGTCGGACTCCTCCAGGAGCGGGTCACGTCGCCGCCGGTCTCCGGGTTCTCGACCTTGATGACCCGGGAACCCAATTCAGCGAAGAACATGCCAACCGCCGGACCGGCGAGCACGTTGGCCAGTTCCACCACGACGAGTCTTTCGAAGACGCTGCCATCACTCATGTCGCCATTATGGTGCTGCGGGTGGGCGGGGCAACAGGCCTCGCGCGCGCATGTTTGCGTCGCACGGGGCTGCAGGACACTTTCCGCGCCGTCGATCGCACTCCAGAAAAGGACACTCTACATGCCTGTTCGTGAATCGCGTGGCCCGGCACTGCCTCTCGCAGGTCTCGCGCTCGTCCTGGCGGCCTGCTCGTCATCCGGCAGAACCGAGCCCGAAGTCGAGCTCTCGCCCGTCGAGGCCGTGATCAGCCCGGCCGCAGGTGCCGAGACGATCACGGCCGATGAGATGATGGCCCATATCTCGTTTCTGGCCAGTGACGATCTGGGCGGTCGAGACACTCCGAGTCCAGGCCTTGAACAGGCCGCTGTCTATCTCGAGGAGGCGTTCCGTTCCGCCGGCCTGGAGCCGGCGGGAGACGACGGGTCGTTCGTGCAGCGCTGGACCTTCGAGCAGACATCGCTCCGAGCAGCGGAAGTGGCCGTGGAGATCACGTCGGGAGAAAGCACCGAGATCCTCGAACACGCGATCGACTTCTTCGTCCTGCCATCGGCAGACGAGGTCGTATCGGGATCCATCGAGTTCCTCGGGCCCATCTCCGTGCTTCTGGGCGATTCGATACCGGAGTCCACGGGCCGAATCGCCATCGTCACGACGCCTCCCTCGATGGGCATGGAAATCCTGCTGGCGGCTCGAGCGGCAGGAGAAGCCGGCGCCGCCGGGCTGGTGCTCGTTCTAGATCCGCAACTTCCGCCTGAAGTAATTGCGATGGTGGCGGGCCAGATCAATGGAAGTGGCCTGCCCGATCAGCCGGTTCCCACGGTGGGAGTGACGTGGAACGCAGCGCAGCAGATCGTCGCCGGAGCGGGGGCGGACCTCGAAGACCTTCTGTCCGCCTACGAGGCGGAAGGCGGCCTCACCGCTCCTGTTCAGTTGGAGGGCCCTGAACTGACGATCCGCACGCCGAGAGACGTTGCCATTTCCACTCCGCCCAATGTGGTGGGGCTGCTGCGGGGCAGCGATCCGGAACTTGCGGAGACGTACGTGGTTCTCACCGCGCACTTCGATCATGTCGGGATCGGGGAAGCCAACGCCGAGGGCGACTCGATCTACAATGGAGCCGACGATGACGCATCGGGAACGGCCGTCCTGCTGGAAGTGGCCCAGGCTTTCCAGGCCCTTCCGAGGTCGCCCGGGAGAAGCGTTGTCTTCCTGGCGGTGAGTGGGGAAGAAAAGGGACTTCTGGGCGCGGCGCACTTCGCAGAGGAGCCCACGGTGCCGCTCAGCGGAATCGTCGCCAACATCAATCTCGACATGATCGGAAGAAACGCCCCGGACACGCTCATTGCCGTAGGCCAGGAGTTCACGTCACTGGGAGACCTTTCGAGGACCATCGCGTCCCACCATCCGGAGATCGGGCTGACGATTGCGCCGGATCCGGACCCGTCTGAGCAGGCGTTCTTCCGGAGTGACCACCTGGTGTTCGTGAAGAAGGACATTCCGGCGATCTTCTTCACGACCTGGGATCACGAGGATTATCACCAGCCGTCGGACGAGGCCCACGCGATCGACGCGGACAAGGCCGCGCGCGTGGCCCGCCTGACCTTTTTCCTCATCTGGCACGTCGCCGAAGACGAGACGCCGCCGAGTTGGAACGAAGGCTCCCTGGACGAGGTGCACGCGATCCTCGAGGATTCGCCCTTCTGACGGTGTCGGTCGACCGCCCCCTGCGTGACGCAGCCGCAGGGGGTGGGTACATTCCTTCCCGGTCACTCTGAATTCGGAGCGACGGAGATCGTCGGTCCGCCCAGCCCGAACCCGAGCCTCCGGAGGCCATCCATGGTTTCCTTCGTTTCCGCCAGGCAGATCGTACTCACCCTGGTCACCGCCGTGCTAGTTCTCTCACCGCACCCGCTGCGGGGCCAAAGCCAGGATGTTCTCACTGAACATCGGGTCGCTGGTATCCGGTCTGTGGGGCAGGTCGTGGCCTCCCCCGACGGTGGCCAGGTCGCGTATACGGTCGTCGTACCTCGAGAACCGTTCGTCGATGCCGACGGTCCCGCATGGTCCCATCTGTATCTGCTCGACGTGGCGACCGGCGAGTCCAGGCGGTTCGTGGGAGGCGAAGTGAACATCAGCGGTCTGCGTTTCTCCCCGGACGGAGCGAGCGTGCTGTATCTCTCTCGCAGGGAGGGGGACAGTAACCGCGTGCTGTACTCCATCCCCGTGGGGGGAGGGGAGTCCACTCGCCTGCTGGAGCACTCCACTTCCGTCAGCAGCTATGCACTCAGTCCCAGCGGCGACCGAGTCGCGTTTCTGGCGACGGATGCGGAACCGGAGGTTCGTAGGACGTTGCGGGAGGATGGATTCAAAGCCATAGCCTATGAGGAGGACGTGCCTTTCTCTCGGGTGTGGATTGCCGAGCGCCGAAGCGGAGAACAGGCTTTCGCGGGTGCCTGGTGCCTCGAACTCGAGGGCAACGCCTCCAGCCTGTCCTGGTCACCCGCCGGCGACAAGATCGCGGTCGCTCTCGCGCCGACACCCCTGATCGACGATTCCTACATGCACAGGCGTCTGCACGTCGTTGACCCGGCCTCCGGTACGGTCGTTGCCCGGATCGGCAACCCTGGAAAGCTGGGAGCCACCGCCTGGAGCCCTGACGGAGCACACCTGGCGTTCATCTCGGCTGAGACGATCAACGACCCGAAGGAGGGCCGTCTGATGGTGGCCGACTCGGAAACCGGCGAGTTCCGGGATGTAATACCCGGATTCGAGGGCCATTTCACCTGGGCAGCCTGGACCGACGCTCGCACGATCCGGTACCTGGCTGACGTGGGCACCGAGACGGAGATCGGAGAGGTGCGCGTCGACGGATCGAACCGATCGGTCATCGTCGCACCGGGCGACGCGGTATTCACGTCGTTCGGCGTATCCGACGACGGGGACGTCATGGTCCTGGCCGGTGAGCGGTACACACACCCGACAGAGCTGTTCGTCCAGGTTGGCGGGAAGGGCACCCCAGAGCGGGTCACGGACTCCAATCCCTGGCTGGCCGACATCAGGCTGGCGCCGCAGGAGGTCGTTCGGTGGAGCGCCCGGGATGGCCTCGAACTGGAAGGGGTTCTCATACGTCCGCTGGGCGAGGTGGACGGCCGTACGTATCCCCTGATCGTGCACGTTCACGGTGGCCCTGAAGCCCACAATCACAACGGGTGGCTCACCTCCTACTCCCGTCCGGGGCAGATCGCCGCAGCCCGGGGCATCGCCGTGCTGTACCCCAACTACAGGGCCAGCACCGGACGTGGTGTCGAGTTCAGCATGCTGGACCACGCCGACATGGGTGGCCGAGAGTTCGACGACGTGGTGGACGGGGTGGACCACCTCATCGCTGCGGGCCTCGTAGACTCGGCCAGAGTCGGGGTCACCGGTGGATCATATGGGGGGTACGCCACGGCATGGCTGTCGACCTACTACAGCGATCGCTTCGCGGCTGGCGTGATGGCGGTTGGAATCAGCAACCAGATCTCCAAGGTCGGAACGAGCGACATCCCCGACGAGATGTACCTGGTGCACAATCGACTCCGCCCATGGGACGACTGGGAGCTCTTCCTGGAGCGCAGTCCGGTCTACTGGGCCGATCGGTCCACGACTCCCCTCCTGATCCTGCACGGAACCGAGGACCAGAGGGTAAATCCGGGGCAGTCGATGGAGATGTACCGGCACCTCAAACTGCGGGGACAGGCACCCGTTCGACTGATCTTCTACCCGGGTGAGGGGCACGGCAATCGTAACGCCGCGGCTCGCCTTGATTACAGCCTCCGTAGCCTCCGATGGCTGCAGCATTATCTACTGGGCCCTGGCGGCGAGATGCCGGATCGAGACCTGGACTACGAGGAGGACTCGGGTACTCCAGCAGCCATGCTGGAAGGGCCCGTGGGAGTCGTGAATGGGACCGCCGGAGATCGCTGAGCGAACCCAGGACTTCGAGGACACGGTCCGGAGTGAACTCCGACCGGACCTCGAGATCGTGCGCAGGTTGGGCGGCGGTCCTCTATCGACCGTCTTTCTCGCCCGCGAGCCAGCCCTTCAGAGGTTGGTAGCCGTAAAGGTGCTCCACGCTCGAGTCGCGCGGCGTACGAAGGCCATGGCTCGATTCCGCAGGGAGGCCCGAGCGCTGGCTCGGGTCTCTCACCCCAGCGTAGTATCAATCTTCCGCGTAGGAGACCTCACCTCCCAGACCCCGTATCTGGTCATGGAGTACATTCGGGGATCCAGCCTGGCCGATCGACTGGAGGGGGAGCGCGACCTGAGCCTCCAGGAGGGGTGCTTCGTTCTGGCGAGAGTCGCGAGCGCGCTCTCCGCCGTGCATGCGCACGATATCGTCCATCGGGACGTTCGTCCCGATAGCGTCCTGTGCAGCGAGCCGGAGGGTCGCGTCCTACTGGCGGACTTCGGTCTCGCTGCCTTTCTGGCTTCGGCAGATGAGCCTAGTGAGAACATCACGACGACAGGTCACCTGATCACAGATCTCGAGTACTCGGCTCCGGAGTTTCTCGTGGGAGAGGAGCCGACTGCGGCGTCAGACCTCTATTCGCTTGGCATACTTGCCTACCACGTGCTGACTGGCGAGGGACCTTACGATGCCTCTACGGTCACCGGGCAGGTTCAGGCTCACCTTCGGGAATCTCCGGTACGCCTCGCCGATCGCGGGCTCACGCCACCGGAAGGACTGCAGGACCTTCTCGACGACTGCCTGGCCAAGAGTCCTTCTCAGCGCCCGTCGGCCGCCGCGTGTGCCTCTCGCTTCAGCTCCCTGGTTGATTGGAGAAGCGACGAATCCCGGCTTGACCGCCAGGGCGCATATGCGGCGGCCGGCACGCAGCCCGGTCTCTACTTGCGGCTCCTGGGAGGCCTGGACCTGGTCGGTCCAGATGGAGCCCGGCCTTCGATCGCCTCCCAACCCAAGCGTTTGGCCCTGCTTGCCTTCCTGGCCGCCGGCCCGGAAGGTCGATTCCGGCGTCGAGACTCGTTGATCGGCATCTTCTGGCCCGATGCCGAGCCAGAGAGCGCCCGCCATTCTCTGCGCCAGGCGCTCTACGTGCTGCGGAGGGAGGTAGGCTCCGGGACGATTCGCACAAGGGGGGATGGAGAAGTCGGGATTGATCCCAACTTCCTGACATGCGATGCGGCGCGCTTCGAGTCTCTCGCGCGCACAGGGCGCCCGGCCGAGGCCATGGATCTCTTCGGAGGAGATCTGCTTCCGGGTTTCTACGTTGACGATGCGCCCGAGTTCGAGCGATGGCTCGATGTCGAGCGACTTCGTTTGCGCCGGCTGGCGGCCCGGTTATGCTGGGACCTGTCGGACGAGGCCCGGGAGAGCGGGCATGTCGCGGCAGCAGCACGTCGGGCGCGGGAAGCCGTGGAACTGGATCCCTTCGACGAGGCAGCGCTCCACCGCCTCATCGAGCTGCTGGATGAGCTTGGCGACCGGGCTGGCGCCGTTTCCGCGTTTGAGCACTTTGCCTTCAGACTGGCTGACGAATACGCGGTAGAGCCGTCTCCGGAGACGCTCGCACTTGTCGAGCGCGTTCGAACCCGGAAATAGCGAGCGCGGCTCGCTGGCTGGCCGACAGCTCCTGTCCCAAACAATACCCGGAGTGAAATCGTGACCCGACCCCTCGTCGCTCTGACCCTGCTACTGGCCCTTCCTCCCGCAACGGCTGCACAACAGGTGCCGCTCGCTGCCCAAATCGACGTCGGCATCACGTACGGCGAATCGGTGCCGCGACCCGAGCAGATCCTGGGGTATCTGGTGGGGACCCGCCATACCGAGCCCTACCGGGTTGTCGAGTATTTCCAAGCGGTTTCGGAGTCGAGTGATCGTGTGACGGTGTCAGAGCATGGCCGTACTCACGAGGGTCGTCCGTTGATTCACGCGGTGGTCACGTCCCCCGCGAATCACGCCCGTCTTCAGGCAATCCTCGAGGCCAACCGGAGGCTCTCCGAATCACCCGGGCAGATCGGCCCCGGAGAACTGGCGGGTATGCCGGGAATCGTCATCCTGGGCTACAGTGTGCATGGAAACGAGGCCAGCGGAACGGAAGCGTCGCTCCTCACGCTCTATCACCTGGCCGCGGGAACCGGCCCCGACGTCGAGTCTCTCCTGGACAGCCTCGTCGTGCTGATTGACCCCATGCTGAACCCCGACGGGCGAGACCGGTTCGTGGACTGGGTGAACCGAAACCGTGGCGCGGTGCACACCACGGATCCGCAGGACCGGGAGCATCGGGAGGCCTGGCCAGGCGGACGAACGAACCACTACTGGTTCGACCTCAATCGTGACTGGCTCCCGGCTCGCCAACCCGAGACGCAAGCGCGCCTTCGGCTCTATCACGAATGGCGGCCACAACTCGTGGCCGACTTTCACGAGATGGGAGGCGACGGGACGTACTTCTTCCAACCGGGGATTCCGAGCCGGACTCATCCGAACACCCCGGTGCGCAACCAGGAGCTCACGGCCGAGATCGCGCGCTACCACGCGCGCGCGCTCGACCAGCTCGGGCAGTTGTACTTCACGCGCGAGGTGTTCGACGACTTCTACTATGGTAAAGGATCCACCTATCCCGACGTGAATGGGGCCGTGGGAATCCTATTCGAGCAAGCGTCATCCCGGGCCCTGGAATCTGAGACCGTCAACGGACCCCTCCGGTATGCGGTCACGGTGCGGAACCAGTTCGCCACGTCCCTGTCCACGCTCCACGCCGCACGCGACCTGCGGCTGGACCTCCTGTCGCTCCAGCGGGACTTCTACTCAGAGGCCCCGCGGTTCGCGGAGGAGCGCGGGGTCTCGGGATACGTCCTGGCTCTCGATCCGGGCCGGGCAAGGGCGCTCCAGTTGGCCAGCCTGCTGCAGAAGCACCGCATCAGGGTTTATGAACTCGAGGAGGCGCTTTCGGTCTCGGGTCGCCGCTTCGAGCCCGGCCAGGCACTGCTCATCCCGGCTGCGCAACCACAGGCTCGTTTGATTGACGCGATGCTGGGCAGCCAGACCACATTTTCAGATTCACTGTTCTACGATGTCTCGGCCTGGACCCTGCCGTACGCGTTCGACGTGGACGTGCTGCCGGTCGCCCGGTCCGGCGTCCCTGTCGGCCGGGAGTGGTCCGCTCCCGGCCAGCTCGAGCAGGGTAACTCGGCTCTGGACACCGAGCCCGTGGCTTTCCTCGCGCGGTGGGACGGCCTCGCCAGCGCACGCTTCCTGGGTCTCCTGCACGCGGCCGGCTTGCGCGTCCGCCTGATGACCCGCTCGTTTGCTGCTCCGACGGGTGACAGCGTGGAGGAGTATCCGGCAGGCGTGCTCGTGGTTCCCGCTCGCCAGGACGGAATCTCCTCCGACTCCACACGCCTCGTGGTCACGGAATCTGCCCGCAGGGCGGGGATTGGAATCCGGTCCACGACCAGCGCCCTCACCGCGGACGGGCCGGATCTGGGCGGCAGCAGTTCCGACGTGTTGTCCCCGCCCGCAGTCGCCCTGCTCACCGGCCAGGGGACCAACTCCAACCGAACAGGGGAGGCGTGGGAGTTCCTGTCCGCGCAGCTGGGTTTGCGGGTTTCGCTGTTGGACCTCGATCGCCTGGATCGAGTCGATCTCAGCGGCTACGACGTCATCCTGTTTGCGGGGGGCTCGGCTCCCGACTCGACGCTGGCCCCCCTCGATCACTGGCTGCGTGAGGGTGGTCGCCTGATCGCCATGGGAAGTGCCGTCGACGACGTGCTGGGAGCGGAGTTGATCGAGATGACCGAGCGGCCGTTCGATCTGGACTCTCTGACTGCAGGTGCCGCCTGGGGCGATCGGCAGGCGGCGCGCGGAGCACATGTCGTCGGAGGAACGATCCTGCGGACCGACCTGGACCCAACCCATCCCTTGTCGTTTGGAATCGGCGAATCGGTTCCTACCTTCCGCACCAGCAGCACCTTCTATGACGCCGATGCGCAGGCCACTGTGGTCGGCCGCTACGGTGCCGAGCCTCTGCTTGGAGGCTACATCTCGGACGCACGGTTGGAGGCTGCATCAGGGAGCGCCGCTGTCGTCGTGGCCAGGCGTGGAAGGGGTAGTGTTGTCGTCCTTCTGGATGAGCCGGTATTTCGTGGATTCTGGATCGGAAGCGCGAGGCTGCTGTCCAACGCTGTGTTTCTTGGGGACAGCTTCTAGAGAATGGAGCTAGATTTCTCTCCCTGATACCGTCTCGGAGAAACCTCTCACTCGCAGGGCATAACCGAAGGCGCCAACAACGAGAGAGATGCCGAGCAAGACAGCGGGAATCGGGCCAGCCCCGGCCCTGTCGTCGAGCATCAGCGCCGCTGCGATGCCCACGGTGACGAAGACGAGGCTGACGGAGACAGTATAACGACGCCTGGGTGCAAGTCGGGTGAGAAGAGCGCAGAACAGGAAGCCGGCTGCCAGCGCCGCGTAGGCACCCACGAGTAGTCGAACGAGGCCTGCCGAGCCGCCCGCAGCCAGATCGACGAGAACGCCTCCGAGCTGGTAGACGATCCAGCCTCCGACGACGGTCATCAGCGCAAGGATGAGCCAGGGCAGCAGCCCGGCGCGCTTTGCCTTCACAGGTATCTCCCTGTTGGTCGGCTCCCGGAACCCCGAGCACTCCCCGCCATGCTGCACGGGGGGTAGGGCCTACAATCGGATGTTGTCGCAGTCGCGTCAACCCGGAGGTCATGTCTCCCCGGCCCCGCATTCGGCAGGGAACGGCCCTCCAAGTTCTTGCGCCCCAACCCGTCTGTCGCGACCTTTCATCAGTCGTATAACGTGCCACACGAGAGCATCTTCGGGAGATCCCTTCCTGTGAACCGACACAGGTTCTCCAGCCGGGAGTCCGTGTTCCTGGCAGCAGCGCTGACAGCATTGTCAGCCGGGTGCGCGAGCGCCCCCAGCGGTCGCCCCAACCTGGACGCCACCCTCTGGGTTCAGACTGCGGCGGAGTACGATGCCGTTGCTCGCTCCGTGTACGTGGCTGCCCTGGCGGCGTTGCCTGCGCTTCTCGCTGACTCGGCTCGCAGCGCGGCGCTCGAGCAGGTTGGCGCGTTCTCGGCGTTGCCTCCGGCGGTAATCCTGGATGTCGACGAGACGGTTCTGGATAATTCGCCCTACCAGGCCCGGCTTCTTGTCTCCGGGGAGTCGTATGGCAGCGATTCCTGGGCCGACTGGGTGGACGAGCGAATTGCGGAGGCCGTTCCCGGCGCGCTGGAATTCACCACCGGAGCGGCGGCACTGGGGATCACCGTGTTCTACGTCACGAACCGGCGCGCACCCCAGGAGCAAGCCACGCGGGACAACCTGGATGCCCTCGGCTTTCCGCTGCGGAACGATGTCGATGTGATCCTCACGCGGGGAGAGCAGCCGGATTGGAATAGCCCCAAGAGTGGTCGGAGACGGGTCGTAGCGGGCACCCACCGCGTGCTCATGTTGGTGGGAGATGATCTGAATGATTTCGTAGATGTGGATGGCCTGACGGTCGCCGGACGAGACGAGGTCGCGAGACGTTACAGCGAGTTCTGGGGCCAGCGGTGGCGCATGCTGCCGAACCCCACGTACGGTTCCTGGGAACGCGCACTGTTCGATTCGGACTACGGGCTGGACCCCTCGGAGCGTACCGACCGGAAGGCGGAACACCTTGAACCGAAAGGTGAGAACAATGAATAGGAAGCTGGCGGGACTCATGGTCGTCCTGCTGTTCGGACTCACCGCTTGCGGTGGCGGCGAAGTGGACGAGATGCCCGCGGTCGATACGGAGGCGGCCCTGCGCGCTGCACGCGCGGACTCCGTGGCCCAGGCAGCGGCGATGTACGACGCAACTGTCTTCGATACGCTGACATGGGAAAGCGACAACGCAAGGTGGGAGCGGGGAGGGGTGGTCTGGGCCTTTACGTGCCAGAGGTGTCACGGGTCGGATGGAGCGGGGAAGGGCGAGGACGCGGTGAGGTTCGACATCGAGGTACCTGACATGACAGTCGCCGACTGGCCGCTTGCCGACGACTTGCCGGCGATCCGGGAAAGCATCTTCATCGGACACGAAACCGAGATGCCGAGCATGGGCCTGATCGGTCTCACGTATTCGGACGCGGATGCAGCGGCTCACTATGTCAATGACCTTCTGCGCGCCAGCGAGTAGTCTCCGGTGGCGTAGAGGAGAAGGAGGGGGGCGACCTACAAGGCTCGTCCCCCTTTCCGTATTATGGCGCAGGACGATCCTGAAAGACCAACCACGTCACCGGAGCAAGGAGGAGGCATGAGGATACGCGAAGTCCTCGATCGTAAGGGAGGCTCAGTGGTGACCATTGAGCCTGAGCGAACTGTGCACGACGCAATGCGCATCCTCGTCGAGAACAACATTGGCTCGGTGATCGTCACTCAGGACGGGCGCACGGTTGGCATTCTGACGGAGCGGGACGTCTTGCGGCTCGGGGCTGCCAGCCCGGAATCCCTGGTGACGACCCTGGTCGGCGAGGCCATGACCAAAGAACTCGTGGTCGGCGTAGCGGATGACCTCGTGGAATACGCCGCGGGGGTGATGACCTCCAACCGAATCCGGCACCTTCCCATCATGGATGGGGAACGACTGACGGGGGTCCTCTCGATCGGAGACGTCGTCAACGCGCTGAAACAGGAGAAGGAAGTCGAGAATCGGTATTTGCGCGACTACATACAGGGGGCGGTGCGCTAGCGGTCACGGCGCCTGCGTCAACTCAGTTCCGTGAACCGGTATACGATGTAGCTCTTGCCCGGTGGGACATCCACGTCGACGTATCCTGACTCGACGAGTTTCTTGAGTTCGGTTTCCACTTCGCCAAAGGTCGCGCCCGTAGCGGCCACTCCGTCCGTGACGGAGATCGCGCCCCCATGAGTCACCGCAGCATCGAGAAGTTGATGGCGAAGAGGCTTGCCGACACTCATGGGTGCGGGAGTCATCTGGCTCATCAACTGGCCGACGACCCGAGGATGGGGCAGGTAGCCCTCTCGGATGTTGGCGTCCTGCACCAGGGACTTCATCCGAAACAGGTCGATGAACTGCCCTATACCCAAGAGCCCGAACGTCAGCAAATACAGGATCCCGGTGCCATACTTGCCGAGGTAGATCCGGTGTATGCCCGCGAGTCCTACGAATGCGAGACACCAGAGGGCGTACCCTAACCCTTCCCGGTATGACCCCTCGCCCGACTGGGAGACCAGATCGTTCACTTCCGTCTCACTTTGCGGTGTTTAGTGACTGCTTTCGCTGTCACCTTAGTACGCCAAGGGCACACTTGAGGTTTCGGAGTGAAAGCTAACCTTGCCACCCGTTGCCGGCCATTGAGGAGGGCGAGTCGACTTAAACGACTCAGGCCGAAGTCCGGAACAGGAGAATGTCACCGTCTCTGACCTGATACTCCTTGCCCTCGGCCCGGATGAGGCCCTTCTCCCTGGCAGCCTTGTATGACCCGATCTCACGGAATTCATCGAACGCGATGGTCTCTGCCCTTATGAAGCAGCGCTCGAAGTCCGTATGCACCCGACCCGCGGCCTCGGGGGCCAACGCTCCGGATCGCAGAGTCCATGCCCTGACTTCGGTGTCCCCGATCGTGAAGAACGTTTGCAGGCCCAGAAGTCGGAAACCAGCCCGGACGAGGCGAGCCAGGCCACTCTCGGACATGCCGTGCTCGGCGAGAAACTCCCCCCTCTCCTCCGGCTCGAGGGCGAGCAGCTCGGCCTCGAGGCTGGCGCACACTTCGACGACCTCAGCCTCCGGATCGTACGTCGCCACCGTGTCTCGCAGCTTCTGGGTGTGCGGGGACCCCAGCTCCAATTCGTGCTCGTCGACGTTGGCGACATAGAGGACCGGCTTACGGGTGAGCAAACCCAGCGATCGAACGAGTCTCTCCTCCTCCGCCCCCATCTCCACCTGGCGGGCGGGAACACCAGCGTCCAACGCGTCACGGAGACGTCGCAAGACCCCGGCGAACAGGGCCCCCTCCTTGTCACCACTGCGCTCCCTCCGCTCAGCCTTGTCCAGGGCCCTCAGGACCATCTCGAGGTCCGACAGTTCCAGCTCCAGCTCGACGACTTCGCGGTCCGCACTCGGATTCTCCAGGTCGCCGGTTGCGACGACCGCAGGATCCTCGAAGCAGCGAACCACGTGGGCGATCGCATCGACCTCGCGAATGTGCTGAAGAAACTTGTTGCCCAGGCCCTCCCCGCGGGATGCTCCGGCGACCAGCCCGGCAATGTCCACGAACTCGACGACGTTCGGGACGACTCTCGGCGGCTTCACGATGTCGGCCAGGATCCCGAGACGCCGATCCGGCACCTCTACGACTCCGACATTCGGGTCGATCGTGCAGAACGGGTAATTCTCGGCTGGGACGGCGACTGAGGTCAGCGCCTGAAAAAGGGTGGACTTTCCAACGTTGGGTAGCCCTACGATGCCAATCGATAGCTTCGACATATATGTTCAGTGACGCCTATTCGTACGATCCACAAGAATATTTCGGGCCACGAGAACAGCGGCGGCCAGCAGGTCGAGCCGAAGATAGCACGGCCAGTCGGAAGGGGAAGTGCTTGCCGCATCGCGCGACTCGACTACATTGTCGTTCGCTGTTTCATGGTGGGCGTAGCTCAGGCGGTTAGAGCGCCAGGTTGTGGCCCTGGAGGCCGCGGGTTCGAGTCCCGTCGCTCACCCTTTTTTCCAGGCGGTATCGGCTGCGGGCGCGCAGGTCGCAGGTGTTCTCGCGGCTGAAGCGCAGCAGGGTCTCGCCGTGGTCTGCCGCGATTGTTCGCCCGCCCATCTACTCCAATCGCACCCGGAAGAAAAATGCGCGCAGCTCGGCAACCGGTTTGCACACTCCTGATGATGCTCATCGTGTTCATATGCGCGTGCAGTGGGGACGATCCCTCGGCACCCGACGAGCAAACCCCTTTCATCGTTGGCTCGTATGAGGGGGCCTGGTATTCCATACTCGCCTACGCTCCCGCCGGAGACGATCAGGATATCGTCTGTCCAGGAGCGTTGTCCGTAGACTCCCAAGGCCGGGACGGGTCCTTTACGGGGGCGTGGACGCAGCGGACCGGTAGCGAGGACTGCAATGAGGTGTCCGGAACACTCTCCGGAGTCGTCGGTTCGGGCGGCGAGGTCACCGTCGTGAGCCTCAGCTTGAATGGCGGGGGCTCGGGGACCACCCTCGAGGAACTGACGGAAGGCAAGTGCGTGGCCACCCGCCGGGATGACACCTACAGGGGGTCGGCCAACGGCAGCGCCTTTGAGATTTCCTATGCGATCAGCGGGGACTGCGACGCGGGCAGGGAGGTCAGCTGGGTGACGGTCTTCTCGGGGACTCTGGGTCCGAGCCCCTCGGAGG
>JBATJK010000300.1:0-6152 GCA_049668445.1 Gemmatimonadota bacterium
GCCACCTGGGCCAATGCTCGGGGGGGGAGTCGAACCCCCACGGGATATTATTCCCACAGGATCCTGAATCCTGCGCGTCTGCCAATTCCGCCACCCGAGCCTGCGCTTCCCGAATCCTCGACCCGAGTGGGTCTGGCGATCGCCTCGGAATCCTGAGAAGACTTAGTCCCCCGCGTTGCGGACCGGTTCGGGTTGATCGACCTTTCCCGGGACCCAGCCAGCGAAGGGCGGGGTAATCTAACGGGGAAGCCCCTGCGCGCAAGCGACGCCGCACCCTCCCGGGAGAAGCCGATGAAAAGCGGCCTGACAGCAGCCATCCTCGCATCCATTACGGTCCTGACCGGGACTTCGGATCTTGTCGCGCAGCAGGACGTTTCGATGTCGATCGACGGTTTCAATGGCATCGAGTGGGGCTCATCAGAAGCGGACGTCCTCGAGAGGTTCGGTGAGCCGGCCCAGATCGACTCGCTCGAGAACGGTATCATAGTGCTGGCCTACCGCGTGGAGTTGATCGGGGAGCCGGCCGTGGCCTTCTATGCGTTCCTCGGCGATGAAGGCATGATCAAGGGCCAGCACATCGTGAAACTGAAGCTGGACGAGGGGAACTGCGAGGGGCAGTACCGGGTGTATAGGGACCACGTGACTCTGACCTATCCTCTCATTCCCCCGGTGGAGAACTACGACTACCCGTTCACGGAGGATTTCTGCACGGCTCTCCTGAACGGACGCGGTAACTGGGCCAACCAGTGGGCGGACCCCAAGAACGGAGCGGTGGTCACGGTCATCGTTCAGGAGGGCACCGACGAGGTGAAACTGATCTACGAGTCCGCAACGTTCCTGAACTGGCTCGCGCCGTAGTCCCCGAGGAGGAGCTAGGGACGTTCGCCTGGAGGCGCCTCGTCCAGGCTTCTCGCGCACCCCAGCAGTTCTTCCCCGTCCACGATCACGCTTGCCCGCATCGGGTGAACAACATCCGCCATCGTATCCGGGCACTCTTCGTCGTAAATCCGGACTTCGATTTCGTGCTGCGCCGTGCTGTCCCGGACCGGGCCAAACACCTGGATCGCGGAGCCGCCCCCTGCGTCGTGAGGTGCCTGGTACGGGAACCTGATGTCAGTCTCCCCCATGCGGCCGTAGACGATCCCGTCGGCTGTCGACAGAGTCACGTTCCAGAACGGCTCGTTGCCGAAAGCTCTGAAACCGGGCGTCTCCGCTTCGGGCGAACCGCACCCCATCGACAGAACCACCAACAGTGCCGTAACGGTCTTTGGGCGCATGACGTTTCCCCGTTATGAGTTATCCGTGCGCAATCAGGCCCGACGGTTCGTGTGAACGATGGGCTACCAAGTTATGTTGTGTGGGTCGGAAAGTGCAGGACCGTCGAGATGCGTCGCTCACACACCCCCGGAGACTCTTTGACGCCACCCTCGTGGTATTGCCCGGGTACAGAGGCGGGGACAGTCCGCTCGGCCAGCCGCAACTGGCTTTCGCTGTACCCTCTTCTGGCCCTCGTATTCTTCCTGTCGTCCGCCGCCCCTGTGACGGGTCAGGAGATTCCGGTCACTCTTCCCGACACCATCGCGCCGGTCGTGGACTCGATCGCGATCGTCACGGAGAACGTGTTCACTGAGGAGGAGGCGGCCAGGACGGGCATCTTCCGTTTCGCCAACAAGCTCCGGATCAAGACGCGAGACTGGGTCGTCGAGAGAGAGTTGCTCCTGCATCCAGGCGAGCCTTACGATTCGAGCCTCGCCGAAGAGACGGAGCGGAATCTTCGCGGACTCGGACTGTTCGCCGAAGCGAGCGTGGATACGGCCACGGTAGACGGCCATCTACTGACGACCGTTCGAACACGGGACTCCTGGAGCACGCAGCCGCTCATCGAACTCAGCTTCGCCACGGACGGCACGATCACCGGCCGGCTCGGGTTGACGGAAACCAACGTTTTCGGCACGGGCAACTACGCTCATATCGCCTATCGAAAGGACGTCGATCGTGACGGACTGGAGTTGGCGGGCGAACTGCGTCGACTCGCGGGCACCCAGCTGAACGTCGGAGGAAACTACTACAACCTCTCAGACGGCGACTGGGGCAGCTGGTTCGTCGGCGACCCCTGGCGTTCATTCAACGACAAACGCTCCATCGTGTACGCGGGAGACGCCGCCGACCGTCAGGCCATCCAGTACCGGAACGAGTCCAGCTTAGTGCGGGACACGACGCGCTACTGGCACACCAACTACGCGCACAGGGGCGTCGTCGGCTTCGCTACCAACGCGACCCCCCGGTACTACACTCGCTTCGGGGTCGTCGCGGAACTCCGGAACCAGAAGTACGTCCTCGTACAGGACACCTCAGAGATGATCCCCGACACCGTCCGCGCCTTCCTCGGCGTGTTCGGCCAATACCGACGCTCTGAATTCAGAGTCATCCGGTTCATGTACGGGTTCGCCGAGGAGGACATCGACCTGAGCGCCGCAGTGACGCTCGGTCTGAACGTCGCGCCGGACGCGGTCGGTTACGACAGCTTCGGCCTGGGACCGTCGCTGGCCATGCAGGCAGGTGGCTCCCTGGGCGAGGGGGTCGTGCACGGCAGACTATCGGCCAATGGGCTGTTCAACGCGGCTGGCCTGGACTCAGGTCGAGTCAATCTCGCCGTCACCGTCGGCCAGAAGTTGGCCCGAAAGCACGCCACGGTGTTTCACGCGCGAGCCGGACTGATGGAGAATCCGGCGCCCGGCGGTGAATTCGACCTCGGGTTCGACTTCCCGCCGCGAAGCTGGCAGCCGCATTCGTTCGTTGGTACACGGTCCATCTGGGGAACCCTGGAGCACCGGTGGTGGGCACTGGATAACGTGCTCAATCTGTTCGGGCTGGGGTTCGTAGGCTTCGTCGACTACGGGGGAGCCTGGTACGAGGACCAGACGCCCAGGTGGGGCGGAGCAGCTGGCGTTGGAATACGAACGGGTTCATCCCGCGGATCCGCATCAAACACCGGCCGGATCGACTTTGGCTACCGCTTCGGTCGGGACGTCACCGGAAGCCGGTGGGTGGTCAGCTTCGGATCCGGCTGGGCGTTCCCCTGACGGAACAGGAGGCAGTCCTGGTCAGACTGGTCGGTCGCATCCGTACGACCCGGGTGGCCATTCAGTCTCCGGCCGCGATCCTGTCTTTCTTGCTGTTCCTGGCTGCTGGGCCGGGCTCAGTCGGCATGGTCCAGGCCCAGGAAACGACCGGTTCGACCGAGGCGACCGTCGCTGGAGCGGCGATGGGCCTGTACGCGGGAGCGGCGCTCGGTGGGTTGGCCTCGCTCGTTCCGTGCAATCAGACGTTGGCGGGGATCTCCTGCGTGCGAACCGTGGCTGTCCTGGGCGCGGGCATCGGACTGGCCTCCGGCGTGACCCTCGGCCGTGAGGACTCGGAGGCGATCTGGGATGCGTATCGCCGAGCCGGCGTTGGTTTCCTGGCCGGGTCGGCGGTCGTGCTCGCGCTCAAGCCCTTCGTGGACAGGTGGAGCTGGGCTGACGTGGCGGCGGGCGGAGTCATTGGCTCGTCCATCGGAGCGGGTGGCTCCGGGGCCTGGATCGGCCTCGTCCTCGGAATGGGCGTCGGTGCCGGTCTCTGGCAGGTGATCCCCTCCATGGAAATGCCCGATGCGATAGGTATCGGCCTGATCGGCATGGCGGTGGGTGGCTTCACCTCGTGGATCATCCGGGCCGTCGACGCTGGAGATTCTCCCGCGTCCGATCTCCCCGTGCTGCAGTTCGACGTGGCGGTTCCATGGTAGGGCGTCGACCGCCTTCCATGGGAGTGCTCACGCTCGTCGTGGCCCTTTGCGCGAGCTGCACGATCTCGCACCGGATGCAGCCGGTGGGCCCACGTGACGTACGGTCGCAGGCCGGCGCGGTCGCCATGGTCGAGGGAACGGCCGAGCACGGCGAGTATCCCTGCGAGGCCCGACGAGAAGGCGAAGGCGAAGGGGTGCGCTGGTTCGGCCCACAGCGAGAACCTGATCGCCGCGCACTTGCGGGCTGGTGCTCCGGCGTCGGCCCGGTCGAATTCCGGCCGTACCCCGCATCCGACGGGCCACTATCGTCGCAGGCTCTGAATTCGGGCTTTACGGTGGTCACGTGGAACGTTCACGTCGGTGGAGGCGACCTCGTCGGCTTCCTGCAGGACGAACTGGAGTACGTGTGCGACGCACGGGAGCCCAGGAAGACGAAACGGCATTTCGCGCTATTGGTCCAGGAAGCCCATCGCGCGTCCTCCTCCGTACCAGAGGTGCCCGAGGGCGCTCCTACGCGGGACCGCATCGCCGCAGCTCCCCCGGACGGACCTCGTCTCGACATCGTTCAGGTAGCAGAGAAATGTGGACTGGCTCTGCTCTACGTGCCCTCAATGCGCAACGGAACCGAAGCGGGGGAGCTCAATCGCGAAGATCGCGGCAGTGCGATCCTCTCGACCCTGCCGCTCACTGAACCGGTGGCGATCGAGCTTCCTTTCGAGGCACAGCGGAGAGTGGCGGTCGTGGCCTCCGTTCCCGGCCCCGGTGACTCGAAGCTTCGACTCGCGAGCGTTCACTACGATGTGGCCGGCAACATCCTTCGAGTCCTGGGGACCGGTGGATCGATGCGTGTGCGGCAGAACGACGGCCTGACTGAGGCCCTGGACCTGGTAGATCCGGAACGCGACGCCCCGATCGTGGTCGCAGGAGATCTGAATACGTGGTCGTATCGCGAGACCGTGGTCCTGCGGATGCTCGAGACCTATCCGGACTCGCCGCCGCCTGGCAATGAGAAGACGCGGGGAAACTGGCCGCCGGATCATCTCTTCTTCCGAGCCGGGGCCGGTGCTTTCGGACTGGTGGAGGATTCCTACCGGGTGGTTGACGATGCGTATGGCTCGGACCACAAAGCGAGGCTGGCTACGTTCTACTGACTCCCGCAGTCGCGTCGCGCTCTTCTTCCAGCTTGAAGACAAAGGTCGCCAGCACCCATACCACGGCGAACACGGCTAGCCCCGAGAAGATTACATCGCTCAGGAAGTGCCCCCCCTGGACGATCCGCCCGAACCCGGCGACGAGGCCAAGGGCCGCGGCAGCCGCGAAGATCCGGTTGCGTCGCCTTCGCGCGGCCACCGCAAAGCCGAGAGCTGCGAGCCAGAAGACGACCGACGGATGGCCCGCCACGAACGAGCAGTTCCGCTCACACTGATCCGTCGGCTGCAAAGCTGGCGTGAAGTGCTTCTCGCCAGAGAACTCGGCTACGTCACGAGGACGGGCACGACCCCAGTTGTCCTTGAAGCCCGCGTTTACGACCAGGCCCGGCCCCACCGCGAGCGCGGCCAGCAGGAACAGCAAGAACCGATTTGAGGCAGGGCCGACCTGGCGCTTGCGAACCAGGTTGCCGATGAGGAGGAGCAGGCTTCCGACCCCCACCGTGATGGCAATGATGGGAATCGAGTCATAGATGGCGACGGCCCACCAGGCGTCCTTCAGATAGAAGCCGCCGTCCGGTTTGTAGAACAGGCCAGACATCCAGAGATCGATGTCCGGAAAGATCGTGAATACGGCGGCCGCAACGATCGCGACCGCGAGCAGAACACGACTCAAGACTACGGCTCCTCCCTGGTCGTGCCGAAGTTCATCCGCCGACGCGAGTCAACTCGTCGTCTATCACGCGCGAGACGACGCTGAAGGGCTGGGCGCCGGAGAGGAAGCGACCGTTGATGAACAGGGCTGGCGTGCCGGTGACGCCGGCCTGACGCCCCGCCTCCATGTCTTCCAGAACCCGGTCACGAAACTCGCGTGAGTCGAGACACCCGTCGAATATCTCTGAATCCAGTCCGAGGCCCGCGGCTATTGTCTTCAGTTGTTCCGCATCGGCCTTCCCTCGCGCTTCAAATATCGCGTCGTGCATTTCCCAGAACTTCCCCTGCGCGTCCGCGCACAACGACGCCTCGGCCGACAGTTGGGCGTTGGGGTGGATGGCGTTCAATGGGAACTGGCGGTACACGATCCGTACCTGGTCGCCATAGGTTTCCTCGACCTGATCGAGCGTCGGGAGAACACGCACGCAGAACGGACATTCGAAGTCGGAGAACTCGACCAGAGTGATCGGCGCATCCTCAGGACCCCTGCTGGGACCGATGGCCTC
>JBATJK010000301.1:0-2127 GCA_049668445.1 Gemmatimonadota bacterium
GTCTACAGCAGCCAGGAGTCAGCACATGAACTGCTAGAAGGTAGACCCGAATGCTGCTTACTTAAGCAAGTGCCATTCGGCTCCGCCCCCTTTAAGTACCTTTAAGTGTTGCTGCACTCAGGCATAGCGGTGCCACTGCTCCAGATAACTGCGGACCAGTTGCTGCCAGCTGCCACGCGCCGCCAGCCCGAGTGCCGTGGTCAGCTGGCTGTCGCGCACCAGCCCGGGCCCGGCCAGCAGTCCCGGCAGGATCGAGATCAGGCGTTCGCGCGGGTAGCGCAGCGACCAGCGCAGGTTGGTCAGCAGTTCGAGCGGACCGTAGTCGCGCACGGTCACACCGACATTGCGCACCAGGCCGCGCAGGCCCGGTGCCGACTGACCCTTGCTGACGCCCGGCGAGGCATACGCCGCCCAGCTGCCGGCATGGCTGCCAAGCCGGACACTTTCGAGGTGGGCCAGCGTCTCCAGCCACAGGTCGGTGACCTGCTGCAGGCATTTCTCCAGCCTGGCTGTGGCGTACTGCTCATAGGCGGGGTGGAACTTGGCCTCCAGCGCCATCCGGTACTGCGGCAGAAAGCGTTCCTGCCCGTCCCAGTGCAGGCGCTGCAGACGCTGCCATTTCTCGCTATAGGACGGGTGATACTGGCCGGCAGCAGCCAGGCGTGCGTCGCCGCAGGCCAGCACCGCCTTGAACAGGTACTTCATGAACTGTTCGCGCTGCCGCGGTTCGCCGCTGGTGCCGGTGGCCAGCGCATTGCGGTTCATCAGCAGCAGCGAGCCGCGGTTGAGCATCAGGCGGGTGAATTCCGCCAGCGCCAGCCCGGCAAATGGCATGCGCGGCATGGCAGCTAGAATGGCCGCATCACCGGCAACCACGCGGTAGCCCCACAGCATCTCCGCATGCATCAGTGAATATTCGGCCCGCGGCAACGCCTCCAACCTCAGCACCGCCAGGTCCACCTCGACGCCGACCCTGGCAGTCAGCACATGGCCCAGTTCCAGCAGTTGTGCTTTCAGTACCTGTACAGCGGCAGGCGTCATGCCTCCGACCACCACGAAATAATCGTAGTCGTTGTAAGGTTCGGGCTTGCCATCGACATGGCGGAAGCCACCCTCGCCGCGCGCGTAGCCGCCGATCAGCACCAGGGCACGAAACTGCTGCGCCGGCACCGCATCCATGACCGCCGCCGAGATCAACTGCTGGTCGTAACCGATACGCGACTCGACCGCGTCATCGCCGTCCGGCGTAAAGCGGTCACTGGGCCGGCCTGGTTCTGTTTCAAGATGTTCCATAGTTGTTCCTCCCGTTCTTCAGCCCCTGCCAACGCCCCCACTTCTGTACGGCGCGCAGTGGCACACAATGCAGCAGCGCGTCCATGGAAGCACTGCGCAGTGCCCAGCCCAGGTCACGCAACACCTCGCGACCCAGCGGCAGGATGCAATAGCGCAGCAGGGAGGTGTTCAACTCACCGTTGCGAAAGATCCATGCCTCGGCCATACCTTCGCCATAATGGCGTCGATAGGACTGCCCGAGGGTGTAGTTGTGTGAATGCATGGCGGCGGCCTCCGGCACGTAGACGATGCGTTGGCCGAGCTTGCGCATGCGCCAGGACCAGTCGATATCCTCGGAGTACTGAATGTCCGTCTCGAAGGGATAGCGCTGCAGCAGCTCACGCCGCAGGGCGGAATTCGCCAGGGAGAAAAAGTGCACCCAGCCTGCAGCGACGCGACCGTCGCCGAAGGCGCGCTCGGTATCCTTGACGAACAGGCTGCGGCAGTCCGGACGCGGTGTCTGGCGTCCGTAGCTGGCGCCGGTCCCGGCATCCTGCAGCGGTGCGATGAGCCGCTGTAACCAGTCCTCGCTCTGCGGGGTGGCATCGGAATTCAGGAACACCAGGATCTCGCCGGAGGTGGCCGCCACCGCCGCATTCAGCACCCGGCCGGGATTGTAGCTGGCCGGATCATTCAGGCGAATGCGTTCCGGCACATTGAATTCGCGGATGATGTCCAGCGTGCCGTCCGTGGAGGTGGAATCGAAATTCCACAGCTCGTAATTGGTATAGGTCTGCGCCTTGACCATCTGCAGCGTGCCGCGAATGACATCACTGTCATTGCAGGATCGCATAA
>JBATJK010000302.1:0-4092 GCA_049668445.1 Gemmatimonadota bacterium
ACAGATCTTCATCGCGTCAATACTCCACCCGGTCGGTCTTCTCCGCCCACCGTCGGAATGGTTCGTCGGCCCCATCGATCTCGAGCCGGGCCAGTGGGTATCGCCGCTGTTCCGGCGGAAGCAGGAACTCTTCATAGATGTGATCGTCATCGAAGCCGGCGGCGAGCGCTACCTCGCGTCCGTTGGCGTAAAAGACCGCCGTAGGTCGGGCCCAATACACGGCGCCTAAGCACATCGGACAGGGCTCGCTGCTGCTGAAAATCTCGCAGCCTTCGAGTTGAAAGGTACCCAGGACCCGGCACGCCTCCCGAATCGCTTCGACCTCGGCGTGTGCCGTGGGATCGTTGCTGCTCGTCACCCGGTTGGCTCCGCGGGCCACGACCTCTCCATCCCGGACGACGATGGCCCCGAAAGGGCCGCCACCGCTGGCGACATTGTCCGAAGCGACATCTATCGCCTCTCGCAGAAAGTCCGCTTTGGTCCGACCACTCATCCTGCATCTCCCCCGATGTGCGGAGTCGTATCTTCCGCCACCAAGCTAGGCGGGCGACGGGCGAGGAACCAGCGAACGGGCCGGCGACCTTTCCTTATTGCCCATCGGCCTGTCAGGACACACACTTAACCTGTCCGATCGCGGCGCCGCCGCGGGCAGGCCACCCGGGCAGGAAGGCTGACGTGAAGCGCGTCGAGGGCCTCTCCAAACTTACCGGACGCGAGTTGTACGTGGACGACCTCCCGGTCGAAGGCTGCCTGTGGGGAGCCACGGTACGAAGTCCCGCTTCTCGGGGCCGGATTCGCGGGATCAAGTTTGGTAATTCCGTGGACTGGTCAGAGTTCACGGTCGTCGATCATCGCGACATCCCGGGAGCCAACTCGGTCTTCCTGATCGAAGAAGACCAGCCGGTCCTCGCGGTGGATCGTGTCTGTCACCGGCACGAGCCGATTCTGCTCCTGGCGCACCCGTCGAGGGAGGCCCTGCGTCGGGCCGTTGCGGCCGTAGAGATCGACGTCGAGCCCGAGCCCCCCGCGCTGGACTTCAGAGTTGATCCCCTGCCGGAGCAGATCCAATACGGTGACGACAATGTCCTCAAGCGTCTCCGTATCGAGAAGGGCGACGTCGAGCGCGCTCTCACGGAAGCTCCCCACGTGATCGAGGGGGTGTACGAGACCGGCGCCCAGGAGCACGTGTACCTCGAGACCCAGGGAATGCTCGCCTGGGACGACGAGGGTGTGATCACCGTCACGGGCTCGATGCAGTGCCCGTACTACATCGTGGACGCTTTCGAGCACGCATTGGGGCGCCCAGCCGACAGCGTGCGGATCATCCAGGCCGCGACGGGCGGTGGCTTCGGGGGCAAGGAGGAGTTTCCGTCCGGAATCGCCCTCCACGCCGCCCTGCTGGCCATGAAGGCCGGTCGACCCGTCAAGCTGATTTACGACCGGTCTGAGGACATGGAGGTCTCCACCAAGCGGCACCCGTCCCGCGTCAGGCACCGCACCGGAGTGGACCGTGACGGGCGCCTGCTCGTCCAGGACATCGAGGTCGTCCTGGACGGGGGCGCCTACGTTACACTGTCGCCGGTGGTGCTCAGCCGATCGATCATCCACGCCGCGGGCCCGTATGCCTGCGACCACGTTCGGATCGACGGGCGGGCCATGTTCACGAACTCGCCCCCGTTTGGCGCGTTCCGGGGTTTCGGTGCACCGCAGAGCCAGTTCGCCTGCGAAAGGCACATGGACCGAATCGCGTCGGAGATCGGGATCGATCCGATCGAGATCCGCCGGATCAATCTGATCGGCGACGGAGATGCGACGGCCACCGGCCAGGTCATCCGGGACGGGGCGAACCGACTCGAAGTCATGGATCGGGCGCTGGAGATGTCCGACTTCCGCCAGCGCACCACCGCACACACCGGGTTCAATCAGAGTGAGCCGACCCTGCGTCGCGGTATCGGCCTGGCGACGTTCTTCCACGGGGCCGGATTCACGGGGGCGGGCGAGGTGTTCCTCGACTCCGAGGTCCACGTGGCCGGCCTGCCGGATGGGCGGATCGAGGCGCGCACGGCAAACGTGGAGATGGGCCAGGGCACGCTGACGGTGTTCACCCAGCTCGTCTGCGAGCGGTTGCGGGTGCCCGTGGAGGCCGTGGTGATCTCGCCCGTCGACACGGCGAGAGTTCCGAACAGCGGTCCCACGGTGGCGTCTCGAACGGTCATGGTCGTGGGTTCCCTGCTGGAAGCGGCGTGCGACGACCTTCGGAGCCAGGTCGGGCTGGGACCGGATGCAGACGGAGGCTCTCTGGTTCGGGCGATCCGGGACTGGCACGAGGCGCACCCAGGGCAGGAGCTGGTCGGACGCGCGAAGTACCGACAGCCCGAGCACATCGAGTGGGACGACGAGACGTACCGGGGAGATGCGTACGGGGCCTACGCCTGGGGCGCCTACGTGGCCGACATCGAGGTCGATCTGCGCACTTTCATCGTCCGGGTGCGGGACTTCGTGGCCGTGCAGGAGATCGGCCGGGTGCTTCATGAGACGCTCGCTCGCGGTCAGATCCAGGGCGGGGTGGTGCAGGCTCTCGGCTGGGCACTGCTGGAGGAATGCAAATGGGCGGACGGGGCGATGGAGAACGCCCAGCTCACCAACTACATCATCCCGACCACTGTCGATGTCCCGCCGATTCGCGTGGATTTCCTCGAGGCCCCCTATCCGCACGGTGCGGGCGGAGCGAAGGGGATTGGTGAGCTGCCGTTCGACGGCGTGGCGCCGGCCGTGGCCAACGCGATCGCCTCCGCACTGGACGTCGATCCCACGTTCGTGCCGCTGACACCCGAGCGCCTGATGGACCTGGCTCTGCACGCCCCCGCGTCCGGAGGAGGCGCGCCATGAGCGGCCCGGGGATCGAGATCAGGCTGACGCTCAACGGTGAATCCATCCGCGCGCGAGTCGCCCAGGAAGATCGCCTTCTCGACTTCCTGCGATACGAACGTGGACTGACGGGCACCAAGGAGGGGTGCGGCGAAGGCGAGTGCGGAGCCTGCACCGTCCTGCTTGACGGCGTGCCCGTGAACTCCTGTCTCATCCCGGCCTGGCAGGCCCGGGACCGATCGGTGGAGACGGTCGAGTCCGTCCCTGAAGATGAGCTGGCGGCGCTGCTCGAGAGCGGGGCCACGCAATGCGGGGCCTGCACCCCTGGAGTCGTCATGACGGCCTGGTGGGTGCGCCGCAACCGCGACCTGGTGGACACGCACGGGCTGAGGGAGCTAATGGCGGGTAACCTGTGCCGCTGCACCGGCTACGACGGGATCATCGAGGGTCTCGAGGCCTGGCTCGAATCCGCGAAGTCTGGTGGCGGCGAGTCCGAGGGGGGCGCATGACCGTCTACCTTCCGGTCGACCTGGACGAAGCTCTGGAACTGCGCGCCCGCCACCCGACGGCTACACCTATCGCCGGCGGCACGGACCTGGGAGTGCACTGGCCTCAGCGTATGGCCGGTGGCCCGGGCGACTGGCTGGACCTGTCCGGTGTGTCGGAGCTTCGGACGCACACCTGGACCGACGACGCGCTCGTCCTTGGAGCAGGAACCACGTACTGGGACGTGGTACGGGATCCCAGGATTGCAGCCGCGCTTCCCCTCCTGGTTCGCGCCGCAGGCCTGGTGGGCGCCGTTCAGATCCAGGCGCGCGGCACGTGGGGCGGCAACGTGGTGAACGCCTCGCCGGCGGCGGACGGAGTGCCCGTGCTCATGGCGTACGACGCGGTCCTTGAATCGCAGTCGCGAGATGGGTCCAGCCTCATCCCCCTGTCCGAGTTCTACCTGGGGTACAAGCGGATGCGCCTGGGACCCGGCGAGCTCGTGACGGGGATCCACATCCCCCTCCGGACGTATGACTTCGAGTGGTTCGAAAAGGTGGGGTCCCGATCGGCCCAGGCCATCACCAAGGTGGGCGTCGCGGTGACCCGAAGAGCGGCGGAATGGAGGGTGGTCGCGAACAGCGTCGCGCCCACGGTCTGCCGTTGTCCCGCGGTGGAGTCCCTGCTGGCGGAGGAGCGCCCGGTGTCGGGTCCGTCTGACCTGGCTCCGGCCCTGGC
>JBATJK010000303.1:0-2870 GCA_049668445.1 Gemmatimonadota bacterium
ACCGGAAGCAGGCTCATTTCGTTGAAGCGACGCTGGAACGGGTGGAGACGAGTGATCCACACCCCCGGAAGACCGAAGGGGTGCCTGGAGACATCGAACTCGACCCCGTCGAACGTGAGCGACAGCGTCGGATTTTGCTCCGCAGGGGTCGTGCTTCCGGGAACCCGCACGCGCAGGCGCCCGCGCTGCAGCTGGGGCGGAGCGGGCGGGTCCCCGGTGGCATCGCACAACGTTTGCTGCGCCGTGCACACTCCCTGGTCCTGGAGAAGCTGTGCGTATGCGATCCGGCCCGTCCCCGGCTCGACCGCCGGGGCAAGGAACTCACCGGCGGTGGCGCGCGGTGGCTGCAGCACCGGGAACACGGTTGTCACCGTGCCTCCCTCGGCGGGAATCGACACGAGTACTCCGTCCGAACGCGCCAGGTCACCGAAACCCTCGGCCACGTACAGGATCGAATCCCCGCCGAGCGACCACGCCGGAGACCGATCGTCGCCCGGGTTGAACGTGAGCTGACGGGCTCCGAGCGGAATCTCCTCCGTCGGCGGCTCCCACGGCGACGGAGCATCGCGGCAGGCCCATACCTGGACCGAAAGCAGGACGGCCGTAACCGCCAGGGTCGCCCGCCTCAAAACACGACCTCCATTCCGAGTCGCAACTGCCGGGGCTCGCTGAACAACAGCGACGGGTCGCTGGCGTCCAACGCTGCCGCGAACCGCGCCGTCTGGAACTCGGTCGCGGTGATGACCCCGTTTCCGTTCAGGTCCGTCAGCGCTGCGTAACGGTCGGATTCCCGGGGGATCGGGAACGTGGACGTGACGGGTCTGTCGGCCAGGTCGAGAAGCGTGCCCATGGATGGCGCCAGGAGTCCGCTGTCGCGTCGGAGCGCGATGACGTTGTCCTTGCCGAACAGGTTCTTCACGTCCACGACGAGGCGGAGACCGCACCCCCGGCAGCCAGGAAGACTGGCGAAGTCCCACGTGAATCGCGTGTCGAGCACGCTGGTCCACGGGAGGCGCTGGACCTCGGCAAACGGCGCCGCGTCATCAGGACGACCCGAGGTCAGTGGATACCCGCTCCTCAGGCGGGCCGTGACCACGAGTCCGAGTGAGGATTGGGCGAGAGATCCTCGCGTGGGCAGTATCCCGGTGGCGGAAGCCGCGCGACCGAGGAACATGGCCGCGTCGACCGTGTGTCGCCGGTCGAAGGCCAGCGGGTATTCGGCCGTGGTTCCCGGCGGGATGACCCCTGAGTCGTCGAAGGCCCCCGACGTGATTCCAGTCGCCTCCGCCAGGGCGTATCCCGCCCTGAGCCCGAATCCGGGCCACCGCCCGCGTAGTGAGATTTCCAGCCCCTTCACCGTTCCCTTGTCCCCGGTAGTGAACACCCCGGTATGGGTGCCGCCGAGGCCCACGTTGCCGGTGACCAGGTCCGAGAGCGTCTTCAGGTACGCAGTGATGTCGAGACCGATCACGTCGCCGAACAGCTGGCTGAATCCGGCCTCGAAGGCGTTGCCCTGCTCGAAGGCCAGGTTGGGGTTCCCCTGCCGGCGCACGTCGGTGCGCAGTGAGTCTCCGATGGTGTTGTCGATGAAGAACTGAAAGTCAGGAGGCTGGGCCACGCGCGCGTAGTTGACCCGGAACGCGCTGCGACCGGCGGAGTTCCGGAACGCGCCGGCGACCCCGAGGCGGGGCGTGACGTTGGTCTTCCAGTCGGTGGAGGCGACGGGTGCGAGGAAGTCCGACCTGTCCAGGCTGAAGTCCAGGCCGGACTGGAATCCCTCGACCCGAATCCCCGCGGTGATCGTGAACAGGGGATCGGGACGGATACTGGCGTCGAAATACCCCGCGAGGGTCGTGGGGTAGAAGCGGGCGTAGTTCGGGGCCGAGCCCGCCACGTATGCGCGGGTCCGTTCGTACGTCTCGACCTGGTAGAACTTCCCCTGGAAACCCGCCCGGTACGAGTTGCCGTCGGAGGTGATCAGTTCCCCGGCCAGATCAGTGCCCAGGAAGTCCGATCGGCTGTACGCCGCGAGCCCCGAGGTGCCTGTATTGGCAAAGATGCCCTCACCCGCCGCGCCGAACGGCGATCCGGTGCTTCCGTCCGGCGGACTGTATCCGGGCACCGCGACGACCGAGTCGAGTTGCTGTTCGATCGGCAGTCTCACGAAGCTCTCGCCGGCGAACTGGAAGTCGGACAGTCCGAAGCCGAGCACCGTGGTTCGGTCGCCTACCTCAGCCGGATCCACGACGCCCAGGTAGCGGTCGAGTCTCTGCAGAGCCAGCCGAGCCGACAGGTTCAGGGCTTTCCCGTCGCTCTGCGTGGAATGGTCCATAATCAGGGCCCCCATCCAGGCTTCTGTACTGCGACCCAGTTGGCTGCCGAGATTGTACTTGAGCTCCGGAGTGTACAGTTCGCGCTGGAAACGGTTGCGCAGCAGCGTGGCCGCCAGGTTGAGGCGGCGCGACAGACGCTTGTCGAACCGGAGGAAGCCGATCAGTCCGTCGCCCTGCTGGTAGGGAAGACCCGCCTGCTCGTACGGACAGTACAGCGGGGAGGTGGCCGGGCTCGACTTGTACGCCTCGATAGCCGCGCCGACCGTCCGATCCGCCTCTTCCGACTGAAGGCAGGTGAGGCCGCGGGCCCGAGGCTCGGCGTCCTGGAGTCCCTGCAACTGAAGGTCCGCGAACAGGGTGGCGCCCTCGCCCAGGAAGTGCAGGGGCCCGCCCGCTGAGACATTCAAGGTCGACTGACCGATCGACGCGTCCTCCGGGGAGAGCCGGTCCGTGAGGAACTGGACCCGCGCGTCCCAACTCTCCAGGTCGCCCCGGCGGGTGGTATAGGAGACCACACCGGAGAGACTGGAGCCATAC
>JBATJK010000304.1:0-1888 GCA_049668445.1 Gemmatimonadota bacterium
GAGTGGTCAAGGAAGCCCGAGCTTCGGGCTGAAATCGCACCACCGGTGGGAGGATGCAATGAAGAAGGAGTATCGAAAGCCCGAGATCAAGGCGTGGGGCACGGTTGCCGACCTCACGGCCACGGGCATGACCAACCCAGGCAACGATGCCAAGGCCGGTAGCGCCGCCTCCATGGGGGGATAACGGCTGCCGGTTGACGGATCGACGTTGCGAAAGGCCTGCCCGTGTGGCGGGCCTTTCGCTTTTGAACCCGGTGAACGCAAACTGCACTCCATGTACGGTCTATATGACTTCGGGCTGATGCTCGCGGATCGGGTCCGGACGCAGGCCTATACCGAGGCTCTTCGGCAAGCCGTAACCCCCGGATGCACGGTTCTCGAAATCGGCACCGGAACGGGTCTTTTCGCCATGCTGGCCAGAAGGATGGGCGCTGGCCGCGTGTTCGCAGTCGAGGTCCTCGATACGATCGACCTTGCCCCTCAAGTCGCGCAAGCCAACGGGATCGCCGAGGGGATCGAGTTCATCAAGGGCTTCTCGACCCGGATGGAGCTGCCGGTAAAAGCGGATGTCCTGGTTAGCGATCTGCGCGGTACACTACCCCTGTATCGGATGCACCTCCCGTCGATCATCGACGCGCGCGAGCGGCTCATGGTTCCCGACGGAGTGCAGATACCTCAGCGGGATCGCATATGCGGGGCGGTGGTCGAGGCGCCATCCATGTTTCGGCGCTTGCAGGGACCGTGGGAGTCCGACCGTTTCGATCTCGACCATTCCGTGGTCAGCTCGGTCGCCGCGAACACGTGGCGTCGTTGGCGCCAGGCGGATATGGCAGATGCGAAGTCGCTGACGTCGCCGGCTGAGTGGGCGACGGTCGACTACACACGTGTCCTGGAGCCGCACTGCTCAGGCGACATGCAGTGGACGATCGAAAGGGCGGGAACGGCACACGGCCTGAACCTGTGGTTCGACGCCACGCTTCTGCATGGGATCGAATACTCGACCGCGCCGGACGGCCCGGAGCTCGTGTACGGCAACGCCTTCTTTCCTCTTCGACACCCCGTCGAAGTAGACAAGGGTGACGAGATCCGTTGCTCTCTTCGAGCCGACCTGATCGGCGGCCGCTACACCTGGACGTGGCGGACGTCGATTCTATCAGACGGGTCCGGGCCCGTGGAGTACGCTCAATCCACGTTCTACAGCACACCACTGGGAACGCGCGATGTCGCGGCCCAGGAATTGGACCATGCGCCGCGGCTGGCCACGGAAGGCCGACTGCTAGGGACGGCGCTCCAGTTGATGGACGGTTCCCGGACGCTCGAGGTCATCGCCGCCGAGCTGGAACGGGACTTCCCCTCCCGGTTCAACGAATGGGACAGCGCGATCGCATGGGTACGGCATCTGTCGCGTGAGTACGGTGACTGACCGTCAGAGACCTTCAGATATCGGACACGTGAACCAGGTGCCGCTCAGCCAGGGTTCGCACAAACCGACCCGCGTCGTCCTGCAGGGACGCCCGATCGACATCGTACTCCAGCATCAGGGACTCGACGACGCTGGAGATCGTTCCGGTGTCGGACAGCACCTCCCACATGCGAGCCGCGACGTCATCCAGGGCGAAGTATTCGCGTCGGTCGAGATCGAGCAGCACTCCTCCCCCTTCCCGGACGGTGCGGTACAGGACGTGGTCGGGGATCCGTATTGCGATCGTATCCATGCCCATGAAGGAAGATTGGCCACCGGCCTGTGTCAAGCATACTCGCCGATTTTCGAGGACATGGGAGCCGACCGGTGAGCGGTTTGTGCGGAGTGGTGCGGTGGGATGGTGGAGGGGTGGAGGCAGAGCATGTGGAGCGAATGGTGGGTGCGGCCCGGTGGCGGGGGCCGGAC
>JBATJK010000305.1:0-4423 GCA_049668445.1 Gemmatimonadota bacterium
GTCGTACGCCCAGGCGAGGACGATCGCGAGCGGGAAGCCGAGCAGCGCGAGGACGGTGACCGCCGTTAGAAACGCCGCCGGCAGTCGGAGCGCCTCCTGCAGCACGTCCGCCGCCTGCACGACGACGAAAGCGGTCGCGCCGTACACGGCGGCGACGCGGAACACTTGGCGGCGCTTCAGCTCCGCGAAGAATCTCTGGTGGCTCGGGGTCTCAGGCATCGCGCGAAGATCGCTGTACAGGCGTGGGTGGAGCAAGGTGGGAGGTGAGCCGTGTGGCACACCCCCTATTTCGGCGTCATCGTTTTCGGGAAGATATCTTCCCAGAAGCGTCGGGCCCGTTCTCATGGGCATCGATCGCGTTGTTCCCGTCGAGACCGTTCCCGGCCGGCAGCATTCCCGGTTGATACCCCCTTGAGACAGCGCCGCATCCTTCGGGTGCCACTGACCGGCACCCGGAGGTATAGTGTGGAACGTATGGCGCTTTCACAGATCACCTGGCAGGACGTCCAGCAACTCCCGCACGAGCACCCGCGCGGGCTGTTCGGACTGACCCGTCCAAACAGCCCTTCGCAGGCACCCTTCTTCGCGTCGCCTAGGCTGCCCCGGCCGCCTGAAACAGGTGGACGTCGCGCTGCGGGAACGGAATGCTGCAGCCCGCCGCTTCCAGCTGGTCCTTGCAGCTCTGGGTGACGTCGAAGTAGACGCGCCAGTAGTCGTCCGTGGCACACCACGGCCGGACCACCAGGTTGACCGACGAATCTCCCATTTCGACGACTTCCACCTGCGCGGCGGGTGCGTCGAGCACCTTGTCGTGGGCCGACAGGATGTCGTTGATCACCCTTTTGACGGTCTCCAGGTCGTCGGTGTAGCTGACGCCGACCGTGAGATCCACGCGCCGGGTGTCATTCGCCGTGTAGTTCGAGATCTTGTCGCCATACACGGTGGTATTCGACAGAATCACCCGGACGTGATCCAGCCTGTCGAGCTGGGTCGCGAAGATTCCGATCTGCTTGACCACGCCGAGCGTGCCCGCCACCTCGACCAGGTCACCCACCCGGAACGGCCGGAAGAGCAGCAGCATCACGCCGGCCGAGAAGTTGGACAGGGTGCCCTGGAGGGCCAGCCCGACTGCGAGACCCGCCGCACCGAGCACGGCGATGAACGAAGCAGTCGGTATACCGAACAGCCCGAGCACGGCCACGATCACGAACACCATGGCCAGCGCGTATACCATGCCGGCGATGAACGGGATGAGGCTCTCGTCGACGTTGCCTCGCTTCATGCCGCGAACCGTCAGACGCCGCAGCCAGCCCGCGATGGCCCGCCCGATGATCAGTACGACGATCGCGCCGATCACTTTCAGTCCGTACGTGGACAGCACTCCGCTCAGCTGCTGGACGACGGCCTCGAGATTCAGATTCTCCACAGTTGCATCTCCTCCGTTTTCGGGTCTCGATCTGCGCTTCGTTGTAGGTGGGGCAAAAGAATCTGGTGGTTGAACCTTCGGACAAGGAACCGGTGCCGGGAGTCACATCGAGGCACGGGTCGTTCATTAGCTCATATGCGAAAGGCCCCGCTGGACGGGGCCTTCCGAAATTCCGCCGTGGATTGTGGACCGGAACTCGCTCCAGCCCATGCCAGGATCAGGCCAGGTCGAACCGATCCAGGTTCATCACCTTGTCCCACGCCGCCACGAAGTCGCGCACGAACTTCTCCTCGGAGTCAGCGCATCCATAGACTTCGGCCACGGCCCTGAGTTCGGAGTTCGACCCGAAGATCAGGTCGACGCGGGTGCCCGTCCACTTCAGCGCACCCGTGGCGCGATCACGGCCCTCGAACACGTCTTCGTCTTCCGTGGTCGCACTCCACTCCGTGTTCATGTCGAGCAGGTTCACGAAGAACTCGTTGTCGAGCGCTCCGGGCGTGTCGGTGAAGACGCCGTGCGACGAGCCTCCGAAGTTCGCGTTCAGGACCCGCATCCCGCCCACCAGCACCGTCATCTCGGGAGCGGTGAGCGTCAGCAGCTGCGCCCGATCGAGCAGCAGCTCTTCCGCCGTTACAGCGTACCGGGCCTTCTGGTAGTTGCGGAATCCGTCCGCCACCGGCTCGAGTACGGCGAACGACTCCACGTCCGTCTGCTCCTGCGACGCGTCGGTGCGTCCCGGCGTGAAGGGGACGGTCACGTCGTGACCCGCGTCCCGGGCCGCCTGCTCGACCGCCGCGCACCCACCGAGCACGATCAGGTCGGCGAGCGACACCTTCTTCCCGCCCGACTGCCCCCCGTTGAACTTCGCCTGGATCCCCTCGAGCGTCTGCAGCACGTTCTGCAGTTCGGCTGGCTGGTTGACCTCCCAGTCCTTCTGCGGCGCGAGACGGATGCGCGCCCCGTTCGCCCCGCCGCGCTTGTCCGAGCCGCGGAACGTGGACGCTGACGCCCAGGCCGCCCTGACCAGATCCGGGATCGACAGGCCCGAGGCCAGGATCTTGGCCTTGAGGTCCGCGACATCGGCGTCATCGATCAGCTCGTGGTCCACCGAAGGCACCGGGTCCTGCCAGATCAGCTCCTCGGCCGGGACTTCCGGGCCCAGGTAGCGTGCGCGGGGGCCCATGTCGCGGTGCGTCAGCTTGAACCAGGCCCGGGCGAACGCGTCCGCGAACTCCTCGGGGTTCGCCTGGAAGTGCCGCGAGATCGGCTCGTAGATCGGGTCCATGCGCATCGCCATGTCGGCGGTGGTCATCATGATCGGAACCCGCTTCGACGGGTCTTCCGCGTCCGGCGCCAGGTCCTCATCGGCCGCGTCCTTCGGGTGCCACTGCCAGGCGCCGGCGGGGCTCTTGCTCAGCTCCCACTCATACTTGAACAACACGTCGAAGTAGCTCATGTCCCACTGGATGGGATTCGGCGTCCAGGCCCCTTCGATGCCGCTGGTGATCGTGTCGGAGCCCTTTCCACTCCCGTAGCTGCTCTTCCAGCCGAGACCCTGCTCTTCGAGCGGGGCGCCCTCGGGCTCCGGACCGAGAAGGATCTCCTCGGACGCGCCGTGAGCCTTGCCAAACGTGTGGCCGCCGGCCGTGAGCGCCACGGTCTCGTAGTCGTTCATGGCCATGCGCTTGAAGGTCTCGCGAATGTCGCGGCCCGCCGCCACCGGGTCGGGATTCCCATCCGGGCCCTGCGGGTTCACGTAGATGAGGCCCATCTGCACGGCTGCCAGCGGGTCTTCGAGGTCACGGTCGCCGCTGTACCGGCTCCCGGCCTTGTCGCTCGTCGCCAGCCATTCCGCTTCAGAGCCCCAGTAGACGTCCTCCTCAGGCTCCCACACGTCCGCGCGCCCTCCGGCAAAGCCAAACATCTCGAGGCCCATCGACTCCATGGCGCAGTTGCCGGCCAGGACGATCAGGTCGGCCCATGAGAGCTTCCGCCCGTACTTCTGCTTGATCGGCCACAGCAGGCGGCGGGCCTTGTCCAGGTTCACGTTGTCGGGCCAGCTGTTCAGCGGCGCGAACCGCTGCTGGCCGGACCCGGCGCCCCCGCGGCCGTCGCCGATGCGGTAGGTGCCCGCGCTGTGCCAGGCCATGCGGATGAACAGCCCGCCGTAGTGACCGTAGTCGGCCGGCCACCAGTCCTGCGAGTCGGTCATCAGCGCGTAGAGGTCCTTCTTCAGGGAGGCCAGGTCGAGCTTCTTGAATTCCTCGGCGTAGTCGAACTCCTCGCCCATGGGGTCGCTCTTCTCCGAGTGCTGACGGAGAATCCCGAGGTTGAGCTTGTTCGGCCACCAGTCACGGTTCGAGGTACCGCGGCCCGCCGCGGGGCTTCCAACTCCGCCCGTCACCGGGCACTTGCTATCGTTGCTCAAGAGAGTCCTCCTCTGGTTGTCTGAAGCTTCTGTGCGTGGTGGTGAGAATGTAATGCCTCGGCGGTCAGACGGCGCAACCTCTGGGGTGAGGGAACTGCCCCCATGTTGAGACGTTCCTGACGGTCGTCGTCCGGGTCGTGAGACCCTGACCTCGAACCCGTGCGTCGGCGGTTCTTGACCGACCCTCATCCATCCAGTAGTTTCTCTAGTTGAGACTGAGTTTCAAACGTCATAATCGCATTATTTACATAATAATACGTCAGGTAGCCATGTTCACCATCCCCCCTGGTGTGCGGACGCCGGCTGGTGCCCTCCTGCTGGCGATCTCGTTCATCGTCGCGGTCGCTTCCCCGCTTCAGGCCCAGGAGCGCACGGAGCCCCTGGAGCAGCGGGTCGAACGGCTCGAGGTACAGGTCGCCGAGCTGCGCGGCCTGCTGGACGCAGGGGCCGACAGCGCTCAGCTGGAGCATGTCCGGCGCCAGTTGGATGCGATCACCCGGGAACTCGAGACCCTCCGCCTGGGAGAAGGGATCACGGCGAGCGCCGACACGATCGGCTGGGGTCTCGGC
>JBATJK010000306.1:0-1884 GCA_049668445.1 Gemmatimonadota bacterium
GAGTGGTATCACGACTGGGAGGACGCCGACCCCCGGCACCGGCACCAGTCACATCTGTTCGGTCTTCATCCCGGCACCACGATCGACCTGGCTCTCACGCCGGAGTTGGCCGAGGCCGCCCGGGCCGCCCTGGAGATCAAGGGCGACGAGTCGACCGGGTGGTCGAAGGCATGGCGCATCAACCTGTGGGCCAGGCTTCGGGACGGGTTCCGGGCGCACAAGCTGTACCGCGAGCTGTTGAGTTACGTGCCCCCGGTGGCGGAGCCAGGGTACGACCGGGGCGGTGGAACCTACCCGAACCTCATGGACGCCCATCCGCCGTTCCAGATCGACGGCAACTTCGGAGGAACGGCCGGTGTGGCGGAAATGCTGCTCCAATCGCACGCGGGCGAGATCCGGCTTCTGCCTGCGCTACCCGTGGCCTGGGCGACCGGCAGCGTGCGAGGCCTGAAGGCTCGAGGGGGAGTGGAGGTCGACATCGAGTGGAGGCGCGGGCTCCTGCAATCCGTGCTCCTGCGGGCCTCGGTGGACGGCGTGTACGAAGTCTCGTGGGGCACCGCCTGGCGGACCGTGGAACTGGAGGCAGGCGAGGTCGCGCGACTCGACGGACGCCTGCAGACTAGGCGGTTTGACGGCGAGGGGTCGTAGTCGGTCGACTCGCGGTAGCCGTGCGCCACCCGTAGTGGGCGATCACGGCGAAGCAGATCACCACGAGGAAGAAGGAAGCCCGCACCGCGGGGAATGACACGCCCCCGAGGCTGACGGTCTGCAGGTCGATGATGGCGCCCTGCAACGGAGGCATCACCGATCCACCCAGGATCGCCATGATGAGCCCCGCGGCCCCGAGCTTCGCGTCCTCCCCCACACCCTTCAGCGCGATCCCGTAGATGGTCGGGAACATCAGCGACATGCACGCGGAGACACCCACCAGGCAGTAGAGCCCTACCATTCCCAGGATGAAGATGGCGCCCAGGGTCAGCCCGCCACCGGCGAGGGCCAGGGCCAGGAGGAGACCGCCCGGGCTCACGTATTTCAACAGGAAGGTGCAGATGAACCTGCTGGTCACGAAGATCAGCATCGCGACCATGTTGTAGCCCTGCGCCTGCACCTCCGTCAGCCCCAACTCAATGGTCCCGTAGTGAATGATGAAAGTCCAGCACATGATCTGGGCGCCGACGTAGAAGAACTGCGCGACGACGCCTTCCACGTAGCGGCCGTTCCGGGCCAGGCGGCGAAGGGTGGGACGCACGTCGAGCGACCGGTCATCCTCCCCGTAGGCCGGCATCCGGGTGACGGCGATGGCGGCGAAGACCACGGCGATGACCAGTGCGATCCCCAGGTACGGGGTTCGTATCACCCCGAGGTCCTGTGCCGTCAGGACGGCCAGTTGGTCGGCGGGCATGGCCGCTCGCTCGGCCGCGCTGGCAGGATTCAGGCGGGCCAGGATGAACTGCTGCGCGACGAACATGCCGAGCAGCGACCCCATGGGATTGAAAGACTGGGCCAGGTTCAGGCGCCGGGTGGCGGTCTCTTCGGACCCCATGGAGAGGATGTAGGGATTGGCGCTGGTCTCGAGGAAGGAGAGCCCGCACGTGAGGATGAAGTAGGCCACCAGGAAGGGCCAGAACACCATCATCATGCTGCCCGGAATGAACAGCAGCGCACCCGTGGCGTAGAGCCCCAGGCCCACCAGGATTCCCGCCTTGTACGAATACCGCTTGATGAACAGGGCCGCCGGGAAGGCCATGGCGAAGTAACCGCCGTAGAAGGCGAACTGCACCAGCGATCCCTGGAAGTTGCTCATCTGGAGGATGCGCGAGAACGCCTTCACCATGGGGTTGGTGATGTCGTTCGCGAACCCCCACAGCGGGAAGAGCAGGGTGA
>JBATJK010000307.1:0-2231 GCA_049668445.1 Gemmatimonadota bacterium
GTCTACAACCTCAAGCGGCACGAAATCGAGCACATCGCGGCCTCCGGCGGTGCGGTCGGAATCATCTTCATGAACTACTGGCTCGGCCACCTCGAGCCCGATCCGGACAAGAAGGACAACGGTCTCGGCAACATCTGGCTGACCGCCAAGTACGTCCATGACGTGACCGGAAGCTGGGACCACGTGATGCTCGGCACCGACTTCGACGGCTTCACCGATCCGCCCAACGACCTGAGAGACTCGTCCCAGATGCCTCGCGTCACCGAGATGTTGCTTCGCGAAGGGGTGAGCGAGGAGGACGTCAGAAAGATCCTCGGGGGCAACGCGCAGCGGGTGCTGGAGCTGGGCTGGAGGCCGCCGCTCACTGCTTGATTGAGCTTCCGGCTTTGTGTTTGCGCCCCTTGGGATGAATCACGTCGCCGGACGGTGACGTCCGCTTGACCGACGCTTGATCCTCCGGCTCCAACCTTTGACAGAAACGTCACAGGGAGGGAGCCATGAAGATCATCCGCCGAAGTCACCGACCGTTGGTGTGGTGCTCACTGTTGGCCCTGTCGACGGTCGGGACTGCGCACGCTCAATCCGCCGATCAGTCCCCCGAGCCGCAGCTCAAGCGGTTCTCGATCTCGGGCTACGCCGGCGCCCTGTTCGGTGGCCCGTCGGGGGACCTCGAGGGCGAGATGCGGACCGCCGGCTTCGACAAGACCACGCAATGCTGGCTCTTCTGCGAGGGCGCGATCCGTCACCCCAAGAGCTACGGGCCAGGAACGTCCTCCATGGTGGCGCTCAAGTACCGGCTTCGTCCCCGGCTAGCGGTCCAGCTGCTGTATGGTGGTGCGAGTACCGGGGAGACGATCGGTGCGGCCGGTGGGACGTTCGGAGGGCTGCTGATCCTGAGCCACGGAGTGAGTACCCTGGCCGCGGTGGTCAGCCTCCAGGAAGGTCCCCTCCTGCTCGGCTTCGGACCGGCTCTGTGCATGCTTAGCGCCTCCGACACGCACGGTGAGACCGGGGAAGCGACGAAGCTCGGGCTCGTGTTTGACGCCGGGCTGCAGTTTCCGCGCAACTCCCGCTTCTTCGTCGACCTCAGGGCTCAGTACCGGTGGGTGGGAAGCGCCAGCTTCGGCCCGTACACGGCCTCGGGCTTCGACGATTCGGCGGTGCTGCCGGAATCCTCCCTCAGCTTCAACCACGCGTGGTTTGGCCTGGGCTTTGGTATTCGGCTGTAGCGACTCGCCGTTGTGTCGCTTCGCGCCAGCGCCCCGAGACCGCCCCACGGGCAGGCGCGGGCCGCTATACTGAGTTCATGAACATGAGCTTCCGAAGCCTCGCACGTCGGCCGGCAGCGGTCATCCTCACGATCCTCGTTGTCGGGTGCGCCAGCCTGGGCCTCGATGCCGTGGTCGCTCCTCGTTTCAACATCTTGGATGAGCCGGGCTCCACGCTCCGGCTCCTGCCGCCGTCGGCGAGCCGCCCGGCCGGCGGCGTGTCTCTCCGGTTGTGGACGCGGGTCGAGAATCCGAATCCGATCGGACTCACCGTTTCGGAAGTTGTGGGCCAGCTCTTTCTGGAGGACGCTCCGATCGAAGTGACCTTCCCGCTCGGCCTTCCACTCGAAGCCGGGGGCGATACGGTCACGCCCCTCGACCTCACCGTGGGCTTCGAGGCGTTGCCGCGGCTGGCCGAGATCGCCGGTCGGGCGCTCGTCACCGGTGATCCAGTGAGCTACAGGATCGAAGGCACGATCGGGGTGGACGCCGGATACATCGGAACGCCGCGCTTCGGACCGGCGACCATCCTGCGGGGAGAGTTGCAGCCGCTGCGCTGATCCCGGGTCTCGGCCAGCGTAACGCAGGATCGTGGCCGTCTCTACGGGCCGACTTGGCCGAATTGAGTCATCGATGATCGCCATGTCGAAGCTGCGGCATGGAGATCGCTCATTCGAAGAACGGCCTGCCGATCCGGCTCAAAGACGTCCGCTGGGAGCACATCACCCAACGGCACCCTGAGATGCGCTGGCAACTGGCGCGCGTGCTGGACGCGATCGCGGCCCCGGACATCGTGCAGCGGGGGGACTACGGTGCGCTGCTGGCCGCCCGCTACTACAATCAACCAGGAGCCATAAACCTGTTCGTCGTTGCGGTGCATCGGGAAGTGGACGAGAGACACGGCTTCGTGATCACGGCGTATCTCGCGCGTCGCCTGAGCGCGCGAAGGGAGGTCCTATGGAG
>JBATJK010000308.1:0-3270 GCA_049668445.1 Gemmatimonadota bacterium
AAATACCCCGTAAATCCACAGTCGGTTCTGACATAACTGGAGAAAAATCACGACCAAGAGGCATCCTAAGGGATGCCCGGAAAGTCTCTTGGCGTAACAATGAGGTATCCGCCCAGGATCGGAATGAATTATATACAGATGTTCTGGAGACCGTTACCCAGAATATAGGTGGACAATTTGCAGAGATGACAACTGTTGTCGAGCGAATGGCCTCCAACGTGCAGGAAAAACTTGAAAAGGCCTCAGAACCTCGGTTCTGTGGGCACTGTGGCAAGGCTGGACATTCTCAGAAAACCTGCCCTGTGAGGATCCCGCGTTTTGGTGCACCGTCTCCCACCCGCGGTACCCACACCAAAGAAGGCCTGTATGCTGGAGCCAAGTGGACTCCTGCCAAGGGGCGCACTCTATACCATTATAATCAGATAGATGCGTTTGAACCGTATAACGCCAACCATCCCTTGTCAGAGCGGACACGCAATCGACAAAGGCGACGAGCAGAAATCCAGAGTTATGACTATTCAAGTGATGACTCAGGATCCTTGCCCGAAGACATGGAAATAGACGAGGAAGACATACAACCCGAGCCAACCAGCATTAATATGCTAAGAGTACGACCTCTATTTCGTACAATAGGCGATAAGGAATCTCAAGAGATGAGGAAACTGTCCGGTGAGACTACCTCTCTTTCGAGGACCAATGTTATGCAAAATAGAGTGAGCTCCAAAGACCCTTGGTTGCCTCTGTCTGACCGGCACCCCCTTCACCCTGCCTATGGTCGGTCTAAGACTAACCGAAGTTCGGAAAGCAAAACAACCATGCTTAGCAACGGCAATCCCCAGACTTCGGCTGGACAACCCAGCCTTCATAGTCATCATGACCTACCACCCGAAGTAACGGATTGTGATTCCGACCCAAATGATACTGACGACACCTTGAGTGTCGAATCCGTGTTCGGAATCCCATCCACCATACAAACACTGATTAGACCTCTGGTATCACTGCGCGCGCAGTCCCCCATTGGAGCGGAGATAGAGGTCATATCAGAACCTAGACGGTCAACAACCGGTTTTCCTTCTTCCGGGGACGGCATGGAAGACGAACTCCCAGCAGCATCCCCACTAGAGGACTTTGACCAAATAACAATAACCGAGAAGGATACCCCATTTCTTAGAAAGAATGAATCTCCACCCATGTGGTATCACCATAAGATTAAAAGGGAGCAACCTCATGAATTCAAGGAAGAAGACCCTCCTTTGACTGCGACCCCTGGTCGCCCCTTACGACACAAGTTACTCAGCCAAGGAAATTATAGATATATGAGACGTGCTCATGGCACGCTTATTTACTTTAATGACCTTGATAAACGCCCACCTACGGACGACAGTTATCACCGGCTGCCGCCGAAAGGGGGACGAAAAGTACAGATTAACAGTCTCTCGATACAGACAAGAAGAGAGGTGCAAGCTATGAGTGAAAACTCACTATCAGACTCAGATTCACTCTATTCAAACGAATACTCAGAGGAAAGCTCTGAAGAAGACCTTAACTCACCAACCTCCAGTAGTTCAGTAGAAAATGACCAAATAGATACCGACGAAGGAATGTCCAAAGACTCCTTCAAGGTACTCGGCCGTGAAAACAGCAAAACAAAAGGTCCTACTGAACTCATAAACCTAAGAAAACGGACTGAGCCCACGAAGGGGGACGATTCTGAAACGGAATCTGAGTCCTGTACGACACCATCACAGAATGTCAGCGGGACAGACCCTTCCGTGCCCAGTGTCCATTGGTTAAGAGAATGGACTCGATGGAAGAGGTTATCCCGGGTTTCTCCACCATTGAAGAGACCGTTCCCCAAGGTGCCACGACGAGGTCGGGGAATGTACCAGTGGGCACGCAAGAGAATGCGTATTGGCCCACCGGGTCGTCTTCATTGGCTAAGACCCTATGCCAGGGGACTGGCTCAGCGCATTATGCGTATTCTGTTTTACCTGAATGCCATATCTAGCGCTCTGCCCACTACATCAGCATTCCCAGAACAAACGAAACCCAACTACACGTATAGAAATGATGAAAGGGCCAATCCACAATCACATGTAACACCAGCTGACCCACACTTGTACACCAATCTAACGGTGTTGCTGCAATACACCTTAGGCCCTAGCATTCCACCCGATTGGACGGCCCGCATAGCTACAGAGACATTGCAGATTACTTTTATTCTCGGCCATGCGGCCCCAACCCTGACTTTAATTATGAAGATATACTGGGGGGCTCTAAAAGCCTTCCTGCAAGAACACCCGCCGCACCAAGAACATGAGAATGGCAAACTCAGGAGAACTCGCACGACACGTGTGCTACGTTCCCTGAGACATACGCCACAAAATGAATTCCGATATCAATCGTGGCCCAGAGCAACTGAGCAAGTTCCTCGAACCCTCGTTGCATCCTTCATTGTGCACTTAGCCACTATGAAGGATCGGACGGGCAAACTAATGCTCAGTATTCCTGAAAGGGGCCTTCGTTATGAGAAATTAACGACAGAACAGGAAGACCAGTTAACTGATCAGCTGATTCTCAGCTGCAAAGGAACGGTCCACCAATGTCTAAATGCGGTTAACGTTACAGTACATCAACATGTACTGCAAGAAGTCACATTGCAGGAGCTGCAAGAACTACCGTTAGGTTCTAACACCATCTATGCAGACTTAAGCAACCTTACGATATCTGACTTCGTACAGTATCGTCCATTCATTGAGCCTGACTGGCTGGCGATCAATTCCGTATCTCCTTACGTAGCCATTTCTCAGAGTGAGGTGGAACAAATGGCTTCCTCATGGGATGGAATAGCTAATTCCTTGAGAGCAATTCCGCTAGAGGACTCTGATAATGCTGTGACCCGAACAAAGCGAGCCATTGATGCTGACTTAGATCTGGATGAAGCTCTTCTAAACCATACGGAAATGGAACGAATTAACTTAACACTGGCCCTGTCTAAAGCTGATACAGCTAAGAATCAAATAAGGGAACGCTGCTTCCAAATTGTAAATGAATTGGCACAAGAGATTTCAACCATACAAGCTACAATTCAAAAGACCGTGGAGGATCTGGAGGACACGCCGAGTGCTGTGTGTCAACCTCAACTCCTCCAGGAAATAGGAAACCTTACTAACACAATGACAGATACCATTGATTATCTTAGTCATGTAAACCACCGTGCTAAACGAAGCAAAAAGGCGATCATCGCTCTCATACTGGCCGCCATTGGAG
>JBATJK010000309.1:0-1705 GCA_049668445.1 Gemmatimonadota bacterium
TCCTTTCACGTACGGAGAAGAAAACGATGAAGAGCTATCTCGGCCGCTGGGCCGTTCTTGCCGCCGGCCTTAGCCTGGCCGTGATCGCCATGCCGCACCGGGCCGCGGCGCAGGAGACCGACTACGACCTGGAGAAGAAGAAGCTGGAGGTGGCCCAGGCCATCGAGAGCCTGCTGACGGATGACGCCGGACTGCAACGCTTTTTCGACGAATCCTACGGCTACGCGGTGTTTCCCAGCGTGGGCAAGGGTGGATTCGTGGTAGGCGGTGCGCACGGCACCGGTCTGGTCTACCAGGGAGGCGACCTCATCGGACAGTCCACGTTGAAGCAGCTGGACGTGGGCTTGCAGATGGGCGGTCAGTCTTTCATCCAGGTCATGTTCTTCCAGGCCGAGGAAGACCTGGACCGTTTCAAGGCCGACAAGCTCGAGTTCAGCGGGCAGGCCTCGGCTGTCGCGATCACCGCGGGCGCGTCAGCGGACATCGATTACGCCAAGGGAGTGGCGGTCGTCAGCAAGACCAAGGGCGGCCTGATGTACGAGGCTACGCTCGGCGGCCAGAAGTTCGAGTACAAGCCGATCGGGTACTGATCAGGTGCCAGGTGCTTCCCGGGCCGCCGGTTCGCCTGCGGTCCGGGATACTTCCTGCAGCAAATCCCTGACGACGTCTCCCGGTCGCTCGGCCTGCATCACGGCTCCAAGGACTGCAACACCAGCGCCTGCAGCGGCTACCGCGGCAGCGTTCTCCAGTGTGATCCCGCCGATTCCCACGCACGGCACCCCGGCCGCGCGAACCACCTCGCTTACCCGTTTCGGCCCGATGGCCTCGTCCTCCAGGCCGGCCTTCGAGATCGTTCCGAACACCGCTCCGACGCCCAGGTAGTCCGCGCCCGCCGCGGCGGCCGCCCGACCCACCGCCGGATCGTCGGTCGAATAGCCGATCCGGAACGTTTCGGATACGCGCGCCCTGACCGCCTCGACCGGTATGTCATCGGGGCCCAGGTGGACGCCATCCGCTCCCGCCGCCAGCGCTACGTCGAGGCGGTCGTTCACGAACAGAAGGGCGTCGTGAGCGCGGACCAGCGGCAGCAGGTCCAGGGCCTGCCGATACAGGTCGGCGGCGGGCGCCTGCTTGTCCCTCAGCTGTATGGTTCGGCAACCGGCCTCGAGGCACTCGGCCACTACGTCCACCAGGTTGCCGCCCGCGGGTCGCGGGTGGGTGAGGACGATCAGGCGAAGTTGTCGCCGTAGGTCACTGTCCCTGTTCACGTCGGATCCGGTTCCTGGCGTTGACGTGCTCGCGGTTGGTCCGGGTGAACTCGTGTGATCCGTCCGGTCGCGCGACGAAGAACAGGTAGGGCACATCCGCCGGGTACAGGGCGGCATCGAGCGACGCGGCCCCGGGTGACGCGATGGGGCCCGGGGGGAGCCCCGTATGCGTGTAGGTGTTGTACGGATCGTCCGCCACCCGGTCGATGTCGGCGAACAGCAGTCGCGCCTTGGGCTCGCCCAGCGCGTACTGTACGGTGGGATCGGCCTGCAGGAGCATGCCGATCTCGAGTCGATTCGTGTAGACGCCCGCGATGATCGGCCTCTCCTCGCCGACGCGCGCCTCCTCCTCGACGATGCTGGCCAGCGTCACCAGGCCTCTTTCGTCCAGCGACAGGCTGTCGAGACGGGCACGCCGCTCGGGAGTCCAGTAGGCC
>JBATJK010000310.1:0-2499 GCA_049668445.1 Gemmatimonadota bacterium
TTGAGCACCAGTCCTCCCAACACGAGGGCCAGTGCCTGTCCGAGCTTCACCATCCACCAATAGATGGCGCCGAATGTCCCTTCCTTTCTGGGCATGCCGTTGGTCAACTCATCCAGATCGCAAACATCGGCCGTCATGCTCATCATCAACGTGAAGAGTCCACCCAATCCAAACGCTATGAATGGAATTGGCATGAACATCAGCCATGGATTGTCTGGATTGAAGGCCCACCATTTCAGGAGGTAGCCGACAATGGATATCGCTGTCGAAATGATGAAGGCCAATCTCTTTCCTACCCTGTCCGAAATCCAGGTTATCGCCGGGATCACCACGAAGGCGGTGACCACGGCTGTGATGCTGGAGAACCATGCCGGCCAGGTGCCCGCGCCTTCATAACTCCCATTGAACAAATAGAAGACAATGATGTAGACGCTGAAGGCCGCCACCATCTGAAATCCGTTGAACACCAGGAAGGTCGCTCCACACAATCTGACGAACGGTACATTCCTCATTGCTTCAGAAATGCCCCGGAACAGATCGAACAAGTTACTGAAGAGCGTACTCCAGGTGATCTTGACCCGGTTTTCCATCTTTGCCGAATCGATACCTCTGCAAAAGATGGCTGGTAGAATGCCCAGTACGATACAAATCGCTCCAACAACGACCGACAACTGACGAACACCCACCGCCTGGGATTCAAAAATGTCAGGATCTGCGATGATCACCCAGAACCAGGGCACGATCATCCACGCGATTTGCCCCATGGTTTGAGAGAACGCCATCAGGCGGGTGCGTTCATTGTAGTCGGACGTCATCTCATATCCGAGTCCGACCAACGGGGTGGCAAACATGGTATTCCCGATCAGAAAGACCATCGAAAAGATCAGGAAATACCAGAAGTTGAACATCTGAGAATTGTTCTCATTGAGCTGCCACAGCAGAGCAAAGAAGATCCCACTCAGAATCGCACCAACGAAGATATATGGCCTTCGCCGGCCAAATCTGGACGTGGTGTTATCCGAAATGAACCCCATGATTGGGTCAGTAATGGCATCGAATATTCGTGGGAGCCCTCCAAGCAATCCTGCCAGGAAAGGATCCATGCCGAAGGCCGTGAGCAGGAAGAACATGAAGAACCCGAGAGACCCTGGCAGGAGGTTCAGCACCAGGTGTCCGGCCCCAAATGCGGCTTTCTGCCCGAGGGGCACTCTGTCTGCTGCGGCCGTTTCGAAATGTGTCATAGCGGTGGACGTTGGCTCTGGTTTATTTCTTTGAGTACGCCGCAATTCTCCATTACTATTGTCCGAGTAGCTTTTGCGCACAATACGGCAATGCAGCCCGTGCGTCGTAACCACCTCGGAGGAGTACCTACCACGAGAGGAGATGACTCTCCATGCTCGAGAAAGAGCCTTGCCGGATCTTCCCGCTACTGGCTGTGTGCTGCCTGGTCGCAGCCTGTACCAACCCGGAGCCCGAGGGATCGGAGGCGACGCTTGAGACAGCGGCCGCCACGATGGCCGCAGAGTGGGAAGTCGACTTCTTCGACGACTTCGACCGCTTCGATACGGAAAATTGGCAGGACCAGATTCTCTGGGTCAACGACGAGGATCATTGCTACGTCCGGGACAATCTGCACGGCACGCGGTCGGTCGGCGACGGAACGCTCAAGCTCCGGGTCGTCGACCTCGGCGAACCCGTCGAGTGCGACAACTTCGACAAATTCGGAAACCAGCACCCGCCCACGCAGTACGTGGCGGGGCGGATCGCCTCGAAGAACCGGCAGGAATTCGTGAAGGGACGCTGGACGGCACGGCTCCGTGTACCGGACAGCGGTCAGGCCGGGATGTTCCCGGCGTGGTGGCTGCTGGGAGCGCGCAACGACGAGCCACCGGTGGAAGAGGAGGACGAGGACGTCTGTTGGCCGATGACCGGTTCAGGAGAGATCGACATCTTCGAGCACCACAGCGACGGCGGACCCGACCACTATGCAGCCCGAGCCATCAAGAGTCTCGGCTACTGTGGGGGAGGCGACTGGCAGCAGTTGATGCACGTTCAGGAGGCCACGCTGGCCGACTATCACGAATACGCGGTTGAATGGGACGGAAGCGATCTCCTGTTTCTACTCGACGGTGAGATGATCTACCACAGCGAGGGTCAGGGGGATCAGTTTCCGGAGCCGCTCTTCGCGGTCTTGAATTTCGCCAAGATCAATCCGTCTCCCATGACGGTGGAGAGTTGGACACTGGAAGTAGACTGGGTGAAGCACGAGCGACCGGTAGACCGGTAGAGTAGAGATTCAGCGGGGACTCGATGCAGGACCCGCCGCCCGCCCGAGGTCCTTGCGGCGCAGGGCGGCACGATCGAGGTCCTGTACACCCTGCGGCCGCTCGTGGTCGTGATGGCCGGGCCGGACGTGTTCGACCCGTACCGGGACTAACGAACTCTACCGACCTACTTCTTCTGCACGCGGAAGTTCAGCGTACCGCTGTAGTCGGTGAG
>JBATJK010000311.1:0-2218 GCA_049668445.1 Gemmatimonadota bacterium
AACTCGGGCCGCTCGGGATGACCCTGCGCTTGACGCCATCCCAGGGAACCGGCTTTGACGCCCGCCTGTCCTACGACCTGCTCTTCAAGAACCTGCGATCCACCTCACTCGCGGCTTCACTGATGCGGCCGCTCGGGATGCTCAATCTCACCTGGTACGAGAGCTACAACCCGCGGACCGGCGACCGTTTCTCGTCGCAGATTCGGAGCCTGGTCGCGTTCCGCAAGGCTGGCTTTCCACTCGATGCTTCGTTTCAGATCGCCTACGACATCGCCAACGACTCCCTCGGCGACCAGCGCTATCAAATCAACTACCAGGGCAGCTGCTGGAACATATCGGCCCAGTACCGCGATACCCGGATCGGCGCGTTTCCAACCCGCGAGTTTCTGGTTGTGATTGGGCTCAAGGGCGTCGGCGCGTTGCCGGAGATCAAGGGTTCGCTCGGCGGATATTGAGGGCGCTTGCGAGGAAAGTAATCAGTAATCAGTGACCAATAAACAGTAGAGGCGTCACGCTGGCAGGAACTGGTTACTGATCACTGGTCAGTGGTTACTTGCTTCAGCATCGGGAGACAGTGAAAGCCGGAAGCACGCGCGGGAAGGCCATGAGGGAGTGGTAGGCGGTGGCGGAGGGAGTGGGATTCGAACCCACGGAGGCGTGAACCTCACCGGTTTTCAAGACCGGCGCCTTCGACCACTCGGCCATCCCTCCGCAAGTGATCACTTTACAGTGCATAGACCGCCACGTACAATACCTCTCCCGGTGCGGAGAGGTGCTGGAGTGGTTGAACAGGGCTGCCTGCTAAGCAGTTGTCCGGGGCAACCTGGACCGCGGGTTCGAATCCCGCCCTCTCCGCCATAATTTTTCGATTCATCCCGACACGTCGAAACGCCTCTGGAGATCAGCATGTCCACCGTGGTGAGGACTCGCATCGCACCCAGCCCGACCGGCGATCCGCACGTGGGCACCGCCTACGTCGCGCTCTTCAACTACGCCCTGGCCCGTCAGACGGGCGGCAGTTTCGTTCTCCGCATCGAGGACACCGATCGCCAGCGCAGCACTGCCGCCAGCGAGCAACAGATCCTCAATGCTATTTCGTGGTTGGGTCTCGAGTGGAATGAGGGCCCCGACGTCGGCGGCGAGTTCGGGCCATATCGGCAGAGCGAGCGAACCGGGATCTATCGCGATCACGTTGAGCAGTTGGTGGCAAAGGGCGCGGCCTATCCGTGTTTCTGCACCCGAGAGCGCCTCGATGAACTGCGCGCGGAACAGAAGGCCGCCAAGGGACGATTCGGCTATGACCGCCGATGTCGTTCGATCGACTCAGAAGAGGCACAACGGCGCGTGGAAGCAGGCGAAGAGCATGTCATCCGTCTCGCCATGCCGACAGACGGAGAGACCGTAGCCCACGACCTCCTACGCGGCGACATCGTGATCGCCAACGACCAGGTCGACGACCAGGTGCTCCTCAAATCGGACGGCCATCCCACCTACCACCTCGCCAACGTGGTTGACGACCATCTCATGAAAATCACCCACGTAATCCGCGCCGAGGAGTGGGTCTCGTCACTGCCGAAACACGTCCAGCTCTATCGAGCCTTTGGATGGGAGCTGCCGGTTTTCTGTCATCTGCCACTGCTGCGCAACGCCGACACCTCGAAGATCTCGAAGCGAAAGAATCCGGTCAGCCTGGACCACTACCGTCAGGCCGGCATCCTCCCCGAGGCCCTGCTCAACTACCTGGCGCTGATGGGCTGGACGATGCCCGACGAGCGGGACCAGTTCACCCTCTCCGATTTTGTAGCCGAGTTCCGCCTCGAGGACATCAGTCTCGGCGGGCCGGTCTTCGATCTTGACAAGCTCAACTGGCTCAACGGCAAGTACATCCGAGACCTGTCGACCGAAGAGCTTTTGACGAGGGTGCACGCCACGGTCTTCCCCGATGACTATCTGCGCCAAGTCATGCCACTGGTCCAGGAGCGCATCGATACTCTCGCCGATTTCGTCCCCTACGCGGATTTCTTCTTTGTCGGCGACGTGCGTTACGAGGAAACGGCGCTGCCAAAACTGGTGGCAAAGAACCACACCCCACCGCAGACCGCGAAGGCCTTCCGGGTCCTGCTCGAAGAGCACCTCGATAGCATCCTCGAATGGAACGCCGCCAACATCGAAGAGGCCATGCGAGCCTTCTGTGAGACCCACGAGTGGAACCCCAAGG
>JBATJK010000312.1:0-2270 GCA_049668445.1 Gemmatimonadota bacterium
TCCTCGCGTACGGCCCGCGCGCGGCGTTCGCCCTGCCCATCAGGTTCGGCGTATACGAGGATGAAGCGGGCGTTCACGTTGCCGCGTTCAACCCTCTGTCCCTGAACCGCACGATCATCTCCGAGACGGACTTCGCTGAGGGTTCCGCGATTGCGGTGGCGGCGCTGCAGGAAGTCGTGGCCCCGTTCGATGGCTATCTCGTCGAGTCTCAATACGGGCAGATGAGAGACGAAGGGCTGATCAAGAAGACCATGGGTCTGATCGCCGGCGGGTCGTTCGATGGGAAGATCGAGCAAGCGGCGTCCGTGGATGTCGAAGAGTACGGTGGTCTTCTCGCGACGGCCGAGCACCTGTACGCCGGTCTCGACGATGCGGCGGAGGACTACGACTGGAAGATGCGTCCGATGTACCTGCTCGACCTGAGCGAGCAGGGCGTGGTCATGATCGGGATGACGTCGTCATCGATGGAAGGGAAGGCCTTCGACATCGTGAAGGAAGGCACGGATGAGACTCGCGCGGACTTCGCCTGCCCCGGAATCGCGTACGCAGCGGCTTTTCCGCTCGAACTCGTGCTCGTGGAAGAGGACGGTGAGGTCAAGGTCCTGATCATCGACGCCATGTTCCGGATGAAGATGTACTTCGAGGATGCCGGAAAGATGAAGTTCGCCGCAAATATGAAGATGCCGCCGTCCCTCGAAGGAGAGATGCGCGACAAGATCGAAGACAGCCTTTACTGAGCCTGGCGGAGGAACGCATGCGTATACATACAACGATCGCAGCCCTGGCCTTGGCCGGGCTGTTCATCGCTCCACAGGCCCAGGCTCAGAACGGCCACATGCGGCAGGGTGTGGGTGCGGTCAACTCGGCGATGGGCGGAGCGGGCGCCGCGACCACCCAGAGCCTTCTCGGGACCCTGTATCTGAATCCGGCGGGTCTGGTAGGCTACGACGGTGCTCGCATGGAGTTCAGCCTCGACTTCCAGAGGCCCAGCCACACGGTGGAGGCAGGGTCGTCCAGCATCGAGGGTGCCGACCTCCGGGCACTGTTCCCGTCTGTCGCGGTCGCCTCGCCCGTCAGCGACCGGGTATCCCTCGGGCTGGGAGCGTACCAGGTGGGCGGATTCCAGACGAGCTATGCGGGGTCGCTGAACGGTACTTCGTTCGTCACGGCCTCCGACTACAGTGCCATCCGGATCACGCCCAGCGTCGCTTTGGCCGTGACGGACGCGATCTGGGTTGGCGGCTCGCTGCTATTTGACTGTACGTCCTTCATGCAGGATCCGCTGCTCGTCGGCGAGCCAACCGACGGTTCGTATCCGAACGCCGCGGGAGGGAACAGCCAGCCCGGATTTGGATTCCAGGCCGGCCTGTTGTGGAACGTGAACGACTTCGTGGCGCTCGGGGCATCGTATGCTTCGAAAACGGGTGTGAGCAGCTACTCCCTGCCGGCCACCGTCGCCGATCCGAATTCCCCGTCGTACGGGGACCTGGAGCAGGTGAGCTTCACTCTCGAGAGCCCCGCCATGCTGGCCGCAGGTCTGTCCATGACACCGCTTCCCAGCCTGCTGCTCGCGGCTGACGTGCGGTACATGTTCTACGAGGACGCGGCGGGGTTCGGCTCTGGGGACTACACATTCGACTTCGATAGCGCGCTGGCTGGATTCGGGTGGCAGAACGTGTTCGTGTTCAACATCGGCGCTGAATACGCCGCCAGCGACAAGGTGGCCCTGCGCGCCGGCTACAATCACGGAGACTCGGCGGTCAGGGAAGAACTCGTATCCGCGAACCTCACCTCGCCGGCGATAGTGAAGGACCATCTGTCGTTCGGACTGGGTTGGCAGCCGACCCGTCGCTTCCGGATCGACGCGGGCTACGTGGTCGGTTTCGAGAACTCGGTCAACGGTCCGGTCCTCACGCCGGGTGGGCCGTTGGCTGAGAACGTGACGCTGAAGTCGAGCGGAAACGCCTTCCAACTGGCCTTTGCGCTGGGGACGCGCGGCTTCTAGCGCTGCTCTCGTACCGCCCCTGGTCGATGATCGGGGGCGGTAAGCAGTTGTGGGTCAGGGGTTTGCTGTTTCGTTGGATTTCTGAAACGGAATGTCGCGTCCACGCCACAATTGGCAGGTCCCTTACGGGCGGTTACCCTTCCAACAATTGCCTGTCACGTCAGGGGTCATCCATCGGGAACTTCCTGCGCCGACTGTCTGCCTGTTCGTGACCGATCCGTCTCCGCCAACTCCACGCAGACACGGACCACTCGAGTTCAGGAGG
>JBATJK010000313.1:0-5010 GCA_049668445.1 Gemmatimonadota bacterium
GGATCCCGCGAGGGGCGTCCCGTCCTGCGTCCGTGCGCTGCGCCCTTCGTGCCGCAAGTCCGATCGTCAGGATCGTCAGGAGACTGGCCAGCATCAGGAAGATGACGTGCTTCGTCGGCGACAGGTCGATAGTGAACCGACCCACGTGAATCGGGGGAATCTTCAGCGACTCCAGGCTGATTACGACCGGGCCGAACTCCAGTTTGTCCGAGTCGACGATGTGGTGCACCATCGTTTCGGTACCCCACTCCTCGGCGTGCTCGCCCTCTCCGGCGTGCTGATCGTCCGCACCGGCAGCAGCCCCATGATCCGCCTCGGCCTCCTGGACCGGGGCGTGGGCCGTCCCGGCCGCCTGCTCGACGGCTACGGGTTCCCGATCGGTTTCGGCTGCCGGGTGCTCCTGCGGAGCCCCGAGCGCCAGACCGATAAGCGTGATTGCCAGTCCTGCGATCATCCCTGTTCCCGATCCAGCAGGCCGCCACCTGCTACCTGCGAACCCTTCGGTCCGCCGTCGTTACCGCCAGCCAGCCCGCCTCCAGCAGGAGGAAGACGACCAGCGCCATTCCGTATGCGATCATCAACGCCCGTGTGGGGGCGCCCGCCAGCATTGCCAATCCCCACACCAGAATACCGGTCCCGAATCGGGCCGCCATGCCCGCGGCCCAAACGCGCGTGATCGACTCACCACGCTCCAACCCGGTGGCGAGCAGCCAGAACGAACCCGCCTGCACGATCCAGGCAATCCCCGCACCGATTGCCACCGGCGCCGCAGGGTGCCCCCCGACGATCGCGGCGGTGACCCCGCCGGCGGTCAGCGCCAGCGTCACCCACAGGTAGCCGGTGCGCCTCACGCCGGCGGCCCGTCCTCGTCGCGCTTCTTGTCGCTTCGGAGTTCGTCGCTCCGATCCAGCACCAGGTGCCGGTACATGCTGTAGAAGCCCGCCCCGAAACCGGTGAATGTACCGAGTAAGACGAAAAGCGGCTCCGTGTGGAACCGCTTGTCAAGCATCGACCCGATCCAGGCGAACAGCGCGATCGCGACGCCGAGCGTGAGGCCGTGGCCGCCGAACCGTCCGACATCCTTAAGACCCGAACCCGGGTGGTCTTCATCGTTCAACGCCACAGCACCAACTCGCCTCCCGGTTACGGCCGCCGCGACTATACCCGCTTGTGAAAATATCCGCAACAGCGCGCGCTTGACGCCCGGACCCGGTATAATCTAGCCTCCGTCGGGCGGACGGCGCGGACGACGGCCGATGCCCGGCTCACCGGAGGTAAGACACGATAACCGGCACGGGGGGGACGGGGAACGTGGCGAGCGAAAACGACGTCGAGCTGCTGCACGAGCTCGCCGAGGCGCGGCAGGCCCTGGAGCTGCAGGTGGCTCGACGCATCGTGGGGCAGAAGGAGATCGTCGAGAAGCTGCTCATGGCCCTCCTGGCCGGGGGACACGCACTCGTCGTCGGCGTGCCCGGCCTCGCGAAGACGACCCTGATTTCGACGCTGGCCGAGACCCTGCGGCTCCGCTTCAGCCGGATCCAATTCACTCCTGACCTGATGCCGTCCGACATCACCGGAACGGAGGTGCTGGAGGAAGACCCCGAGACAGGACGCCGCGTCTTTCAGTTCGTTCAAGGGCCCGTCTTCGCCAACGTCATCCTGGCGGACGAGATCAACCGCACGCCTCCGAAGACCCAGGCCGCGCTTCTGCAGGCAATGCAGGAGCTCTCCGTCACGGTCGGGAACGAGACGCTGGAGCTCGAACCGCCCTTCTTCGTACTGGCCACCCAGAACCCCATCGAGCACGAAGGCACGTACCCGCTGCCCGAGGCGCAGCTCGACCGATTCATGCTCGAACTTCGGATCACGTACCCGTCTTTCGATGAAGAGCGGGAGATCGCGACCGTCACGACATCCGCCGACTCGCAGACGATCGAGCCGGTGATCGACGGCGAGCGCCTGCGTCGATTCCAGTCGCTGGTACGCCGGGTCCCGGCCCCGCCTTCGGTCGTGGACTATGCCGTGCGACTCGCTCGCAGCACTCGCCCCGACGACCCGGCCTCTCCTGCCTTCATTCGTGAAATGGTGGCATGGGGAGCCGGTCCCCGCGCCTCCCAGCACCTCGTATTGGGCAGCAAGGCCAGGGCGGCACTGCAGGGCCGGCCCGTTCCGAACTTCGACGACGTGAAGGCCATCGCCCCGGACGTCCTGCGGCACCGGATCGTGCCTGGCTTCGAGGCCGAGGCGGCGGGCCGCACGCCGGACGACCTCGTGGCGGACCTGATCAGGACAGTCAAGACATGACCGTGCTGATCGTGGTCATCGCACTTCTCGTCGCCCTGTCCGGGTTCTTCTCCGGCAGCGAGATCGCTTTCTTCTCGGTGCCCGACACGCGCGCCGAAGCGCTGGCCGAAGAAGGACGGAGGGGATCCCGGGCCCTGGTGCGGCTCAAGGCAACCCCCGATCGCCTGCTGATCACGCTGCTGATCGGGAACAACGTGGTGAACATCGGCGCCGCGTCCATCGCGACCTACGCCGCGACACAGGCCTTCGGGTCGGCGGGCGTCGGCATCGCGACGGGCGGAATGACCCTTCTCGTGCTGTTCTTCGGCGAGATCGTTCCCAAGAGTTTCGCCGCGGCCAACGCCGAGAAGATCTCCCTGGCGATCGCCCCCATCTTTCTCGGCCTTGCAAAGGCCCTGGGCGTTCTGGTGGTGCCCCTCGAGGCGCTCACCCGGGCCGTGCTGCCCGACAGCCGGGGAGTGATCCCCACCGTCACCGAGGCCGAGATCCGCGCACTCACGGAGATCGGACACGAGGTGGGGGAGATCGATCCGCACGAACGCCGGATCATCCAGAAGGCGTTCACCCTCGACACGACCAAGGCGTGGGAGGTCATGACTCCGAGAGTCGGGATCTTCGCGTGGCCCGCCGACCAGCGCCTGTCCGACATCGCGTCCGAGCTGCAGACCGTTCCGTTCAGCCGGATCCCGGTGTACGGAGACTCGCTGGACGAGGTCACCGGCATCCTGTACGTGCGGGACGCCTACCAGGCTCTTCTATCCGGGCAGCGGGACGTACGGCTCGGCCGACTGGCGCGCGAGGCCATGTTCGTCCCCGCGACCGTGGTGCTCAGCCAGCTGTTCGCCGAGTTCCAGGCGCGACGAATCCACGCCGGGATCGTGGTGGACGAGCACGGAGGTACGGACGGCCTGATCACCCTCGAAGACATCCTGGAGGAACTCGTCGGGGAGATCGACGACGAAACGGATACTCCGACGGAGGCCTTTCAACGAGCCGGAAAGGACTCGATCGTCGTCGAGGGAAGTGTGGATCTTCGCGAAATCAACCACTTCTTCAACTGCACGCTTCCGGTGCTGGAACACCGATCGCTGAACGGCTACCTGGCCCAGAAATTCGGCAGGGTACCCGATCCGCACGAGTCCGTAGACGCGGAGGGACTCAGGATCGAGGTGATCAGTTCGACCGATACCTACGTGACACGGGCCCGCATCACCCGGATTCCCGAACCGCCCTCCGTTGACGGCGCGGAAGAAGGCCCGCCCCCGGGCGACCCGGCCTAGGACCGCCGGACGACCCTCTCAGACGGTCCCGAACACGGTGTTGCTGTACCAATCCACCAGGGCCTCGCCGAACAGGAAGGCGATGGCCGCCCCCAACCCGAGAAAGACCCCGAACGGCACTTCCTTCTTCGTCTTCAAGCTGAGTGGGGCGAACACGATCGTCCCGGCGAGGGCCCCGAGGAATATCGTGAGCATGGCTCCGGCCGGGCCGAGAAAGGCGCCGACCATGGCCATCATCTTGATGTCGCCGCCCCCCATCGCCGGCTTCTTGAACACCCATTCGCCGAGCACACCCACCGCCAGGAGCACTCCGAAACCGAGGGCCGCGCCGATGAGCGCCGTGAGGATGGAGGGCGGTCCGGGGAGAAGCGCCAGTGCGAGTCCAGCACCGAGGCCACCCAGGCTCAGGGCATCGGGTATGAGGTAGTGCCTGGCATCGATCAGAGAGACGGTCAGCAGCAGGCTGAACAGGATCGACCCCTGCAGGGCTCGCCACGTGGGCCCGTAAAGCAATGCCATTCCTACCCACATGGCCGCGGTCACGAGCTCGAGGGCCGGATACTGGATCGAGATTCGCTCGCGACACTGCCTGCAGCGACCCCGCAGCAGTACCCAGCTCAGGAGGGGGATGTTGTCGTACCAGGCGATGGGGCCCCCGCACCCGGGGCACTTCGAGCGCGGCCGCACGAGGCTCTCGCCATGCGGAAGACGACTCACGCACACGTTCATGAACGAGCCGACGGATGCCCCCAGGACTCCGGCGTAGACGAGGAAGACGATGTGTATGCTCTGGGGCATTCAGCCTCCGAAAAGCCGGTCCATGAGAATGGCACCCGCGATCGCCGCATTGAGAGACTCCACCTCTCCTCTCATCGGAATCGCGACGATCCGATCCGCCGCCTCCCGCATGGGCGCGGAAACCCCCGCTCCTTCGTTACCCAGGACCAGCGCCAGGCGCGGGAGGCAAGGCTCGGTGCGTTCCACGATCTCGCCATCCGCTTCCGCCGCCCAAAGCGGCGTATCCCATCCCCGGAGCCTGTCCAGGACCTCTGCCGCCCGGGCCTCGAGGACAGGCAGCCGCAACGACGATCCGGCGGCGGCCCGTACGACCTTCGGACCCCACGGATCCGCGGTGCCCTGGAGAGTGACGACACCTCCGGCGCCCAGCGCCTCGGCCGCGCGGATCAGCGTACCGACGTTCCCGGGATCCCTGATGGCATCGAGGATCATGAGCCTGGCCCCGTCCACGTCGGACCACGTCCATTCGGGGAGAGGCGCGGTGGCCAGCCAGCCCTGCGGCGTCACGGTATCCGCGTGCGACCGCAGCTCCGCGTCGCTCACGAGCTCCGCCGGCACGCCGGCATCGACCGCTTCGGCGAGCAGGTCCTGGCCGGCTGGCTCCTCCAGCGCCGCCTCGGTATATAGC
>JBATJK010000314.1:0-1973 GCA_049668445.1 Gemmatimonadota bacterium
CTCGGTGGGTGCCTCTGCGACTGGCCCTGCCTCTTCCATGGGGGCGTCCGTGGCCGCTTCTGCGGCGGGCTGGTCCTTTTCCGCCGGGGGCTTGTCCGCGGGGGCGTTGTCGGCGACCTTGGCGGCAGGCTTGGCCTTCTTATTGGGGGCCTTCTTCTTGGGGGCCTTCTGTCCGGCCAAACCCGCATCTTGGGGCTCGGCCAGGGCCTCCTTGGGTGCCTCCGCCTCCCGTGACCGCCGGGCATTCTTGGGAGCGACCTCCTCGGACGGATCCGGGGAAGAGGTTGCCCTCTTCCCATCCCCTGCCCGATGCCTTCGGAGCTTCTCCTTGAACCGCATGACGATTTCCCGGTGTTTGGCCGCCGAGTCGGGGGTCTCCGGGATGTTCTCCACCGAGGAGTCTCTGGAGCCAGTGGGGGCAGGTCCTCGCCGAACGTTGACGGGAGTCCCTGCCGCAAGCTGTAGCTCTCCTAGGGCCCTTGACCCTTTGGCGCAGCGGCAGACGCGGCGCTTGCACTCCTTGCAAACGCGGCCTCGCCCTTTTTCCGCTGACGCTGGAGGTGCCTTGGGTTTCTCCTCCTTGGGCGGCTTGGCGGGCTGTTTGGGTTCCTTGACGGGAGGTTCGGCCGGTTGAGGCGGGGGTGCCTCGAACTCGGCCTCCCAGGCCGCCTTCTCCTTGCGCCAGTTGAGCCGCTCCCGGACTCTCATCGTGAGTAGCCCCGTCCAGTTGCCCCCTGGGTGACGGAGGGGTTCCACGCCCAACGACCGATCGCGTTGGAACTCCCTGTGGTCGAAACCGGCGCCCCAGAAGTCGTTCTGTGTGGTCTCAACCAGATAGGCAGAGCCGGTTTCAAGGAGGGCCTGTTGGGCTGCGAGGCACTGCTCGTATTTAGCGAGCATGTGCCTCAGCATGACCTCAAGCGCCTCCTGTCCACCAGCCCCGCACCACTGGGCTCCTTCACAGAACGCTTTGGGGACCTGCTTCCCCAGCTCCTTTGCCTCCCGCGGGTTGTCATTTGCCATGATCTTCTCGGCCAGCCCGACGTATCCCGCCCGAAGGGCTTTCTCTGCCTGGAAGCCCTGCTCCACGGAAGTGTACTGGATCCCATCCAGCACATAATCCGTGGGCGCCAGGTTCGAGAGAACCCGGCGCGGAGCCTCCCCGATGCAGAAGGGCATCATCTCCGTCTGTTTGCACCGCCGCGCTTCCTCCCAGCGCCATTGCCTCTCGGCCCTTCCCGGCAACTTCTTGGGTGCCGCTTGGGGCTCGTGCCGGAACCTGTTCCACGGCCGCGCAGCCCAACGTCCACCCCGGTTGTAGCCTCCACGGCCAGGTCGTCCTCTCGCAGACATTCTGAAACGGTGAGACTATTAGGGCACTTGTCACAGACCAGGTATTGCTCGTAGTGGTTTTAGCTGCTGAATACGCGTTGCTTTTTCTTCCTGGGTTTCCGTCTAGACCTCCGGCTGGGCCCTGCCGCCTCTTCAGGCGGGGGCTCCTGATCCGGGGCTTCCAGTTCCAGGTTGGGATCGAGCCAGAATGGGGAGTCAAGCTCCTCTTCATTGCCGATCCCTGCCGTGTCATCTACTAAACAAGGTTTCAGCTTGTCCAGGTGGACCAACTTAGCAGGTCTTTCGGGGTACGCCACGGGTACCAGGCCAGCAGCTCTATCACCCATGTACTGGATCCGGAAGGGTCCAACGTACCGGGGAGCGAGCTTGTTGACCTCTCCCTCGGGCGTCTCCGCCTTAGCCCATACCACTTGGTCGGTTCGGTAAGCATTCACCCGGTAGAATCTAGCAACCGCTCGGTCGTACTGTTCCTTGTACTCGCGACTGCTCTCCTGCAGCTTCTCCCTCACTACGGCTCGTACCTGTTTAAGTGCTATCATCGTCTCTACCGTCGGCTCCTCCGACGCTAGGAATTCCCCTCTTAGTGCACCATATATCTGGATGGGGTCTCTCCCGTACAT
>JBATJK010000315.1:0-1526 GCA_049668445.1 Gemmatimonadota bacterium
GGATTAGAGGATTAAGGGATTAGGGGATTAAGGGAAAAACATACGGAATTGAGGGAAAAAGATAGGATTGAGGAATCAAGGGATTAGGGGTTTAATAAAAAAAGAGAAAAAACTAACAGTTTTATTCCACCAATTCCTAAATTCCATAATTCGCAATTCCTCATTTAAGGTCCCAATTCCTCAATTCCTGAATCCCTTAATTCATAAATTAAAATGGTGAATCATGCGGAACTCATCCTGGTTAGTAGCGCTCGTTCTCACGTTGATATTGTTGCCTGGCCTCATTGCGAATGCGGGCACCATTTCATCCGAGCTCCAGTCTGTCCTGGACAGCGCCGTACCCGCCCAAAAAGTCGATGTGATCGTGATTCTCAAGGACCGGGTCAATTTCAGTACGTTCACAGACCCGGATATCAAGGCTCGCCGGGAGACGATTCTCACGGCGCTCAAGGATAAGGCCAACCGGACCCAGACGCCGGTGCTGGACTTTCTCCTGGCGCGAAACAGTGAGAAGGTGGTCTCACTGTGGTTGATCAATGGTATTGGCGTGACCGTCCGGGCCGCTGTCGTCCCGTTGCTGGCCCGGCTGCCGGCCGTGGAAGAGGTTCGGCTCAATTTTGCGATCCCCCTTGCTGAACCGGTACCGGCTCCAGCGGGCGCAGCGCCGATCGAGTGGAATCTCGACGCGATCAGGACGCCGGATCTCTGGGCACTGGGGCACACAGGGCAGGGTATCGTCATCGCCAATATGGACACCGGCGTGGACTACCGCCACCTCGACCTGGCCGGTCGCTACCGCGACGGCCCCAGCCCCAGCAGCTGGTACGACCCCAACGGTCAACACACCACTGTGCCTGTCGATGTCCATGGACATGGGACACAGACAATGGGGATCATGTTGGGCGGGGAGGCAACACTTTCCGCTATCGGTGTCGCCCCCGGGGCACAGTGGATTGCGGCCAAAATATTCAACGATGCCGGCATTGCGCCACTCACTTCGATCCACTTGGGCTTCCAGTGGCTGCTCGATCCCAACGGCGACGGAAACCCCGACGATGCTCCGGATGTGGTCAACAACTCCTGGGGTTTTACAGACATGGTCGATGTTTGCTACCTCGAATTTCAAACAGATATCCAGGCCCTCAGGGCGGCCGGCATCGCCGTGGTGTTCGCGGCCGGAAACCAGGGGGCCACCGGCGCGGCCACCAGCATATCCCCGGCCAATAACCCGGAAAGTTTCGCCGTGGGTTCCGTTGCCTTCAACCAGGTTTTGGCCTTTGACAGCAGCCAGGGACCGTCGCCCTGCGTCGTCGAAAACGATTTTTTTCCCGAAGTGGTGGCGCCGGGGGTGAACATCAAAACCTCGGATCTCACTGGTGGTATTGACCTCGATGCGATGACCTATGGTTTCGGCACCTCATTTGCGGCGCCGCATGTGACCGGTGCCCTGGCGCTGCTCAGGGGCGCCTTTCCAAATGCTAACCTGAGCGAGCTGGAAGCGGCACTCAAAGACACGGCCCAGGATC
>JBATJK010000316.1:0-2450 GCA_049668445.1 Gemmatimonadota bacterium
GAGAGGGAGTACATCCTGGATATGCTCGAGCAGACCCAGTGGCACCAGAGCTCAGCGGCTGAAGCCCTGGGCATCAGCCGGCGGACTCTGTACCGGAAGCTGAAGCGCTACCGCGAGCAGGGGATACTGCCTGAGCCCCACCACGTGGCCCTGCGCCTCTGATCGGCGGATCGAGCAACGGAAGTCGTGATCCAAGTGGCTGGATGTGCAGAGGGGCGCCTTTCGGGCGCCCCTTCTTTCTTTCCCGTGGTCCACGCCCTCGACGCCAGCCTCTAGCCGATCCAGCCGCTTCTCTGCTCCGGCTCCCTGCCGTGGGGCATCCACAGCGTGAAGGTGGCCCCTTCCCCGGGCGTGGATTCCAGTGTCAGGTCGCCCCCCATGTACTCCGCCAGTCGGCGCGACAGGGTGAGGCCGATGCCGACCCCTCCTCGTTTCCTCCTCCCGGAACCGCCCTTTTCGTACTCGCCGAAGATCCTCTCCTGGTCTGCCTCGGGAACTCCGGGACCCTGGTCCGCCACACTGATCGCCAACCAGCGCTCCGCCTGGCCGGCCTCTCCGGGCCCTTCGCGGCTGAGGTCAGCCGCGATACGCACGTCCGTCCCCTCGGGCGAGTACTTGATCGCGTTGCTCAGCAGGTTCGTCATGATCTGCAGCACCCGATCTGGATCGGCCACCATGCGAAGATTGCTGCGATTCCGCTTCAGGCGCAGGCGCATCTTCTTCTGCTCGGCCTGCGGGTGGATGCCGTCCATCGTGGCCTGCAGCAGGTCGTTGACCACGATCATGCGGGGCCAGGTCTCGAGCCGGCCCTGAGACAGGCTCTCCAGGTCGAGCACGTCCTGCACCAACCGCATGGCATGCTCACTGCCCCGACGAATCTTCTCCGGTATGTCGCGGGCCTCGCCCGTCGTCTCCAGGAGAAGCCTCTCGGACCACATCAACACGCCGCTGCAGGCGTTGCGAAGGTCGTGGTTCACGAAAGCGTAGAACCGATCGCGCTGTTGCTGAGTCTGTCTCAGTTCATCGAGGAGGCGCTGCAGGGTCTTGAACTGGCGGGCGTTCTCAATCGAGACCGCCGCCTGGGCAGCCAACATGCTGACGATTGTCTCGTCGCGCTCCGTAAACGCTGCATCTTGCTCCTTGTTGGTCAGATACAGGTTCCCGTAGGCGCGATCGCCGATCCGGATCGGCACGCCGAGAAACGACGTCATCCCCGGGTGCGTCCCCGGCATTCCGGCGGATCTCGGATCGGAGGACATGTCGTGAACTCGGATCGGGACCTTCGAGTGCGTGACCGCTCCGAGAAGCCCCAGTCCCTTCGGAGGACCGCCCATGCGTTCTCTCTGGCTGGCGTCGAGGCCACTCGTAATGAACAGCTCGAGCTCGTCGCCCTCGGGAGTCAGGACTCCCAGTGCCCCGTACGCGGCGTCCGTGAGATCCCTGGCCCGATCGGCCACGGTCTGCAGGACCGCATCCAACTCGAGGTCCGACGCAACGGCCACTTCCGCCGCGTGCAGATCCTGCAGGATCGTGATGTGGTCTTCGCTCTCCGCCCGCAGATTATCGGACCGCCTCGCCCGGGCCGTTTCGGCTTCCAGGAGCCGGGCGTTCTCGATGGCGAGTCCTGCGAGGTGGCCGAAGGCGTACAGCGAATCCGCGTCATCCTGCACGAACCCGGGTGGGTCCGCCCGGCCGACAACGACCAGGCTGCCGAGCGCCCCGGATCTCTGGCGCAGAGGTACGGCCAGGACCGTTCGGGGATCAGCGGGATCGAGCGCCAGAGCTTCGTAGAACGGATGATCGGACATGTCGTTGTCTATGACCGCCCGATCTTCCTCGATCGCCCGCTGGGTGAGGGTGCCCCCGACGGGGAAGCGCGCTCCCGTGATTTCCTCGAGCGAACCGCTGGCTCCCGCCACCAGGAACTCCCGGGAATCCGCCTCGAGGAAGGTGACGGCCACCCCGGTGCCCTCGAACAGGTGCTGCGTGCGCTCCGTCACGACGGACAGGATGCCCTGGAGATCCCGGGTCTCCAGGATCGCGCTGCCCGTCTCGCAAAGACCGCTGAGACGGGACGCCATGTCGCCGGACTTCGTGCTACCCTTGCTACCCAATTCAGCTCGTGGGCTGGGGGGAACGATCGGGCGTGTGCACGCCCGTGCGGCCTGTGCTGAACCCACACGCGGGCCGGTGTGCCTGCCCGCACGTGAGACAATATTTCACATGGGGATAGGGGCCGCCAGAGTCCGGTGGGACAAGATGGCGGCCCGGGACGTCAGGAGAGCGAGCGCGGCCGACCCAGGATCTCGGCGTACACGATGGCGCGAGCGGCGAGCGGCAGTGATTCGAGCCTGGCCAGCCCCGACGGAGGGGCGGTCCTGGCGGTCCTTCCGGCTTTCGCGTCCGCGGCGGCCTCCAGAGCAGCCGTCTCCCGGTGAGCCTCCTCGACC
>JBATJK010000317.1:0-4100 GCA_049668445.1 Gemmatimonadota bacterium
TTGGTCACCGGATACCGGCCGATCTCGAACGCGTCGGTGCGGGTGTTGTGCCGTGGGAGCTCGTTGTCGTAGGCGAACGGGCCGGTCGGAGCGCCCATCTCGAACGGACCGGCGGGGACCGCGACCATCTCGCCCACCTCGACACGTCCCGGTGACCCGAACTGCCTGCGCGACACCGGGGCGTAGGGCTCGCTCTCCATCAGAAAGATGGTCTGAAGAATGGTCTCCTGATGCTGGGCTTCATGCTCACGGACCAGTTCGTACACGAACCCGCCCGCCAGGAGTCGGTTGCCCGATGCGTCCAGGTCCACGCGGCTCAGCGTGTCCAGTGCCCTGCTGCGCACATCCTGCAGCCGCGCCAGGATCGCCGCACGGCCAGGAAGATCCAGTTCGCCGCGACGTGATCGTGGCGTGCGCATCGCATCGAACGTCTCGGGAAGAGCCGACTCGCGGACCACTTCCCCGAGTCGCTCCACGAGCCACAGGTCCTCGAACTCCGCGATGTGTCCGAGATCCCACACGATCGGACTCATGAGTGGGGAGTGCTGCTCTCCCAGCCCGGACTCGGAAACGGGGGCCACGATGTCGAGGGTCCGCTGACGGATCGTCGACAGGGCCTGAGCGATCGTCTCACGCGTGGTAGAAAGGCACCGTGAAGCCGCTTCGTCGCTCATCTGGCAAGCTACTCCTCTTCGTTCCGCCGCGGCCGTCGGTCAGAGACCCCATCCCGAAACCGGATCGGTAGGGGCGTAATAGTACTCGAGCCGGACGGGGCGTGCACCGTGACACCCTCCGTCGGGGGAGCGGAATCAGGGTTCGCGGCTATATACTTCCTGCGGTACGTCGTCGGCTCCCATCAGCTGCCGTCCGGGTCTGCTGACTCTCCCGGGCTCGAAACGTTTCGCGGCGCGATTGGTTCCAATCGTCGCCAGAATGGATGTCCAGCCATGTCCGGTTCGGAGAAACAAGCGCCTCGCGAGCAGGTCCACGTCAGCGAGGAAGAAGCGCGCCGCGTGGCGGAAGCCGCCCGGCAGAAGAAGTGGGACAAGGCGACCTTCGTTCGCGACATGTTCCTGGGCGACTTTCAGCTCGACCTCATCGATCCGTATCCGGATCCTGACGACTTCATAGGAGAGCGGTGCCGCGCGTTTCTGGCGGAACTCGAGGTCTTTCTCCGGACGGTGGACTCCGAGGAAATAGACCGAAATCGCAAGATCCCCGCTCGAGTCATCGACGAACTCCGACGCATGGGAGCGTTCGGTCTGAAGATCCCCGAGGAATACGGGGGAATGGGATTCAACCAGACCGAATACAACCAGGTGATGGCGACGGTGGGGAGCGTCGACGGCAGCCTCGTCGCTCTCCTCTCCGCGCACCAGTCCATTGGGGTGCCTCAGCCCCTCAAGATGTTCGGAACGCCGGAGCAGAAGCAGCGCTACTTGCCGCGCCTCGCGGCTGGAGCGATCTCGGCCTTCGCCCTCACCGAGGATGACGTCGGATCGGACCCGGCGCGGCTCAGCACGACCGCGGAGCTGAGCGAGGACGGCACACATTACCTGCTCAATGGCGACAAGCTGTGGACCACGAACGGCACCATTGCCGAGCTTCTCGTCGTGATGGCCCGCCACCCGGACTCCCGCAGGATCTCGGCGTTCATCGTCGAGATGGAGTGGGATGGGGTCGAGATCACGGCTCGCAACCACTTCATGGGTATCAACGGAATCGAGAACGCGAACATGCGTTTCACGAACGTGCGGGTTCCGGTGGAGAACCTCCTGTGGGAGGAGGGCCGGGGGCTCAAGCTCGCGCTGATCACGTTGAATACGGGCCGCCTGTCGATTCCGGCGGTGGCCGTCGGTAGCGGGAAGACGGCCCTCAGATACACGCGGGAATGGGGCAACGAGAGGGTCCAGTGGGGTCAACCCGTCGGCCGGCACGAGGCTGTCGCACAGAAGATCTGCTATATCGCCGCCGAGACTCTGGCCATGGAGGCGGTGGCTGAGCTCTCGGCCCTGATGGTGGACCAGGGGAACTTCGACATCCGGATGGAAGCGGCGCTCGCCAAGCTCTACAACACGGAAACCGGGTGGACCGTCCTCGATGAGATGCTCCAGGCGCTTGGAGGTCGGGGGTACGAGCGGGCGGACTCTCTGCTGGCGCGAGGTGAGAAGCCGGTCCCGACCGAGCGAATGCTGCGGGACTTTCGGATCAACCGCATCTTCGAGGGCTCCAGCGAGATCATGCGGCTGTTCATCGCGCGAGAAGCGGTGGATCGACACCTGCAGGTAGCGGGACCGCTCGTCGAGGGCGATCTGAGTGCCGGCCAGAAGCTCAAGCTGCTGCCGAAGGTGGGGGCCTTCTACGCGCTCTGGTACCCCAGACAGTGGATCCCGAGAGGCGGCGGGTACGGGAGGTTCGGCTCCCTGGCGGGACACTTGCGCTTCGTCGAGCGAAACTCGCGCCGCCTGGCCAGGACGCTGTTTCACAAGATGGTGCGCTACGGGGCCGGACTGCAGCGCAAGCAGATGCTGCTGTTTCGGGGCGTCGACATCGCCGCGGAGCTGTTCGCCATGGCTGCCGTCGTGTGCCGGGTCCAGATGCTCGCGCGGACGAAGAGGCCGGAGGCGGAGCGGGCTCGCGAGCTGGCGGACGTGTTCTGCCGCGTATCCAGACGGAAGGTGAAGGCACTGTTCGAAGAGATGAACTCGAACGACGACGACGCGATATACGGCATGGCAAGGCGGGTGCTCGACGGCGACTTCGTGTGGCTGGAGGACGGCATCGTGGGCCTGCAGGAGATCCGCCTGCAGGAATGAACCGAATCGGTCAGCTGCGCACGCGGAGTACTACTTTGCCGGCGTTCTGGTTGTCCTCCATGTAGGCATGCGCCTCGGCCGCCTCGCAGAGGTCGAACACCCGGTCCACTACGGGAAACAGCTCGCCGGACTCGAACCGGGGCAGCAGGTGCTCCCGTGTACTCTCCGCCAGCTCATTCTTCTCTTCCGTATTCCGAGAGCGCATGACGGTACCGATGACATGCAGCCGGCGGCGGAGCAGCACGCCGAGGTTCAATTGTGCCATGGTGCCGCCGACGAGACCCACCAGGACGATACGGCCGCGGGTACGCAGACTGGCGATGTTGTCGGTCCAGTAGGTCGCTCCCACGAGATCGAGGATGAGATCCACCCCCCTGCCGTCGGTCTCCCGTCTAATCACGTCACGGAAGGACTTCCTGCGATAGTCGATCGGGACGTCGAGGGAGAGGCCCCGCTCCTCCAGGGCAACGAGTTTCGCGGCCGATGCCGTCCCGAAGATCTTCGCGGCGCCGAAGGCTCTCGCCAGCTGGATCGCGGCGGTTCCGACTCCGCTTCCGGCCGCGTGGATCAGCACCGTCTGGCCCGGCCTGAGTCCACCTTGAAGAACCAGGGCGTCATAGGCCGTGCAGAACGCTTCGGGGACGGCAGCGCACTCGACGAACTGCAGGCCCCGGGGCATCGGCACGACGTGGCTCGACTCGGTAACCAGCATCTCGGCGTAGCCGCCACCACCCACCAGGCCCATGACCCACGACCCGACGGCCGACTCGTCGACGCCCTCGCCGACGGCCTCGACCACACCCGAGAATTCGAGGCCGGGGATATCGGCGGGCACGCCCGGGGGCGCCGGGTAGGCGCCGCGACGTTGGAGGAGATCAGCCCGGTTGAGAGCCGTCCCATATACTTCGACGCGCACCTGTCCCGACCCCGGCGTCGGCTCTTCCAGCTCCGTAAGCTCCAGGACGTCCGGCTCTCCGGGCCGGATGATGCGTATCGCTTTCATTCGGTGATCCCTCCCGGACATTGTCTACCGGAGGAAGCCGTGATGGGTCCATCCAGCGCCCACCGGCTCTACGGCATGAGGCCGCCGCCAGTTTCGGCGTGAGGGTGACCCCGGCGAGTCGGAGCGCAAGCGTACGGAGGATGGGGACCGGAGTCCCGCCCCGGTGTATGCAGTCGGGGAAGCTGGACTTGCTCCGTGCAGGGAGTCGAGACGCGTGCTGCAGGCTGCACTTGCCGATCTGATCCTCTTAGCGCACCTGGGCTTCGTCGTCTTCGTGACGG
>JBATJK010000318.1:0-2573 GCA_049668445.1 Gemmatimonadota bacterium
CACTTAATACAGCGATGCGCCGGGTGCTTGAGCCCGATTTCTTATTACGCAATGCCTGGCATTTGCAGCAGGACGCGGACGGGCAAATAATCTGGGTTTCTGACAAGGAAACCCTGAACCATCAGCCCACGCACTCCTATATGCGACGCATCGAAGACTGGTTCTTCAGCTTGCTCCCAATCGAAAACGAAATGTAAGCCTGTCGCGGGCGCGTCGATTGCCCGGTGTGTCGCCAGCATCTAGATTGGACTTTGGTTTCTGTCCTTCTGAGTTCTTCCATCCCAGTAAGCTTTTTATACTGGCAAACACAATTCATCTTTAATTCTGAGTGGTATGTTCATTTCTTTCCTCAAATGAACACCGCCAATCCAATCATCGATGTCATCAGTCTGTAAGTCCACCGGATTGCCGCCCAATACTTCCTGACCGTATTCCGTCAGTTTTGCATAACAGGAACGCATGCTCTTGCAATCACCAGTCAGTGTCAAAAGCGGTCGGGAGCGATACGATTGGCCCAGTCTTTGAAGCCGGTAGAACAGGTAGTCATCGCCCGGTATATCCCGATCGTCGCTTGCACCCATCGTTTGACCGATGATCCGTGCGGCCACATGCCCATGCGTTCCCGTATTCCGCAGTAAATCCTCGTCATGCCTGCACAAACCTGTCTCCACGGAGGGGTAGCGGTAGACCAGTTGCCTCATGGCGTTGAAAAGTGTGCTGTTGTCGAGTTTGCGGCTTAATAAGCGCATGAGGTCTTTCGGGTCGCTGCTGGTATAGGTTCTCCAGGCGTGCAGGTATTCATCCACCTCCTGCCCCGAAAGTGACCTGGCATCAGGCGAATTTTGCTGTATGTATTGTGGTGAAAGTTCTGCGACAGCCCGTACTGCTTGATTCGGTTTCAGACACTCGAATTGAATAACCAGGAGTCGTGAGAAGTCCAGATTAAGTCTATCAAAAAGGACGGTCAGCCAGGCGATGAGCAACTGCTCTCCAAGCCCTGGTGAGGCCCAGACAATGATTGGCTTGTCTTTTGCCAAGCTCGTGATGTTATTCAGCAGACCATTTTCAGAGTAATGATCCATTGTGAAGTCCGGCCAATCCAGGTAAATACCTTGAAGAAATTTTTCCCGTATCAAACGCCAGTCAAGAAGGTCATCGGTAGCAGGTGCCGGCCCGTATGATAGGGGATCCTCGCTGATGAGTAGACGGTTTCGAGGTATACCAAGAGCGACTTTCAGAGTTCCGGCGGCTGATTCACTGGAAACGACATGTAATGCTTGATCAAACTTTGAATTCATTCAGGGATTATAATCCAAATACATTCAGGGAAATCCGCAGGCAATTCGTAAATGTTCAATCAGAATTGCGTGTACCTTTCCAGCATTGCTACTGACCAATAGCTTTTGATTTCTGTAAAAATAACTCCTAATTCGTCTCAAACCTTCGTTACTTTTCACTTACAGAAAACTTAACCTGAAGCGCAGCTTGCGCATCGCGAAGTTCAAGGGTTTTTCCTTCAACATTGAAGGTCGAAGCATTTTCCAGTGCCTTGAGGTAATGGCTTTCCTGCTCCATGATTCCTGCTGGCTCGGCACACATCATGCGTGTTCCGGCCAGTGGTCCGATTTTGATGGCGTTTCCATCACGCTCATATGTTCCCGAAAATTTATTACAGCCACTGGATCCGGTAACCTTTCCATCATCTGTGAAGATTGCAGTTACAGTTGTTCCGGCCAGCAGGCTCTGAACCCCGCCCTTACCATTGTTAATGCCCGTAGCCTTCCATTCCGGTGAAATCAATGCAGTTTCCATACGCGGGACAAAAACCAGTAAGACCTTTTGCTCTGCATTTCTGAGTCGAAGTTCCTCGCCAACAATCAGGAAGTCAGCCGTTTCACCCAGTAACTTCAAGAACTGATTTTCCTGAGCCATCAGTTCCGGCGTACCCATCATCATAGTCGAGCCAGTGGTGGAAAATTCCAATGACGTTCCCTCCACCTTAACTCCACCGAAAAAGTTATTCGCACCGGCATTACCTGTAACTTTTCCATCGGCTATTTTCAGATAGGATTCTGACTTTTCAACAACCGGGTCCATTGTGCCGCTGACAGAAAAATAGTTTTCAAGCATCCAGGCTGTATTATCGATCGACAGCCCAGCCGGTTTCTTTGTAACGACTTCAAGCAGCTGATATTCGTATTTAGAGGCATCTGCCGGCACATTCTCACGTTCAGTCACCCTAACTTTCAGTTCATATTCATAACCCGGAACATAGTCGAAGCCCTTAATTGCGCTGTAGAACATTTGATAATTCGAATCCGCAGGCTGCTTGACCAATAAGCAGGTCATCGGCGCAACGCCCATACAATCCTGCATGGCCGACCCAATCTGAAAAGTTTTCACGCTATCAATTCCGGAATCAGCAGTACCTGCATTTTCACAGCCGGCAAATAAAAGAACTGCACAAAAACACCCCATAACACCAAACGCACTCTTCAGTTTCATAAGGCTCTCATTTCGATTGCATATCAACACGTGAATGAAATGCACCGGGCTACGGTCACCGGCAGAGC
>JBATJK010000319.1:0-10799 GCA_049668445.1 Gemmatimonadota bacterium
GGACACGGTCTTTCCGGCGGACAGGCGCAGCGAGTATCGATCGCCAGGGCTCTGCTCAAGGACGCTCCGATTCTCCTGCTTGACGAAGCCACGTCGAGTCTCGACTCGATCTCCGAGGCGCGGGTGCAGAAGGCCATCGATCGCCTGATGGAGGGCCGCACGACCTTCATCGTGGCGCACCGGCTGTCAACGCTGCGCAATGCCGGCAGGCTGGTGGTACTCGACTCCGGGAGTTTGGCCGGGGTCGGTTCACACGACGAGTTGCTGAAGTCCTGTCCGCTGTACGGCAGACTGTGGACTGCTCAGAACATCTCGTCCGAGAGCATCGTTGCGCCGGCGCCGGAGCGAGTGCCGGTTCCCATTCAGGCGATTCGCTGAGGAGGTCGCGATGAAGCTCGTCTATCTCCAGGAGACCGCCTGGCCATCGGTTGGTGGGATCCAGATACAGAGCATGCGCGCCCTCCTGGCCCTGCGCCGACGAGGCTATGAGCCGACGGTCATCTCCTCGTTCGCGGGTGAGGATCTCCCGGCGTATGACGAGGTCCTCGGAATCCCCGTGTATCGATTGCCATTTCGACGAGCACTGGCGGGGCGGGACATCGAAGCCGTAATCCAGTGCCGCAGCGAAGTGGCGCGGCTGAGGCGCGAGCTTCGCCCCGACGTGATTCAGGTCAACTTCTCGGGCCCGAGCGGCTATTTCTTGTTGGCGACAGCCGCTCCCGACGATCCGCCGGTCGTGATGGCTGTCCGGCATCCGGTTGATGAGCTCACGTCCAGCGACGACGCGCTCGTCAACCGGCTGCTACGGGCCGCGACCTGGGTGACCGGTAATTCCAGCGCGACGCTCGAGGCGGCGCGGCGTGCGGTGCCGGAGATCGACTCACGGTCGTCCGTCATCCTGAACGGACTGCCGGTTCCCGATGTCTTGCCAGCGGAGCTGTCGTTCGAGCCTCCCGAACTGCTCTGCCTTGGCAGGCTCGTGCACGACAAGGGTTTTCACACCGCCGTCGAAGCGTTCGCGAGCATTCGCCAGCGATTCCCGGCGGCCCGCCTCACCGTCGCGGGCGACGGTCCGGACCGGCCGGTGCTTGAAGGCCAGGTGAGGGCATTGGGTCTCGAGGAGGCGGTCCGCTTCACCGGTTGGGTTGGCCCCGAGGATGTTCCCGCGACGATCAACCGGGCATCAGTCGTAATCATGCCATCAAGGGAGGAGTCCTTCGGTCTCGTGGCCCTGGAGGCCGGACTCATGGGTCGGCCGGTCGTCGCTTCCCGAGTGGGAGGGCTCCCGGAAGTCGTGCGGCATGGGGAAACCGGATTTACGGTGTCGCGCGACGATCCCCAGGCCTTCGCCGACGCGGCGCTGCAACTGTTGGAGGATCCCGACCGGGCACGCCGCTTTGGCGAGGCCGGGCGCAAACGAGGTCTCGCCATCTTCTCGCTCGAACGGTACGTGGACCAATACGACGCTCTCTACCGGCGCCTCGCCGGGCGTGAAGCCGAGCACAGGAAGGCGGGCTGAGTTGAAGATCGTCGTCACGGGCGCCGTCGGGCGCATTGGCCGCCAGATGGTCCTGGAACTGGAGGACCGACACGAGTTGGTTCTGCTCGATCGCCGGCAGCCCGGGAAGACGGGCTCGATTCGAGCAGACATCACCGCGAAGCCGCCCCGGCGTCGCTACGGGCCCGCCAGCCCGGTCTTCGCCTGGGAACACCATCTGGAAGGCGCAGACGCCGTTCTGCACCTGGCGGGCAACCCGAGCCCACACGCTTCGCTCCCGGATGCACTGCACGGCAACGTCGAGGGCACCTGGAATGTACTCGAAGCGGCCGCCCGAAATAGCGTGCCCAGAATTGTTTATGCGAGCTCGTGCTGGGCCGTTCGTCGGGAACTCGATGACAACGCGACGGCTGGTTCGGGCCCTGTAGCCGATCCGCGCAACCCAAGTCCGAACACACCGTATGGCCTCTCCAAGGCGGCGGCTGAGCTGGCCGGACGGATGGCCGTTGAAGCGGGAGACATCGACTGCTTTCTCGCGGTGCGCATCGGCGCGGTGAAATGGAAGCCGCCGAGGGACGATTTGGCACCGGCCAAGGAAGGCTCGGCGATCGGTGTCGCCGATCTCCGGACCATCCTCCGGCTGTGCCTGGAACGTCCGCTGACCGGATTTCACGTGGTGTACGGGATTTCCCCCAGCCCAGACAGGATCGTCGATCTCGAGACCACCCGCAGAGTGCTGAACTGGTCTCCGCTGGAAATACACGAAGACCCGGCAACAGAGCTGCGGGTCACTCACACTTACTGATCACGGGAGAATCGCATGAACCCCATCACGCAAACCGTCGAGAGTGCCGCCATCGGCGCCGAAGTTCGGCTCGAGCTGAATTCGGGAGATGTCGCGGCGAAGGAAATCGATGGTGAGATCCTGATCATGAACGTGGCAAATGGGATGTACTACAGCCTCGACGGCGTCAGCGCCGTGGCCTGGCGACTCATCGCCGCCGGTCACAGCCTCGACCAGGTGGCTGTCGCCCTCGCCCAGACCTACGGAGTGGACGAGTCGTCGACACTCTCCGACATCACGGACCTTGCCGTGCACCTGGTGGACGAGGGGCTGGTCAGGGTCTCGACGTCTGGAGCCTACACGGACCTGCCCACGATCGAGGCCTCCGAGGAGCACGCGTCGTACACAGCGCCCCGCCTGACAGCCTATTCGGACATGGCGGATCTGCTCGCCCTCGATCCGCCCATGCCTGGCCTGGCGGAGACGAGCTTCATCTCCCCCGAAGAGGGTTGAAGTCGATGGCACAGGCGACAACGTCCCCATCCGGGTCGACCGTGTACGCCCCCCCCGAATCCGATCGCGCGGCACGGATCTTCGGCCGGCTGCGCTTCACCTTCGAGACCGGGCTGGAGGCAAATCCTGGCGCCGCGTTCGTGGGGACCTATCGACTAGCGGGTCGGCTGGTTCGGTTGAGGGTGCTCGGCTCCAAGCTCGCCCAGTGTGCACACCGTCCGATCGCTCACCTCGCAGAGCCGATTCGGGTCAGTGGTGACGGAGTCGGGACGGAACCCGTCGAGCTCACCATCGACCTGTGGGACGAATCCGCGGTGGGCCTCGCCTGCGCCGGGTGCGTGTCTCACGAAGACCTCACGCTCCAGAGCCAGGTGACGGCTTCTCACGGCGGCCGGTTCGTGGTCGAGGAGCGCGCACAACTGGTTACCGCGTTTGACCGTGCCGGGGGGCGAATCGTCGGATGGGTCGGGGACGCGAGCCGGTTGACACGATATGAACTCGGCCGCCCACTGCACTCCCACCTGCTGCTGTGGCACCGGGATCGAGGAGTGCAGGCCGTGCACTCCGGTCTCGTGGCCAGGGATGGTCAGGGGGTCCTGTTCGGAGGTCCCGGCGGGTCCGGGAAGTCGACGGTGTCGCTCACGTGTCTGGGCGCCGGTTTGGACTACCTCGCGGACGATTACGTGGGACTCGAGCCAGACGGCACGGGCGGGTATCGCGGCTACAGCCTCTACTCGTCGACCGCCGTGAATCCGGCGCACATGCGACGCTGCTTCCCGCACCTGGTCGAACACGAGATACCCGGCGTGCTGCCGCACGAAGACAAGTCCCTCGTCCTCCTGGCCGAGCTGTTTCCCGACCAGCTCCCTCAGGTGGCGCACGTCCGGGCTGTGGCTCTTCCGCGCGTCGTGGACAGCGAACAAACCACGATTCGACCCGCGACGGCATTCGATGCGGTTCTCCGTCTCGCCCCCAGTTCGCTCATGGCCCTCCCGCACTCGAACTCAGGAGCGATCGGGCTGGAAGTGCTGACCGAGTTCGTGTCTTCGATTCCGACGTTCTGGCTCGAACTCGGTCGGGATTTGCCACAGATTCCCATGGCGGTGGAGAGAATCCTGGCCGAGGCCATGGCATGAAGAGGGACCTGATCAGCTGCATCGTTCCGGTCTACAACGGTGAGCGACACGTCAAGGAAGCGCTGGACAGTATCCTCGCACAGGAGTGGCGGCCCCTCGAGGTGATCGTCGTGGACGATGGCTCCACCGATCGGACGCGGGGCATCGCAAGCGAGGTTGCTGACCGCACGCCCGAAGTGATCGTGGTCTCGCAGGAGAATGCCGGACCCGTTGTTGCCCGGAACAACGGAATCTCGCTCGCGAAAGGCGAACTCGTCTGCTTTCTGGACGCCGATGATGTGTGGCACCCGGAGAAGCTGGTACGACAGGCCGCGCGATTCGCTGCGAACCCGGAGCTGGACCACTGCGTTCACCACATCCAGAACTTCTGGGACGAGGAACTGGCCGGTGAAGCTGCAGAGTACCAGGACCACGCTCGGGGGAAGCCCGTAGCGGGCTACGTCACGCAGTGCCTGATGGTCCGCTGCCGCGCGTTCGAGCGGGTCGGGACGTTCAACGTAGACCTGCAACACGGCGATTCAGCCGACTGGTTCCTGAGGGCTCGTGAGGCCGGGTTGTGTGGAGAGCTGATGCCCGACGTACTCACATACCGGCGGATGCACGCCGAGAACAGGAGCCGGGTGCAGGCGTCGGGAAGTCTCGATGAGTTCTTCGGAATCCTGAAGCAGTCCGTGGACCGGAAACGGGCGGCCGGAGATGCGGCCTGACATGGTTAGCAACGACGCTTGCACCGCGGTACTCGCTACGAACCTCCCGGGTCACACCGAGACCCTGCTTCTGCAGGCCTGTCTTCTGGATCGGAAGGGGAGCCGCCGGGCGTGGGACTCGCTGGCCGAGCGTGGCGTCAACGTCTCCGACCTGCTCACGCACGGGGGACATGGAATGCGTCGGCTCGCGCCTCTGCTCTACGAGGCCCTGGCCAGGAACGATCTCGATGCCGGTTCCGATCTCCTCACCCGCTGCCGCATGGCGAGCATGCGTGAAGAACTTCGAGCCAGGGCGTTCGCACGAGTGATCGCGGGCGTCTTCGACGCGCTCGAGAATGCCGGGATCCAGTTCATCGTTCTCAAGGGGGCTGCGCTCGCAGAGCCGGTCTACGGGAATCCAGTGCTGCGTCATAGCCACGACCTGGAGTTGCTGGTCCCCGAGGCCGACGTGTACCGCGCGGCTGCCGCACTTCGGGAGGCCGGTTGCGGCGGGTCTGAGCCGCTGAGGGCCGGGGGCAAGCTGCGGGTGTTCCACGACAGCGGCCTCCCTGTGGTCCTCCGGACCCGCTTGTTCGAGCCCGCCCTGTACGGGGGGGACTGGGAGTGGTGCTGCGAGAGGACGGTGACGGTGTCCGTCGCTGACCGTGAGGCACGCGTTCTGAAGCCCGAGTTGTCCCTGCACCACGTGTGTGTGCACGCCGCCTACGGCCACGGCCGCAGTTCACTGCAATGGGTGACCGACGCGGTGATGCTGGTTCGGGGGGGGACTGATCGAGGGTCTGATCGTGGCTTCGACTGGACCGAAGTGCTGGCGAGCATGAAACGATCGAATACGGGCCTGCCGCTGTCCACAGTCCTGGGGTACCTCGAGCGTGAGCTTGGCGTAGCCGTCCCTGAACACGTGACCGCAGAGGTTCGCCGGGCGGCTGATCAGGCCACGGGCCTGGAGAGAGAAGTCTCCCTCCGGTGCGTGTGGTGGGGACGACCCGGGAACTTCACGAAGGCCATTCGAGCCGAGGTGGGGTTGTTGGATCGCGTCAGGCTAGCGCTTCGAATCGCGGTCCCGTCCCCGGACTACGCCGCCTACCGCATCGGTAGAACACCGGGAATTCGCTCCTTGACAGCGTACTACGCCGGACGGGCTACTCGGCAGACGGCGCGGATGCTGCCGGTCTGGCGCTAGCTACTCCGGGAAGTCGTCGAGGCGGGCTCCGGGTCCAGATATCCGTAGTGCCGCATGAGGGACTGCGCTCCAGGCTCTGATAGCAGTGCCTCCACCGCCTCCTGGTGCTCCGGGTCACGCCATCGGCCCACAGAGTCCTCTGAGATCGGGCGAAGCCGCGGCACCCACCCCTCGCTATGCGGAACCCGGGCCGTTTCCGGATAGCCGAGCATTCGCTCGTCGAACGACAGCTCGAGAAAGTCGCACAGGCGCCGCAGTTGGCCCTCGAGGTCGCACATCAGGTCCTCATACCGGACCGTGGTAACCCGCGGATGCTCCTCGAGAGCTCGGCCCGCTCCCACGTCCATGACCCAGCGTTGGGGCGATACCCAGTAACGGTCGGGGGCCCGTCGGTGCCTTGAAGTCACCACGTCGCGTCCGTCCCGCACGATGTGGATGAAACGAGCTCCCGGACCCAGATACTCGAGGGCGCGCGCCGCGAACAGGACATTCTTCGGAGTCTTCTCAGCCCACCGTGAGCACGTGGGTGGGATCTCGATGCCTACGAGTCTTCGGAACACCCGCTCGAGCTTGAAGTCTGAGCCCAGATCCAGGTCTCCGTGGTAGGCCGTCTGGCAGAAGGCGCTGGTCTCGATATCGACGACCTGGACCTCGGGGTGACAGGAGAGGAGACCGTTCAGGACCGTGGTCCCGGAGCGGCCACAGCCGCCGATCAGGATGGCCCGGCTCGTCATGGCGTCGATGCGGCGAAACGTCCTCCATCCCGCTGCCCGCCACAACCAGAGGCGCCTCCGAAGATATCTGCGATCCAGCGAATGCAGGGCTTCGTCGATAGGCCTCGGCAGTCCGCGCACTCAGCCGCGCCCGCCCATGCGCACCACGATGTCGTACTCGGACTGCCGCACCGGCTGTACGGACAGTCGACTACGCTTCGTCACGACCATGTCCTCGAGTCCCGGCGCGGCCTTCAACTCGTCGAGCGACACGAATTCCGGCAGGGTGTCGACGTACTCGATGTCGACCATCCACCAGCGCGGGTCCTCCTCCGACGACTTCTCGTCGAAGTACTTGTGACCTTCCTCCCACGAGAAATGATCCGGATACGCCGTCCGCGCGACCCGGGCCAGCCCCGCTACGCCGGGCGGCTTCGCGTTGCTGTGGTAGAACAGCACCGGGTCGCCGACCTCCATCTCTCGCATCAGGTTTCGCGCCTGGTAGTTGCGCACGCCCTCCCAGCAGGTCGAGCCGTCACGTTTCAGGTCTTCGATCGAATAGACGTCCGGCTCGGACTTCATCAACCAGCAGCGGGCCATAGGTTCACTCCGTTTGCAGGGGGCTCGCGATTATGGACAGAATCTAGCCTGCCGGGCATGTAAGAGAACACGGCGGGCGCGATTGCCTGCCTCGATGCGACCGGTCATCTTGCTTCGTTTCCCGCCGATAACAGGCGTCTACGGCACTCAACCTCAGTAGCGAGGCGATCCAGAAATGCGCTTCCTGGCCCTGCTTTCGTTTGTTCTGATGGCCCCATTCGCGACCCCCCTTTCGGGGCAGACCGTTGCGGGCCATCCGCGGGTCCGCGAGGCCGTGACCGTCGTCGAGACCTGGCTTGATGCTCAGAGAGCGTACGAGAACATCCCCGGGATCTCGGCCGCACTCGTCCATGACCAGGAGTTGATCTGGGCAGGAGCCACGGGGCTGGCTGACCCGGACACCGGAGCGCCGGCGACCCCGCAGACGGCCTACAGTATCTGCTCGATTTCGAAGCTGTTCACTTCGATCGGAGTCATGCAGTTGCGAGACGAGGGGCGGCTCCGACTGGACGACCGCGTCGCTGACCTCCTGCCGTGGTTCGACATCCGTGAGGCGTATGAGGGGGCGCCGCCGGTCACCGTGCGCGGCGTTCTGACACACTCTGCTGGCCTGCCGAGAGAGTCGGACTTTCCATACTGGATCGATCCGTTCGATTTCCCGACCCGTGAGCAACTCATTGAGCGCCTGGGCGAGCAGGAGATGCTCTACCCGGCCGACCGGTACTATCAGTATTCCAACCTCGGACTGACGCTTGCCGGTGAGATCGTCGCGGAGGTGTCGGGAACCCCTTATGGGGAATACGTACGGTCGCACATCCTGGACCCCGTTGGCATGATCGCGACGTGGCCGGAGATCGCGGACTACCCTCATCCCGAGCGGCTTGCGGCTGGCTATAGCGCGACTCGCCGTGACGGGACGAGAAAGCGTATGCCGCCCTTCGCGGTCGAGGGGATCGCCGCTGCGGCCGGTTTCGCGTCGACTGTCGAGGACCTGGCCCGGTTCGCCTCGTGGCAGTTTCGTGTCCTCGAGATGGGGGGAGACGAGGTGCTCGCCGCCAACACTTTGCGTGAGATGCAGAGAGTTCACTGGCTCGACCCGGACTGGCAGACCACGCGTGGACTGGGCTTCGGCGTATACCGTAGCGATGGCGTCACCTATGTGGGGCACTACGGGCTCTGCCCAGGCTACTACTCCGCGCTCCGGATGCATGTGCCCAGCCAACTGGCAGCGATCGTGATGATGAACGCGATCGCCCTGAGTCCGGCCGCCCTCTCGCAGGAGGCCATCCAGATCGTCGGTCCCGCCGTCGAGCAGGCGATCGAAGACGGGCGCGCGGCGCAGGAGGGAACGCTGCCTTCCGATTATGAGCCGGCCCTGCTGCCGCGCGAGTTCGAGCGTTTCATCGGCTCGTACGATGAGAATCCGTGGGGCGGTGAGGCCGCGGTTGTAGCCTGGGAGGCCGGACTCGCGATTCTGTGGCTTCCGACCATGTCTCCAGTGGATGGCCTGACCCCTCTCCAACATGTGGACGGAAACAGGTTCCGCAGGATTCGGGACGATGGAGAGTTGGGCGAGACCTACGAATTCGTGGAGGACGACGATGGGCAGGTGGTTGGCATGCTCTACCACAGCAATACCTATCCCCGGCTGGATATTGAGTAGTGGCCGCACCCGCCAGGATCGGCTAACATCTGAAGGCGAAAGAGGGGCCTCGCGCGCTGCCGGGCAGGTTCCAGAAACCAGGGCGTAACGTACTATTTGAATGAAGGATAGAGGATCTCATGCAAGACTTCTTGGCCAGGCTCGGAATCGAGGAAAACAACCTCGGCGGCTTCTGCGGGGAATGGCTGGGCTCGGGACCTCAGCTCGAAGCGACCAGTCCGATCGATGGGCAAGTGATCGCGCACGTGCGGCAGGTCACCGAGGAGGAGTACGAGAAGATTGCCGATCGGGCTCACCGGGCGTTCCTCGAATGGCGCAAGATACCCGCTCCTCGCAGGGGCGAGATCGTGCGACAGATCGGCAACAAGCTTCGCGAGTACAAGCATGAACTCGGCCAGCTGGTCAGCCTCGAAATGGGCAAGATCGTGGCCGAGGGCGAAGGTGAAGTCCAGGAGATGATCGACATCTGTGACTTTGCCGTCGGGCTCTCCCGCCAGCTGTACGGAAACACCATGCAGTCCGAGAGACCGGACCACCGGATGTTCGAGCAGTGGCATCCCCTGGGCGTCGTGGGGGTGATCACCGCGTTCAACTTCCCGGTTGCGGTGTGGAGCTGGAACGCGGCCCTCGCCGCGGTGTGCGGCGATTCCACCCTCTGGAAGCCCTCCAGCCAGGTGCCGCTGTGCGGGGTGGCCGTTACGAAGCTGGCGGCCGAGGTGTGTCGCGAGAACGACATCGACCCGGCGGTGTTCTCACTGGTGATCGGCAAGGGGTCCACGGTCGGGGAGCGGATCCTTCTCGACAAGCGTGTCCCGCTGATCTCGTTCACCGGTAGCACGCAGATGGGATTCCGGGTGGCCGAGACGGTGGGCAAGCGCCTCGGTCGGACGATCCTCGAGCTGGGCGGGAACAACGCGATCATCGTCACGCCGAGCGCGAACATGGACCTGGTGCTGCCGGCGATTCTGTTCGGCGCCTGCGGTACGGCGGGCCAGCGCTGCACGAGCACCCGCAGGATCATCGTCCACGAGTCGGTCAAGGATGAGTTGGTCAGCCGACTCACGCGGGCGTACGAGGATGTTCGCATCGGCAGTTCGCTGGATCCCGACACCCTGATGGGACCGCTCGTCACGCGCGGCGCGGTCGCGGATCTCCAGAACGCCATCGAGAGGGTCAAGGCAGAGGGCGGAGAGATTCTGTACGGCGGAGAGCCGCTGGACGGCGACGACTATCCGGGCGGCCACTATGTGAAGCCCTGTATCGCTTCGGCCAAGAACGACTTCTCCATCGTCCAGGAGGAGACGTTCGCTCCCATCCTCTACATCATCGGCTACGGCTCGAAGGATGCCAGCCCGCGCGAGGCGGTGGAGGAGATCAAGGAAGCGATCGAAATCCACAACGATGTCCCCCAGGGCCTGTCTTCCGCGATCTTCACGGACAGTGTGCGTGAGGCCGAGTACTTCCTGTCTCACAGGGGCAGCGATTGCGGCATCGCCAACGTGAATATCGGCACCAGCGGGGCGGAGATCGGTGGGGCATTCGGCGGAGAGAAGGAGACCGGCGGTGGCAGGGAGTCCGGTTCGGATTCCTGGAAGGCTTACATGCGCCGGCAGACCAACACCGTGAACTGGAGTACGGAGTTGCCGCTGGCGCAGGGCATCGAGTTCAGTTGACGATCACGCCCTGAGTCCAGCTGTCATCGGGCCGAGCCCGGGTCGTCCACCGACGTCCCGGGCTCCGTCGAAAGGTCGGATGCGTCGTTGTCGGGCGGGGCCTGCAGGTAGGCGGCGCCCGGAGTGAACGTGCCGTCCGTCTGAATGTGCAGTCCGATCGCCGAGAGAAGCTGTTCCAGACCCTTCCGGCCCTTCCGGAGAGCCACGCCGTACAGCTTCCTGTAGCCCAATTCGATCAGGGACCGACCCGCCCCGAAGCCGGCGAGCCCCGCGGCCGCGACCGCCAGCGGCGCGAGTGCGCTGCCGGCCACAATGGCGCCACCCAGGAG
>JBATJK010000320.1:0-3870 GCA_049668445.1 Gemmatimonadota bacterium
CTCATGATCTCAAGCACGACCGCTGGGTCGCGATCAAGGTGCTCAAGCCAGACGTCGCGTCCGCCGTGGGAGCCGAACGGTTCCACCGTGAGATCGACGTCGTCGCCGGCCTGACCCACCCGCACATCCTTCCCCTGTATGATTCGGGAGAGGCATCCGGGCTGCTGTATTTCGTTATGCCCCACATTCGAGGCGAGTCGCTGCGTGATCGCCTTGTGCGCGAAGAGCGGCTGCCGATTCCCGACGCCATTCGCATCACGCGGGAGATAGCCGACGCCCTTGGCTTCGCGCATCGGCATGGGGTCACTCATCGAGACGTGAAGCCCGGGAACATCCTCCTGGCGGAGGACCACGCTCTCCTGGCGGACTTCGGGATCGCCCACCTGGCCGAGACTGATTGCGGTACCCTGACGGACTCCGGGCTGACCCTCGGGACACCCGCCTACTTCAGCCCGGAACAGGCCGTCGGGGACCACGATATCGACGGGCGATCCGACATCTACTCGCTTGGCTGTGTGTTGTACGAGGCGCTCACCGGGAAGCCGCCATTTACCGACACCAGGGTCCAGGCTCTGATCACGCATCACATGGTGGATGCGCCGCCCCTGGTCAGAAGAAGCCGGCCGGAGATTTCCGAGGGTGTGGAGGCCGTAGTCCAGACGGCGCTACGCAAGGAGCCCGAGAAACGGTTCCAGACCGCAGAAGAGATGGCGGGATCGCTGGACCTGATTTCGGGAGGATTCGAAGCCATCGCGGCAGCCACCCTGCGGAAGCTGATGGGGCCGCGGCACCGGTGGCTTCATGGCGTCCGGCTGGCTTCAATGGTCGCCGCCGCGGTGCTGATCGTCGCCACGGCCCTCTTCGTGCTCCAGAAGCTGCAACGTCCTGCTCTCGCCGTCGCGTATCCGACCTATGCCCTGCTCCCTGCCGTCGGAGATGATCAGACGGTGGAAGAGAGGGAACTGGCTTTGCGGGCCCACAAGTTCCTGTACGTGCACTTGCAGGGGTGGGAGTCCGTCACGGCGATCAACGGGCTGATGCTGGAGGGAACGGCGGCAGGCGTAGTGCGCGCCGGGTTCGGACTCCCGTCCAGTTCGCTCGTCGCAGGCCTTGAATTCGCAGACCGTATCCAGGCAAGCCATGTAATCTACGTGGACGCCAGTGCGAGCGGCGATTCGGTGACCCTGGTTGCGAACATCTTCGCCATTCGAAGTGAGAGGCCTGAGAATACGCTGACTCAGAAGGGACCCAAGGCCGACGTGGGTCTCGTCGCAGCCGGTCTGGCCCTTCAGATACTCAGAATCAACGGTGAGCCAGCTCAACTCGATCAACTGAGAAGCCGATCGCCTCACCCCGGGGCCCATCAGCAGTTCACTGAGGGCTGGAACATGTTGCTGGATTGGCGTCTCGCCGAAGCCGAGGCGTTCTTCCGCGACGCCATCGAGCTGGATCCCGAGTTCGCGCTTGCCCACTACCATCTGGCGCTGACGATGTACTGGCGTACGGTCCGCGATCCCGAACGGATCCTCGACGGCGAGGCCATTCAGTACCACGTCATTCAAGCCGACCGGTTCGGGGATGAGAAGCGCCTCAGGTCCCGCGAACGTCGCGATCTGGACGCTTTCAAGTCGTTCTGGGCTGGCGACTACGAATCGGCGCGAGAGCAGTATGCGGCGATCCTCGACAGGGAGCCGACGCGGCTGGATGCCCTCGTACTCGCTGGAGCGGTCGAGGTCGAGGACCCGTGGTTGGCCGCCGACGCAAATGGGAGGCTGCTCGGGCCGCGCGGCGATTTCAATTGGGCGGTAGCCGCATTCGATTCTGCGGTCGGTCTCAATCGCCACGTGCAGTTGGCGTGGGGGCAGCTCTTCGAGATCGAGCGATATCTCGCGGTCACTGCCTACCACGGCTATTGCTACGGTTTTCTGCCCCCCGGCGGCTCCCTGTTACCGCCATACGAGTTTCCCGAAGCGGCCGATGTGAAGTTCTTCTGCCCCTATGTCGACGACGGATCGATCCTGTGGCGACCGGATACTTTGACCGACGCACAGCTCGAGAGGGCCGTTGCTGAAGTGGGGGTGCTGCGCGAGCGGATCGAGAATCGACTGAATGCCTGGTCCGGAATCTGGGAAGCACAGGCCCGCCCGCACGAAGAACTCGCCGACCGACTGTTGTGGCAGAGGTCAGCCCGGGGCTGCGACACGGATGCCGCCCAGGCCGAATCTCTGCTTCGGGACGCCCGCTCCCACACCGAGCAAGCCCTCGTACTCCGCGGCGACACGACTCCCGAAGATCGCCTGCGTCTCGCGGCGCTGCTGCTCGCGACGGACGCGCTGACTCGCGCCGAAGTCGAGACGAACCGCGCGATCGAGGAACTCGGTGATTGGCGGAGCGGTCGGGAAACGCCGCCCCCGAAGCTGGCGGCGAACGTCTACCTGGCTCTCGGCCAGGGACACCCGACGGTCGAGATCCTGGAAGCGGTCTCCAACCAATCCACCTGGGCCGTCCCCGACACGACGACCGAGAGTGGGGCGAGCCCGGGCGGACCTGTGTACGGAACTCTGTGGGCGCTGGGCGCCCTGGGGCTCACCGGAGGCGATTCCGCCGGGATCGCGGACCGGTTTCGCGGCGTGGGCCTGGAATGGACGCGGCTTGGGTATTCAGAGCGCGAACAGGCAATCCTGCGCGCCCACTCCACCTCTATCGTGGGTCCAGCCTTGCTGCGCCAGCCAGAGCTCTGGTCCCCCTGGTTCTCGGACTGGGACCTGATAGACGTGCCGCTGCCCCCCGTTTGGAGGGGGCTCTTCATGGTGCAGGAGAGACCGGACGAGGCTCGCCGTCACCTGAAGGACGCGATCGCTGAGGTGGAGGCGCGGCCGGCCGCGCGACGCAGGGCCCTCCACTACTACATGCCGATCCAGCTGGCCGAGAGGCTAGGCGATGACTCGACCGTGGCCGACCTGTCGGCACGGGCCTCTGCCTGTCCGCTGGGCTTGGACAACATCGACTTCGGGTGGGGAATGAGGAGGTACCTGGCGGCCGCGCCATGACGCTAGCGGCGGCTGACAAATCGCTCGAGGTTCACTCTGGAGGTGGTTATGAAGAGGTTTCTGATCGTCGGGTTCATTCTGGCAGCCGGCGCAATCGCGTTCGCGTACATGTCGTTTGACTCCAAGGTGGCAGCGGCTGGTGCCGACACGGTGTCCGGCGAGCAGCCCTCACCGTCGGAGGCTCGGCAGGAGGCTCCGCTGGAGGATCAGGAAAGGGCTAGGCGGCTCACGGGTCGCTACCTGACCGTCAGGGGGTACAACCTGAGGGGCGAGGGCTGGGAGCATTCCGACACACTTCAGGCAGCCGTCGATTCAGTGCTTGCCGAGCGACTCCTGACGCCAAGTCCCGAACGCCGCGTGTGCGTCGCCTTGGAGGCGATGACCGAGGGGCACAGAGCCTGTATGGACGACACGTCAACTCACGAGGGTGCCCTCTTCCGCGTTCATATAGATGCGCCCGAGAACGGAGATCCATCGGTGCCACCAGGCTGCGAAATCAAGGCAATTGTCATCGGCTTCTATTCGGGTCTGTGGAGCGTACCAGCCGTGAAAGATCAGAGATACAAGTGCATCTACTGCGGCGAAGTTATGGTCTGTGGGTCCAACCCGTCCTGCAATTGAGACGTGGTAGCTAGATAAGCGAAGGGCCCGATCACGCTGATCGGGCCCTTTGAAGCTCGCTGACAACAGGTGACTACCCCTTCGCCAGCTCCTGCACCGTCTCTGCCAGCTTCCACATGCGCTCGGCGTCAGCGGATCTCGTCGCCTCCTCGGCCAGCCACGTCGAAAGCTCCGTGAGATACTGGGCCTGCTGCGAGCC
>JBATJK010000321.1:0-2658 GCA_049668445.1 Gemmatimonadota bacterium
CGAGGTTCTCCGTGTCGAGCTCGATCTTCAGTGCCTGTCCGATCACGCTCAGGCCGACCTGTATCAGCACCCGTTCCACTCCGCGGTGCTCGAGCACGACGCCGCGAACGCCGGCGAAGGGCCCGGATTGAACGGTTACGCGCTCCCCGAGTTCAATCGACGGCGTCGACTTCGGGACCTCGCCTCCGGTCTCTTCCAGGCACGCTGCGAACAACCGCACGTTCTCGATCTCCTCGTCCGGGATCGGGGCGGGCCTGCCAGCCACGCCTATTACCTGGACGCTGCCGGGGATTGCGAGGACTCTCGTGACGTCCGCTGGCCGGAAGCGCACGAACACGTAGCCCGGGAACAGTGGCCACAGCACCGTCTTCTTCCGGTCGTGCCAGTCGCTCACCCGCGGAATCACGGGCAGATAGACGTCAAAGCCCCGCTGCTCCAGGGCCTCCGCCACGCGCTTCTCGTGCCGCGAGCGCGTATACAGCGCGTACCAGAAATTCTCTACGCTCAAGGTTTCCGCTTTCGCCGGTCGCCCGGACCGGATGACTCCGCTGGTCGGCGCGGGGCAGGCGCACTTCGTGCCCGTGAGTAACAGGCGGGCCTGCCGGATCTCGCATCCGTCAGCGCCTTGCTCACCCCACACTGGCGATCTGTAGCGACTCCCCCGTCTCCGATCCGGCCACCTGGCCAGCCTGCACACGCCGTGAGAGTCGTTCTGACTTTCGTACCGGGGCAGGAGCAAGAAGCGCTCCCACTCCCTGTGGCACTACAACTTATTGCAGCACTTAATTTTACATTTACTCAGCGGTGCAAATATCCCGCCTGTGTTGCGTGGACGCAACACCTTCATCTTAACCCTATGGGCGCGTTTCGGAACGGGGGCTCAAAGGCACGGGAATGGCAGTTCTACGCGGAACACCGTCCCACCCCCGCTTCGACTCAGAACGTCGATCCGTCCACCCGCCGCCTCGACGAATCGGGCACTGATGGTGAGCCCGAGTCCGCGAGTCCAGCCTCGAGTCTCCCCTGGCCACCGATCGTCCGTGATCGAGAGGAGTCGTTGGAGAGCTTCGACGTCCGTTCCGTACCGATCGTCGCCCACTTCTATGCGCAGGTCACCTCTGTCCGTATCGCTGAACTCGAGGGTCACCGTGCCTCCACTGTCCACGGCCTCGAGCGCGTTCGAGACCAGATTCAGGAGCACCCGACTGAGGAGCCGCTGATCGCCATGTCGCAATCCCTCGGCGTCGAAGACCGTTTCCAGCGCGACGTTCCGGTGGGTGGAGAGCGGACCGACCAGATTCGTCACATCGGCGACCACGGTCTCCAGCGAGAAGGACGAGGCCGACACCGTGATTCGCTCCCGGCCCACGCCCAGGCGCGAGAAGTCGATCAGGTCGTTGGCCATTCGCACCAGGGTGACGGCCGCCGTGTACAGCACGCTCATCTGGTGGCTCTGAGCGGCGGTCAACGGACCGCTTCGCTCCGAGCGCAGCGCATCGGCCAGGAACAGGATCGAGTTCAGAGGCGACCGCAGGTCGTGTGACACGTCCTGGACCATCCGTCGATGCGCGTCGGATGTGCGGGTGAGCGAAGCGAGAGCGGCGTTGAGCAGCGTCCGGTCCAGGGTGGCGTTCAGGTCACTGAGATCGGCAGACTCATTTTCGGGCCCGGCCGAAACTCCCGCGTCGTGTATGGCCCTGCGAAATGCCTGGGCGACGGCCCACGCTTCCTCGAGCTCGAGCTCGGAATACCAGGGTTCGCCACCGTCGGGCGCTTCGTCCATCCCGACGACCCTGACCCCCGCGGACGACCCGAACAGATCCCGGGCCAGGTGAGCGCCGGCGTCACGGAAGCGCTCGGGAAGAGAATCGAGCAGCCCCGGGGGCCAGCTTTCCGAGCCTGCGTCGGCGCGAGCGCCGGTATCGTCTTCGGCCCCCTCAGTCGGTGAGCCGGGCTGCGGAGAAGTGTTGTCTACCATGGTCAGGACGCGAAGGCCTCCCGGGCCAGCTTGTGCTTGTCCATCAGGCGGTACAGCGTAGTGCGATCGATCCCCGCCTGGCGGGCGGACTCGGACATGTTCCCGCCTGTACGCGCAACCAGGTGCGCCAGGTACTCGCGCTCGAACCGGTCTACCAGGATCTGTTTCGCATCATGGAACGGCATCCGCAGATCGAGCGAAGGACCAAGCCCGTTCCCGCCGGTCATTTCGGATGGTTGATCGAGAATCGACAGCCTCTCAGCGGGTATTTCCTCTTCCGGATCGGAAAGCACGACCAGGTTCTCGATCACGTTCTGCAGTTCTCGGACGTTGCCCGGCCACTGGTAGTGGATCAGGGCTTCAAGGGTCTCACCCGCCAGACGGGGCGGCTGTTCGCCGGGCAGCTGGTGCCGGCGCCAGAAGTGGTCCACGAAGTGCCGGATGATCACCGGGATATCCTCCGGGCGCTCCCTGAGAGCCGGCAGATGGATGGGGACAACCCGGAGACGATAGTACAGGTCTTGCCTGAGGTGGCCTTCCTTCATGGCCTCTTCGGGCTCGCGATTCGTGGCCGAGATGAACCGAACGTCCACGACGGCATCGTCCTTCTCACTTCCGACACGCCTCAGAATCCCGTCCTGCAGGACCCGCAGGAGCTTCGCCTGGATGGCGAGCGGCAT
>JBATJK010000322.1:0-2557 GCA_049668445.1 Gemmatimonadota bacterium
CGGACGTGCTCGATGTGGTCGGACGCCGATGCCAGGGATGACACGATCGTGGTGTCGCTGATCGGGCTGGCGTGATCGCCGAAGATGCCGCCGGACAGGACCGCCGCGATGAAGGGAGTGGGCGGCAGACCAAGCGTCAGCGCGACCGGCACGGCCATCGGGAGCATGATCCCGAACGTCCCCCAGCTGCTGCCCGTGGCGAACGCGATGCCGCCGGCCACCAGGAACAGGATCGGGAGGAGAAGCGGAAGAGGAACACGCCCGCCGACGATGCCCGCCACGTACGTGCCCGTGCCCATTTCGACCGTCACCGCCGCGAGGGTGATGGCCAGGAGCAGCACCAGCGCCATGCCCGTCAGGGCCCCGGCTCCCTGCAGGCTCGCGCGGCTCAGGGCCTCGAGGTCGAGCAGGCGCTGTACCAGCGACAGCACCCAGGCGACACCTATGGCCGTAACGACGGCCCACAGCACGGAGGTCGAACCCGAGCCGGCCATGATGTCGCCTTCGCCGGTCACGTACATCGAGACGGGCATCATCAGCACCATCACGGCGATGGGTACGATCATGTTCACCGGGCGCAGGGGCATGCCCTCGCGCGGAGGGGGCGCCATGTCTTCGGGATCGGCCAGGGCGACGGAATGATCCCAGTGCAGCTTACCCTCCTCCGTGCGTCGCTGCGCGGCCTTCATGGGCCCGATGTCCACCTGCCTGAACGCGCTGACGCCCGCCAGGATCAGAGCGGCGATGGCGTAGAAGTTCAGTGGAATCGAAGCCACCAGCACGGGCACCGGGTCCGCGATACCGAGCGTAGCCAGGACACCCAGGATGTAGGCGCCCCACGCGTTGAACGGGATCAGCACGCAGACCGGGGCGGACGTGGAATCGATGAGGTAGGCCAGCTTCTCTCTCGATACCCGGTAACGGTCGAACAGCGGCCGGCTGATCGATCCGGCCACCAGCACCGTGATATTCGACTCGATGAAGATGATGACGCCGAGGAACCAGGCCAGGATCTGGGCCTTGCGACCGTCATCGACCCAGCGCCGCTCCTCGACCCAGCGTACGAAGCCCTGTACGCCGCCGTTCGCTTCGACCAGGGCGATCAGGGCGCCGATCGCGAAGGTGAACATGATGACCCGGGCGTTGCCGGGATCGGTCACCGTCGTCACGGTGGCTTCCACCGCCCCGGCGAGGCCGGCGATCGGATTCCAGCCGAGGATGATCGTCCACCCGATCCAGATTCCGGCCGCCAGGGACAGGTAGACCTGGCGCGTGTAGATCGCGAGTCCGATCGCGAGCAGCGGCGGCAGCAGAGACAGGGCCCCGAATTCTATGGTTTCCTCCCGTGGCGATGCGTTTCGGCCGTCTGCAAGAAACCGGCTGGCGCCAGGTTCGTCAAACCCTGTCCCCGGGTGAATCGCTCAGCGTCGAGATACCCAGCGGCTGCGGGAATCGTAGAAACGCAGCCGCAGTTCCACGCCCTTCGTGATCCCGATCCGTGTCGTCGTGACCAGAGACGCGGCCGGCACGGGCGGGCCTCGCTCGATCCAGACGGGCGGCTCGTCCAGCCGATGACCCTGGAGATCCGGCCCGATCCCCAGCGCCTGGGCCAGGCGTCCGGGTCCGTTGGTCAACTCCTCGCGACCCCGTCGGAATCGCATGTGAGCCTCGCCGGACACGGGCTCGAGCGCCCGGATCAGCACTCCGTGCGGGCTGCCTTCTACATCGGTCACAGCGTTGAAGCACCAGTGAACACCGTAGTTGAGGTGTACGTACGCCGTGCCGGGTGGACCGAACAGGCCCTCGTTGCGGCGAGTACGTCCGATGCTGGCGGCGGCGTGAGAGGCCGGATCGTGCGGGCCTTCGTAGGCTTCGACCTCCACGATCCGTCCCGATGTCCGAAGTCCACCTGCCTCGGACACGAGCAGCGCCCCGAGCAGTTCAGGCGCGACGGTATGGGCTGGACGCGCGAAAAAGGGCGCTCGAAGCGCCCCTTTTCTCCCTTCACTCTCCGTCGACATTGCTTCGCGCGGGCTGTTAGCCGTCGCCAGCCTCGAGCTCCGCGCGTCGGGCATCGATCACTGCCTGTGCCCTGCCCTTCGGGAGCACGCTCTCGATCCGGTCCGGCTCTTTGTCGATGACATCGAGGACCCGATCTCCAAACTCGTCGACAAGTCGCTCGGCCGTGCGGCGCCCGACTCCCTGGTAGCCGCGGGCCATCCGCTCGACCATGTCCTCCCGCCCGGAGGTCATTGCCTTCGAGGCTTCGGCCGTGGGCTTGTCGGCAACGGGCTCGGCAGCGGGCTCGCCAACGTCGCCGCTACCAGCCTTGGAGCGACCGCTTGAAGCGGCAGCGCCAGCACCCGACGCACCGGATCCGACCGAACCGCGCCGGAAACGCCCCATCGTACGGGTCGTCGGCCGCGGGGGGGCCGTGTCCTTCTTCTCCTCGACCACGACGTCTTTCGCAGGAGCGTGATCCGAGTCCACCGGACCGGGGACGACCTTCGGACCGGCCTTCGGCTTCGGGGCCCTGCGCCGTCCTGTCAGTCGAGTC
>JBATJK010000323.1:0-1881 GCA_049668445.1 Gemmatimonadota bacterium
GGCAGCGCGCTCGAGGCCCTGTTCGACCGACTGGCGGAGAACTCGAACCGCACGGTGGCGGCGGCGCTTCCGCAAGCTGCGACGATCCATGTCGCCGACGGGGGCCCGGTGCCCATCGCGCCCGGCAGAATCACCTCACTCGGAGAGCTCACGCGTGGCGTGGAGCTTCTGGGTCGCCAGCTGGAGGTCCTGAGCGGTCAGGTGGAGGGACTGGAAGAAGGGCTCGCCCTGGTGGTGCACGACGACTACACCGTGGGGGCCAACCAGCTTGTCGCGGGTAACCTGGCGCTTCTTTCCGGCGACCTCGATCTCGAGGGCACGGTGGACGGCGACGTCCTCGTGCTCGACGGCACGCTGACCCTGGGACCCTCGGCCAACGTGGCGGGCGACATCCTGCAGGTCGGCGGCGACATCGTGGACGCCGGAGGCTCGGTCTCGGGCGAAATGGTCTCGCTCCTGGCCGGCGAACTCGGCAGCCTCGTATCCGGCGACTTCGAGGTCGACCTCGCGGACGAGATCGACATCCCCGTCCGGGTCAACGTGCGCTCGGGTAACAGAGGCTTCGTCGGATCCATCGGGCACAACATCGGGCACGCGATCAGCGGGATCATGGCCTCGATCGTGTGGCTCCTGGCCCTGTCGACCATCGGATTCGTGGTGGTGTACTTCTTCCGCTCGCGCCTCGAGGTGGCGGCCGGCGTGATCCGCACGGACACCGTGCGATCGTTCGGCGTGGGGCTGGCCGGCCAGTTGCTGGTCCTGCCGGTTATGCTTCTGCTCGTGGTCGGCATCGTGACGTGGCTGGTCATTCCGGTCTACGCCCTCGCCGTGGCGCTGGCGATCCCGGCCGGGTACCTGGCCGTGGCGCACGCCGTCGGGGAGGCGGTCGAGGAGCAGCGTTTCGGCTGGATGGAGAGGTTCAACAACCTCAAAGGATCGAGCTCGTACCACTACGTGTTCAAGGGACTCCTCTTCCTGCTCGCCCCGTTCGCGATCGGGTCGGCGCTGTACCTGCTCGGGGGGATGCTCGGATTCGTGCGCGGCCTGATGTTCTTCGCTGCCGGCGTGTTGACCTGGGCCGCGGTGACCACCGGGTTCGGCGCCATCATCATCACGCGCGCAGGCGGCCGCAGGGGACGTGCGGCGCAGGCCGAGTTCGACGACCTGTTCACGGCGTCCGACGAGTTCGAATCCGAGGGTGAAGCCAGTGCTTAGGTCAATGGTCGCTGCCGCGGCGCTTCTCGCGGCCGGTGCTCCACTCGTGGCCCAGGAGGCCGACTGGACCGAGGTCCGGGCCCGGAGGCAGGCCGGCTCCATCGAATCGGTGACCGTCGACGTGGAGTACATCGCGGGAGAGCTCAGGGTGGGGCCGGCGGACGGCGGTCTCCTGTACGACACGCACCTCAAGTACGACGCGGCCCGCATGCGCCCCGAGCGCGACTGGTCCGTGGACGGCAGCACGGCGCGTCTAAAGCTCGGCTTCAATGGCCTCGATGACGATGGAGACGTGGATATCGAGTTCGAGGGCGACGAGCACGGCTTTCTGGAGCTCGGACTCAGCCAGGTCGTGCCGACGGATCTGCGGATCGCGGCCGGGGCGGCGCTCAGCGAGGTGGACCTGAGTGGGATTCCGCTCACCGGACTGGTCTACAAGACCGGGGCCTCCGCGACGGAGATCCGCTTCGATACGGCGAATCCTGTCGGCATGGAGCACCTGGAACTGGCAGTCGGCGCGGCGGAGTTCTCCGCATCGGGACTGGGAAACGCCCGCTTCGAGGAGCTGAGCTTCACGGGCGGGGTCGGGGATGTCACCCTGGACTTCACCGGTGACTGGACGGCAGACGCCTCGGCCTCGATCAAGATGCGACTCGGCAGTCTCAC
>JBATJK010000324.1:0-17591 GCA_049668445.1 Gemmatimonadota bacterium
ACCGCGTCGTGGCCGTAGCGGCCCCTGAGCGCTTCGACCATCTCGCTCCCCACCTGGCCCGCGGCTCCCGTCACGACGATTCGGTTCATCGGGGGTTCTCTCTCTCGCGTTTCGTTGCACCAGCGACAGGCTCGAGTCCGGCAATTTCCCGGCCACCGCCGCCGGCCGTGCCGGGGCTCGATCCAAGCGGAATCGAACGGCTCCACAGGGGCTCCGGGGCGGATTTACGGTCTCCCAATGTGACCCCGGCGGACGTTCGCTACAAGCGGCAGATCGAACGGCGCGGCCGCTTGTGGTCGCATGAGTCAACATGTCCCAACGGGTCGCTGAGAGCCCAATTCCGGGTCGTGCGCGGGGTCCAGAAATACGGAGGGCCCGCCGAAACGGGCCCTCCTCCGAGGCTGCGGTAGGGTAGTTCCCCAGCGCAGTGCCGCGCCGGGAGGCAGGTCTAATGGCGAGGGGATGCGTTCCCGATCATTGGCTCCAGGTTCCGGGATTGCGGGCCATTTCGATTCGGCCCGCGCGCCGGTCGCCCCTCGCGGGAAGTGTGACCGGTCACGCTGGAAACTGCGTCCAACAGAGCCTGAAACAACGGACCGATGGTACCTGACGCGATGGTACCTTCGTACTCCCCCTGGTGGCGTGTCCCTTGCATATTATTCACTTACACCGTCGGCGAGCCGAGGCAGCTCCCAGCATCAACACAGATAGAGCGCAGACAGCAGACAGGAAGGCAACTGTGTCGATTCCCTCAAACGGCGATCGAAACGGTCCGATGCGGATCGTGGTCGCGGTCGAGCTTCCACTCATACGGGCAGGGGTCCAGTCCCTGATCGACCTCCAGGATGATCTCGAGGTCGTGGCCACGATCGAGAACATGGAAGACGTCATTCCGGACTGCGTCAGGCTCCAGCCGGACCTCGTGATCCTGGACACCAACTTCCATCGAAGGAAGTTGACCCTCATTGACGAGATCCACGCGGCCGTGAAGGACACCGGCGTGCTCGTCCTCGTCAACCACTCGGACGAGGAATGCGTGATTCGGTCCATGCTCGCGAAGCCCGACTCCGTGAAGTTGTCAGGCGCGGCGCTGGATCAGCTCAACGAGTGCTGCCTGCTGGCCCTGCGATCGTCTGCCCGCGGATGCGTCCCCAAGACCTCAGGCGAGGACCGCCTGCTGAGCGCCATCCGGACCGTGGCCTCGGGCGAGATCGCCGCCGGCCCCTGGCTCGACGCCATCGTGCAGGCTCGGGCGACCGAAGCCCCCTCGTTCAGCCAGGACGGCCCGAACCGCATCTCCGCCCGAGAGCTCGAGATCATCACGCTCGTGGCGCGCGGCCTGGAGAACAAGGAGATCGCTCAGCACCTGGGGATTCGTGAGCAGACGGTGAAGAACCACCTCGGACGCGTGATGCGAAAGGTGGGAGTCCGGAACCGGCAGGAGCTGGCGCTGTTCGCCGTGAAGCAGCACCTGGTTCCCGTGGCGACGGGGATCCGGTAGGGTCGGCGCCCGGAAGCTCTCGGATGTGAAGAGCGCCCCGGCGAACCGGGGCGCTTCTTCGTTGCGGTCAGTATTAGTGCGAGACGCTACTCGATCAGCTGTAGGACCCTCTGGGTCGTGCTGCCCGGTCCTTCCGTTTCTCCACTCCCACCGGCCCCGCCCAGCGTGTTGTTGACGACACGCAGGTAGACGTTCCAGTTCCCGCTCGGGCCTCCGAACTCACCCAGGTCGTAGTTGCAGGCGACGCGCTCGACGAAGACGCCGGCGAACTCGACGATCGTCGTGGTCACGTCAGCCCCGGTTCCCGTCACCGTGGTCGGGTTGACCACCGGCACCGACCGAATCCGCGGGCTGGACTCGACGCACCCCTCCTGGCCCGGGCGAATGACGCAAGTGCCGTCCCAGTAGAGGCCGGGGTCCGAATTGATGAGGTCCTGGAACTCACCGTTCACCAGGCTCTGCATGTTTCCGCTGGCTGAGGCTGCGTACACTGGATCGCCGATGGCCATTAGGGGCCCGCAGTTCGTCCCCGGGAAGATCCTCTCGCCTACGACATTGGCGCCTCCGCCGAGCTGCGGCCCCTCGCGGTACCAGCACCGCCAGTTCTGACTGCTCGGGAGGTCCCGGCACAGGTCGATATCCACGTACGGGCTCTCTTCCCGGCACTTCTTCGGCCCCGTGGTTTCCGATCCCGATACCTTGACGACCATCAGCTCGCCGACCTGGTAGTCGTCGTCGATGCCCGTGCCCTGTGGGTCGTAGGTCTCGCCCGGATCCCAGCCGCCGTTGTCGTTCGAATCCGTCCACCGATCGGGAAGCGCCAGGGGCAGAAGACACTCCCCCTCCACCGGGGGAGCCTCACCGGAGGGAGCCGCCCAGGCGGCCGCAAGAGTGCGAATGTCGACCTGGCGCACACCGAAAACGCGCGCAAAATAGGTCCTGATACCGGAACCGCGCGAACGGAGGTTGTTCACCCGCACACGGACCTTTGAGGAATCCAGGATTACGTCTATATCTTCGTCGAGAACGACGACGGGGTTTCCGCGGACCGTATTGAGCAGCGCGTACTCCTTGGCCCGGGCTCGCGCTCCGTCCGCGTCGTCGGGATCGGTGATCAGCCAGCCGGCGCCTGCGAGAGCCGCAGCCTCCCCAGCACGCTGGGACTCGCCCCTGGCCGTGACGAGGTGACCGACGTCGATGGCGATTGCGGCGGCCGATAACACGGCTATCATGCTGACCATCACCAATACGAACGCCATCCCGCGCTCATTCGCGAGAAGCGACCGAGCGTTGAACAGCCTGCTTCTGTGTGCTGTCACGTGAATGCCTATCTCCTGTTGGTTCTACTCGATCAACTGCAGCTTCTTCAAGGTCGTTCCACCCGCTCCGGGACCCGGGTCCGTCCCGCCACCCGTCTGCCCGCCCGGCAGGTTCTGGTTCACGATTCGGATGTACACATTCTGGTTTCCACCCGACTTCTCGAACATCGGAAGCTCGTAGTTGCAAGCTACCTTTTCCACGAAGACGCCTGCGAAGTCCGTCACGATCGTGTTGATGCCGCCGCCCGTCCCGGTCACCCGGTCAGGAGCGACCAGAGGTACCTCGCGGAGGCGGAAGCTCTCCCCCTCGTAGCACGCGGTCGTACCACCGGCCCAGGCGTCCACCGGACAGTTCAGATCGGTATCCCACTCAAGCTTGACGCCAAGAAGCGCCGAATCGGCGCGGATGAGATCGCCGAACGAACCATTCGGGCACTGGGTCTCGCAGTAGTCATCCGCTGTCCCGGGCAGTCCATCGAGGCCGTCGTAGCACTTGGTCTCGCAGGCTCCGCCGAAGTCCTCGTGAGTAGTGTTCACCAGGCTCTGCTTGTTGCCGCCAGCGTCCGAGGTCCAGACCGTCGAACCGAGACCCAACTCCGCGCCGCAGTTCTCGGCCGGATAGAGCCGGGAGCCCAGCAGGTCGGCGCCGCCACCGCTGCCCTGGTCTTCCTTCCACCAGCACCGCCAGTTGTCACTGTCCGCCAGTTCCCGGCATAGATCAGGGTTGTCGACCGATTCACTTTCCGTCCGGCAGGGCTTTGGTCCCCCCGTATTCTGTGAACCGGAGACCTTTACGGCGATCAGGTCGCCTACGTCGTGCGAGCCGTACGATGTACCATCGGGGCTGTAGTTCTCGCCCAGGTCGTACTGACCGTCGCCGTCAGCATCGACCCACTGATCCGGAAGAGCGATCGGCAGAAGGCACTTGGTATCGGCACGGGTCTCGTCGACGCCCGTCACGGGCGCGGCCCATGCTGCCGCCAGCGTTCGAACGTTGACGTTTCGAACTCCGAATACCCTGGCGAAGAACGTGGGTATCGCCGTCCCGCGAGCCCTGACGTTGTTGACCCGCACCCTGACCTTCGAAGAATCCAGGATTACGTCGATGTCCTCATCGAGCACGACCACACCGCTGCCGCGTACGGTGTTGAGGAGACCGAATTCCTTGGCCCTTGCCCTGGCGCCGGCTTCGTCGGCCGGTTGGTCGAGAAGCCAGCCAGCGCCCGCGAGCGCCGCCGCTTCTGCGGCACGCTGAGATTCGCCCCGGGCCGTGACCAGTAGCCCGACATCGATCGCGAGTGCCGCGGCCGAGACCACGGCCACCATGCTGACCATCATGAGTACGAACGCCAGACCTGTCTGGTCCGCGACAATAGCCCCGATGCGTCGCACTGTGGTTGGGTTCTTATTCAAGACTCACTCCCCGTGGCAAACGACGCGTGCGTCACGCCAACGTCCTGATCTGTCTCTCTGACAACGCCAGTGCCCTGTTTGTCACCACCTGCCGTGTATGCGCGGTGGATCGTCCGATCCGTTGGTCCGACCCGGTGACGACGTCGAGGTGAGCGCACTCTCGTGGCTCGCCATGACAGAGTCCGGAAGCGCAGAGCCCCCTTCCACCCGGTCGCGAATCATCTGCCTCAGGAGTTCCCACTGCTGCTCCGCAGCGACGATCCGGTCCTGCAAATCGGCTTTCTGGTTGTCGAGCTCGCGGCGCTCCAGATCCAGGTCTTCCCGGATCTGGCGGATCTCTTGATTCACCGCAGCGGCCCGCTTACGCCGTGAGCCGCGTGTGGGAGCTGCGCCGGCGTACTGGCGCACCACTATGCGCAGGCTGACGAGGTGCAGGGCGTAGATGCCGAGCAGTATGGCGGCCAGGCTGAACACCGGTTGTGGCGTCACGTACGAGAGCACCGCGGCCGAGACCGCGAGCAGCGTCACAGCGAAGACATACTCCAGGCTTACCGGAGATTTCATGAATTCTGTCCCTTCGGGTGGTTTGTCCCCCTGGGAAACTTCTCAGCACGTTGGATGGTGCGAGAGTCGTGCCGTCCGGGCGAATGAGGCGATGAGGCTCGCATCTATATGAAATCACAGCATTTATCTGCGGTTGCTGACGCAGGATCCATGGGCTGGTTTTGTTGCGCCGTCTCCACTGACTGTTGCGTGCACCCTACACTCACGGGGGGGACCGGCGAGGGACGCTGACACGCATAGTAGCGGTCGCGTCAAGTGGAGGAAATCGTCAGATCAGGTCCGGTCTCCGGGCTCCGAGATCGGCTCGGATTCGAGGGTCGCCCCAGGTCCCGGTAGTGATTTCAGGTGCAGGTCGCGCTGCGGGAACGGAATCGCGATACCGGCTTCCCTGAGAGCATCGTGAACCGCCACCGACACTTCGCTGCGGATTCGGAAGAAGTCGTCAAACGTGGCCGTCCAGAACAGGAGGCGGAAGTCCAGCGAGCTGTCCCCGAACCCGTCGAAGATCACCATGGGCTCCGGATAACTGAGCACCTCCCGGTGGTCGCCAGCCACCTTCTTCAGAAGCGTGATAACCTCGTGAGGATCCGTCCCGTACGCGACACCCACCTCCACCCGGACTCTCCGCTTCTGATCGGACAACGTCCAGTTGACGACCTCGGACGAAATGAGGTTGCTGTTGGGGACGATGACCTCGGCCCCCTCGAACGTACGTACGACGCTGGCCCGGACACCGATCCGCCGCACCTCGCCCACCAGAGCGAGGGACGTGATCTCTACCTTGTCGCCCACCTTCACCGGTTGCTCGAAGATCAGGATCAGACCGGAAACGAAGTTGCTGACGATGTTCTGCAGGCCGAACCCGATTCCGACGCTGAGAGCGCCGAACACGATCGCCAGCTGACCGGCCTGCAGGCCGAGTGAGCTGGCGGCGGTCAGGAGACCGGCCCCGAGGATCGACCACTGCACGACCGTGGAAATGGCGTTCGAGGCGCCGCGCTTCAAAGTCAGCCGCGGCAGGACTTCCGCGTTGAGCACGAACGCGACGAATCGAGCGATCCAGATCGAGAGCAGCACGATAACCGCGAACGACGCAACCCTGTCCAGGGAGAACTCGATGGCGCCAATCCGGATCGGTCCGGTCATGACTCCCGACGCCCACTCACGGATCAAACCGCCGATCTCGAACGACTCCAGAGCGAGCATGGCCCAGGTCAGCAGTGCAGCCAGCTTCAACACCGTGATGGCGCGCGAAGTCACAAGATCTCCGTGTTCCCGCATGATGTGGGACGCCTGTCCCAAGGCCGTGCGGGGAAGGAGCCGGATCACACCGGCCAGAACGCGATACCCGATGACCACGGCGAGGCTGAAGTACGCCGTGTACAGCACACCGGTGACGAGACGCTCCGACAGCGACGTGAAGCCCAGGACGTTGGCCGCGGCAGCGACGACACCGGCTCCCAGGACGCCCTTGAGGCTTCGTGAGACGACGAGCCCCCAACCCACTTCCTCGCCCGGGGCGGTGTCACCTCCACGGAGCAACCACCCGGCGCCGATGGCCAGGGCGAGAGCGAGGCCGAGGTTGAGCAGCCGATACTCGAAGGAGGGTGGCACGAGAAACTCGGCCAGGATGGCAACGCCGAACAGGACGAGGAGGGCGCGCATCGTGTGGTTGACCACCGCACTTCGGGAACGCGGCAGCAGACGGTACAGCGGCACGATTCCGGCGATCGCGAATAGCTCCAGGACCAGAATCGGTGCCCTGGGATACAGCCCGTTCGCCGCAAAGAGCGACACCAGCAGCGCCGCCGAAAACGGCCTGCGCAGCGTCTCGGAGGCGCCGGTCAGCGATTCGTCCTCGGCGTCGGGTTCGACGTCGAAGCGGTCCCGCAGTCGGACCGCGAGGAAAGCGAACAGGAGGAACAGGGCCACGTTCAGCAGCACCCGACTCGAGTGGTCCGAGACGAATGCGGCGAATGAGAGCCATTCGTCGCCCCAGGCCGGGCCGGCCGGGCCGGAAGCCGACCGCTCCGGGACCGACCTGACGCGCCAGATCGGCGTGGCGGTGCGACTGAACATCCGCCCCCGGACGCTGGCCCGGGCGGTCGCGATCTCGCGCAGCACGTGACGTACACCCTCGAGTTCTTCGTCGACCTGGGACTTGACGCTCAACACGTACTCGAGCTGCTCACGTTGGGAGCGCCTCAGGGCGACCGCGGCGTCCAGCACGGTCCGGGTCTGCTCGGCCACCGCCTCCGCCACGTCTTCGTCATCCAGCGAGTCGAGGGTGAGCTGCCATCGATCGCGGATCTCGCGAGTCGCCTCGGACGCATCCTGCAGATCCTGCAGCTCGTCTTCGAAGGTCCTCAGCCAGCCCGCCAGCCGGCCCTCGTGCGACTGCCAGACCGACTCCAGCGACCCCAGCTCGCGGGAGGACGACTCCTCGAGCACGATTCGGCCGAGGCGCTGGTGCGCGCGGGAGATGGCGGCCTGCTCTGCCGGAAGCTGCTCTTCGACGAGGGCGATGTCGGGGTCGAAGCTGAGCTGTGTTTCGATGGCCTGCAGCCGGGCCCTCGCCGTCCTGGATCGGAGCGGAATCTCCGAAACTGGAATGGGCTGCGGCGTTGCGGCGGTCGTGTCCTGGGACTGCGGCGCGGCCTGGGCCGGCTGGCCCTGGCCGAACAGGCCCTGGCCGTAGCCGCTCGCCGGGAGGAGCAGCGCGGCGGCGAGGCCCGTGAGCAGGACGGCACGGAGTCGTGTGGCGCGCTCTACTCGGACCATCGAAATGCTCCCCTCGGGTCGTGCCGCGTCCGCATCGCGCGGCTCCTAGCCGTCCCGTGCCTGGATATGCTCGCCGATCAGGATCTTGCCGATCTCTTCGCGCTGGATCTGGTTCGTGCCCTCGTAGATCTGCGTGATCTTGGCATCGCGCATGTACTTCTCGATCGGATAGTCGCGCATGTAGCCCGACCCGCCGAATACCTGCACCGCGTCGGTGGTCACGGACATGGCGACGTCCGAGGCGAAGCACTTGGACATGGCGGAGTATATGGTCGCTCGGGTCCTGGGGTTGGCATCGATGTGCCTTGCCGTCGCGTAGATCAGGGCTCGGGACGCCTCGACCTTCGTGGCCATGTCGGCCAGGAGAAAGCGCAGGCCCTGGAAAGACGATACGGGCGAGCCGAACTGGCGTCGCTGGGTCGACCAGTCCACCGCCAGGTCGAGGGCTCCCTGGGCGATGCCGAGCGCCTGGGCTCCGACCCCTGGCCGGGACGCGTCAAACGTCTTCATCGCGGTGATGAACCCGGTGCCTTCCCGACCGATCAGGTTCTCCACCGGAACCCGGCAATTCTCGAACACGAGTTCCCGTGTCGATGAGGCGCGAATCCCCATCTTGTCTTCCTTCTTGCCGAAGCTGAACCCCGGCGTGTCCTTCTCGATGACCAGCGCGCTGGCTCCGCGCGCTCCCTTATCGGGGTTGGTCATCACCACCACGGTGTAGACCTCGGCGTCACCGCCGTTGGTGATCCACTGCTTGAGTCCGTTCACCACGTAGTGGTCGCCGTCCCTGACGGCAGTCGTACGGATGCCAGCCGCGTCCGACCCGGCCTGCGGCTCCGTGAGGGCGAAGGCGGCCAGGCGCTCCCCCGACGCGATCGCCGGCAGGAAGCGCTCCTTCACTTCGTCGCTGGCGGACACGATGATCGGGAGCGCTCCGAGAGCCGTGCTCGCGAAGGCCAGCGAGATGCCGCCGCACGCCTTGGACAGTTCCTCGGTGACCAGCACCATGTTCATCGTGCGTGAGTCGCCCGCCAACCCGCCGTAGGCCTCGTCGATGAACACTCCGAACAGACCGGCCTCGGCAATCTTCTCGACCACCGGCCAGGGAAAGTCACCGCTCCGGTCGTACTCCGCCGCTACCGGCCGGATCTCGTTGTCGGCGATGGTCCGGGCGAGGTCCCGGATCATCGCTTGCTCATCGGTCAGTCGGTAATCCAGCACGGGGGGTCTCCTATGCGCGACCGCGGAGCCCTGTCGGCTCCGCGGAGGTACTTGGGTATCGGGAATCCGCCATCAGGTCCACAGCAGCGGATGCTGAACCGAGGCCTCACCGGCCTCGAACAGGAATCGGACCAGGTTCTCGGGGACGAAGTCCGCGAACGATCCGACTTCGAACCATCCGTCCAGCGATCCCGGTCGGGCGAGTTCGACCATGCGGACAGCCAGCAGGCCGCCGTCCAGGTTCACCTCGCTCATGTTCACCGAGACCGTGTTGCCATCGGCCGAAGCCCGGAAGTCGCCCTCCGGGTACAGCCCTTCATACGTGTCCGCCAGCGTCTGCAGGGTCTCCGCCGCGCTCGTCGCATCGTCCGCGTCGAAGGTCACCTTCCCGTTCAGGCGGTGTTCCCATTCCGGCGTGGCGATTCGGACGCTCGGGGACCACGGCTCACGGGCGGCGCCGGCATACTCGGGATGCGCCCACTGAATGTGCAGCGCTCCGCCGGGCTCGACCCGAACTCGAACGAGCTGCGTGGCGGGCTCCTCGGTATGAACGAAGAAGTCGCCCCCTTCGACGCGGGACTGCAGTTCGTATGGAATTTCGGACAGGATGCGCACCAGCTCCACGGTCACCGTGGGCAGGATGGGCGCGGTGGACGGCTGAATATGACCGATCACGATCGCCCCCGTCTGGGGATCGTACTCGAGCCACTCACCGGGGAGAGCCGCCAGGCGACGTTGCACGGCCGCCGGCAGTTGTCCGAGAATCACCCGGCCGTGGCACCCGGACTGGTAAGACATGCGTTATCCGCCTCGCTGGAGCTTGCCGTCACGGCCCTTCGAGAGCCGCGAAATCGGTGAAGATCTTACAATCGCGCACCGGGCTGGAAAAGGATAACCTGTATATTGACTCACGGCGTGCGGCTCGTTCTCGACGTCGTTTCACCCACTCAGCCAGCTACGTGCCATGCAGACAGCGTACTTCAATGGTGAGTTCCTGCCCCGGGAGGACGTGCGCGTGTCTCCCGATGACCGGGGGTTCCTGTTCTCCGACGGGGTGTACGAGGTGTTGCGCGCCTACGGAGGCCGCCTGTTCGAGGTCGAGCGGCACGTGAACCGCCTGGCCTGCAGCCTGGCGGCCATGCGGATCGGAGGAGTGTCCGCCGCCGACCTGGCTCCCGTATTCCACGACCTCCTGGCCCGGAACGACCTGTCGGCCGCCGACGCCCTCGTCTACCTGCAGGTCACGCGTGGCGCCGCACCGCGGACCCACCGTTACCCGGATCCGCCGGTTCCGCCGACGGTGTACGCGTATGCCTGGGCGTTTTCTCCGGATCACGCGGCGGAGGATGGGGCACGGGCCATCACGGTGCCGGACCAGCGGTGGGCCCGGTGCGACATCAAGACCGTGGCCCTGATCCCCAACTGCATGGCCAACGAGCAGGCCCGAAATGCGGCGGCGGCCGAGGCGATCTTCGTGCGGGACGGGGTGGCGCTCGAGGGCACGCACACGAACCTGTTCGCGGTGTTCCGGGGCGTGGTACGCACCTCGCCGCTGACCAACTACATCCTGCCGGGCGTGACGCGGGCGGTCGTGTTGGAGCTGTGCGGCGAGGCCGGTTTCGAGGTCGCCGAGGAGCCGATCTTCGCGGACGAACTGTACCGCGCCGACGAGATCTTCGTCGTCGGCACCACCGCGGAGGTCACACCGATCGTCGACCTCGACGACCGCGCGATCGGGAGCGGACGCCCCGGTGTGTTCGCGCTCGACTTGCTGCGCCGCCTTCGCGAGCGGGCGCAAGCCGGCTGACGCGGGTCTCAGTCCGAATCGAACCATCGCACGACGCTGACCGCGACCAGGTCATCCAGGTAGCGCCCCACGGCGGCCGTGGGTACCGGTCCGAATTCCGCGCTCAGGGCGTTCCCGATCGCGCTCACCGAGCGCTCGCCGTCAATGAAATTCACCAGTTCGAAACGGGCCTCCCCACTCAGCGGGAACTCTGCCGATGCGTACCAGGCGGCGGCTTCCGCATCCAGCCTGCTCGCGGGCAGGCCGAAGTCGAGCGGGCCGCGCGTGAGGCGGATCGGAATCCGATCATCGGTCGGAGCCACGAGCCTGACAAGATCAACTGCCATCGACGTTTCAAGGTCGGCCAGGCGCGAATGCCACGACGCGACGGCCTCACGGACGTCCGGTGAATCGTGGAACCGGAGGACGGACTCGACGGCCTGTCGTTCCCAGGCCGCCGTGTGCGCGACCGTGTTCGCAGGGTGGCCGCCCTCCAGGCCACGGGCCCGCCGGGCAGCCGCTCCCAGCCGCTGAAGCGATCCGGCGCCGACCAGGTCCACCAGGTCCAGGGCCTCCGCCTCGTCCAGGCTGGCCAGGTAGACGAAGGCGGCGGTCGCCACGATCTCCGATCGCTCCAGCTCGACGGGGTCGACCATGTCCGGCGTGTCGTCCGAGGTATGGTGCGTGTAATCGGGGCTGTGGCCGAGCATCACGCCCGGGATCTTCCGATCGATGAACTGCATGTGATCGCTGCCGCCGCTGTAGGGCGTCACCCTCCAATTGAAGGCCGACTGGCTGCCCCGTGGCGTCCGGACGTTCATGCCGTCCACCATCCGGGCCATGTCGGCGACCACGTCGTTCAGGGCTGATGGAAGCGATGAAGGGGTCCGGGTGAGAATCATCTTCGAATGCAGCAGTTCGAGGTTCTCGCCCACCATGTCCATGTTGATGTTCGCGAGCCACGAACCCCCGAGCGCCGGACCCGCCATCTCCGGGTGGGCGTCCAGGTAGGCCTGCGTCCCATACCACTCCGGCATCCAGATGAAGCGAATCGAGCGCTCCGGCCGGTCCAGTCGACCCGAGTCGATGAGGTCGCGCAGTGCCCGCGCGACGTCGAGAATGGCTCCTGACCCACTCGCGTTGTCGTTGGCCGATTCCTTCGGATGGTCGAGGTGGGCGCTGAACACCAGCTCTTCATTCGCCCGGTTCGCGCCGGGGATGTGCGCCACGACCACATCCATGAAGTAGGGCTCGAGGCCGATGCCCTCCACCTGGCCGTGCAGCACGACTCTCTGGCCCGACTCGAGGAGAGCCTTCAGCCGCTCGCCCTGCCGGTTCGAGAGGTTAAAACCGAACGTCACCCGGTCCAGCTCTTCGGTGCGGGGCCACATGCCCGTGTATTGAATGATGTCCGGGTGATCCGCCGCCCGGTAGTCGTCGAGATAGGCGACCACCGCGGCCGCTCCGCGCTTCAGAACGGCGTGACGGTGAACTTCCCCGCCGTACCCGGTGGCCAGGACGAACTTCCCGGTCACGTCCTTCCCCTCGTAGTCCGCGTCACTCGTTCCGGCCCCTACCCAGACGAGTTCGGCCGTGACGTCGCCGGGGTTGGAGTACGTGATCACGCTCATGCCGATCTCGGGGTAGCCGACCAGTCGCTCGTGGAACGGTTCCACGACCCGCAGCTCGGCCCGGTCGATGTCCCATCCGGACGGCGACTGCCACGTCTGATACTCGACCCGCCCGTCGGAGGGGAACGACTCGATCCAGGCCTCGTCCTCCGAAAACCCGTACGCCCGGAGCTGAGCCAGCACGTACTCGGCGGCGTCGCGATAGCCTCTCGATCCCTGGATACGATGATGCCGCGTGATCTGGATCACGTGGTCCTTGGCGATTTCACCGCTCAAGGCCTCGTGCAGGAGGTCACGCCGACCCGTGTCGAGAAGGGGTGCGGAGTCCTGGGCGACGGCAGGAACTGCCGCGGCCACGAGGAACGAGAACGCGATCAAAGCGCATGGCTTGCCTTCCAATTGTCCCCCCTAGAGGTTTCAATGGAGTCTATGGAATCCGTCTGGGACTATCCGCGACCGCCCCGTCTCGAGTCGACGCAGAGGCACATCTCGGTGCGCCACGCCGGCGTTCTCATTGCCGATACCCGGCGAGCGCTCCGCGTGCTTGAGACGAGTCACCCGCCAGTGTACTACCTACCACCCGCGGATGTCGACTTCGCGTTCCTGCAAGCGGCGCCGGGAAGCAGCTCGTGCGAGTGGAAGGGAGTTGCCCGCTACTGGGACGTGATCGTCGAGGGCGGGCTCATCGAGCGGGCGGCCTGGTCGTACGCCGCACCAGATCCAGCCTTTGAGGCGCTAGAGGATCACGTGGCCTTCTATGCTGATCGGCTGGACGATTGCCGGGTGGACGGGGAGAGGGTGCGCCCGCAGCCCGGGTCGTTCTACGGCGGGTGGATTACGGCGGACCTGCAAGGACCCTTCAAGGGAGAGCCGGGCTCCATGGGCTGGTAGCTCGGGGTCGAACTTAGCCCCTTTGAGCATCGACCGGCCGGTAACCCCTCGGTCACCGACCGGCCGAGCCCTCAGGTCGTGTCTTCGATCAGTTGGCCGCCAGGTCCAGGTGGGCCGTGAAGATCTCGTCGCTGTGGCTTCCGTTGTACTTCATGAAGGTCTCCCACATCTCCATCATCTCCTCACGCTCCGGAGTGCCCTCCTCAGGAAGCGGATTCTCTTCCCTATACACCTGGCACGGCTCGCCGCACGGCGCTTCGATGGCGGCCAGGTCCTTGTAGACCCGCACCAGGACCATGTCGCGCGAGTCCGCGCCGTAGTAGTGCGTCAGCACGTAGAAGGCCATGATGTTGGGGTTGGCGCGCGCCTGCGGCGTGACCATCTTTTCGATCCATCCCATCACCTTGGCGCGCTCCTCGCCCAAGGGAACCTTGAAGGTCGACATCGTCACGATACCCGTCTGCGGCGGGCCGTCCTCCATGTCCTGGGCGGCAACGGCTTGCGGAACCGCGAGGTAAGCGAGTACGGCGAGTCCAACTGTCCATTTCAACATGTTCGTTCCTTTATTGCGGATGGCAGGGCGCACGTTCGCCCTTCCGGCCGGTGGCCGGGACGCTCGAGACTCCGCCCGCGGCAGGGACGGCGTCTGCTTCTCTAGCCGGAAATTACCGTCCGGAACCCGCAGCCCCGGGTGTGCCCGAACAGTGTGGAGCCTGCTTGAAGATGCTCCCCAGTCTCGACGAGACGTTGAAAACTGTCAAGGTGTGTGCAACGGGAATGCGCCCTGCTCCGGGTGCAAATGAAGGTGGGATGGGGCGAGAAGGTTGTCGGTCGAGGGGTGGGGCGGCACCCGCATCGACCCCTTCTCGCCCCCGGTGATGAGGAATAAGCTCTGAACTTCGCTCTGTCGGCCGTCAGGGTCCGCCGGTCGGAAGTGAACCCAGCGTCGTCTCTCACTTCGTCCGCACTTCCTTCCAGCGGACCGTCGGTGCCGCTGGATAGAATGGCAACCAACGTGCCACGCTGGAGGATCGTTGTAACTAATTGTCAGTGCTTGAATTGAATCGGGCCCCGACGATCAGCGCCGGGGCCCGATGTGTGCGATTCGAGGAATGGGTGTCCCGGAAGCGGACACCTGAAGGCCGTGAATCAGCCGCCTTCCCGCGTGTAGACCACCTCGCCGCCAACGACGGTCACGTCCACCCTGGTGTCGAGAATCTGGTCGTCGGGGATCTCGAGAATGTCCTGGGACAGGATCACGATGTCTGCCAGCTTACCCGGCGTGATCGATCCCTTGCTGAACTCCTCGTGCGCCCCGTACGCGGCGTTAATCGTGTAGGCCTCGAGGCCCTCCATGCGGGTCATGAGCTGGTCGGGGTTCAGGACCTCGCCGTTGTTCATTCTCCCCACCACCGTCCCGTAATAGGAAGGGATCGGGTTCACGTCCTCGACGGGCGTATCCGTCCCGTTCATGACGGTTGCCCCTGCATCGATGAGGTCGCGGAACTGAAACGCCCGGTGGAGCGTGCGCTGCTCGCCCAGTCGATCCGGGGTCCAGGGACCGTCCGAGATCGCGTGGATTCCCTGCATGGCCGCCACCACTCCGAGGTCGGCGAACCGCGGAACGTCAAGGGGGTCGAGGATCTGCGAGTGTTCGATCCGGAAGCGAGCGCCCTCCGCCGCATCGGGCATCTCGGCAAACGCTGTGGCGTAGATATCCAGAACCGCCTGGTTGGCCCGGTCCCCGATCGCATGCGTGCACACCTGATATTCGTGCTGCAACGCGAGTCGGACCACGGCCTCGATCTCCTCGAGGGGCACCGTGTTGTGTCCTGTGTTGCCGGGATCATCGTCATACGGATCGAGCAGCCAGGCCCCGCGCGAACCCAGTGCGCCGTCCGAATAGGCCTTGATGGCCCGAACCGTCAGGCGATTGTCAGCGTAATCCACTTCTCGAACCGCGGGCAGTACCTCGGCCAGGTTCGGCAGCGACGCACTGACCATGGCCCACACCCGCAGCTTCAGGTCGCCATCGTCGATGGCCTTCCGGTACATCTCCAGCGTCTCGACGCCCACGCCGGCGTCCTGGAAGCTCGTTACGCCCTTGCTGAAGGCTTCCTCCTGCGCGAGCAGGAGGGCCCGCATTTCTTCCGCCTGCAGGTCTTCCGTGGTCATGTTGTCCCGCGAGGCGCGGTAGGCAGCACCCACCAGGCCGGATGCCGTCTCTACGAAGATGCCGGTCGGCTGGCCTGCCTCGTCCCGGATGATCTCTCCCCCGGCCGGGTCCGGGGTATCCGCGCTCACTCCCGCAAGCTCCATGGCCAGCGCGTTGGCGAAGCTGGCGTGCCCGGATGCGTGTCGGAGGAATACGGGGTTGTCGGGCGATACCTCGGTGAGGGCGTGGTGGACCTGGAATCCGCGCACCGCGGGATCAGGCGCCGGATCCCATTTGCTCTGATGCCAGCCGCGGCCGACGATCCACTCGCCGGGCTGCGCGCCGGCCACCGCCTCGGCAACCAGGTCGATCAAATCCTGGTAGGAAGCCGTGGCCATGAGGTCCAGTTGCAGCCGCGACTGCCCCAGACCCATGAGGTGACCGTGCCCTTCGATGAACCCTGGAATCGCCAGGCGACCGGCCAGGTCGATGACCTCGGTCTCCCGCCCGGTGTAGGCCTCGACCTCGGGGTCACTCCCCACGAACAGAATCCGGTCTCCGCGAATCGCGATGGCCTGTGCTTCAGGCAGGGCTTCATCCACGGTCACCACGCGTCCGCCGCGCAGGACGAGGTCTGCCGTGTCCTGGGCATCGCCCGCGGTGGTGCAGGCCGAAGCCGTCAGGACCAGCGTCGCGCTTGCTGCCAGAGAGAGGATGGACGACAGGCGTGTGTCGAAGATGGAGTGTCGCTGCAATGACATTGGCTCTCGCTCCACACGTTCGGGATTGGGGGCAGGGTCTCGAGCAGACCGAGAGCCAATATCTCAGCGGAGTGGCGAGAAGGCCACCTCTGGTCAGGCGGGCTTCTGCGCCCGGACAAACGCGGCCATGATCCGCCCCTCGGCCGCCTGCAAGTCCGCCTCCCCGATACCGGCCTCACCGAGGAAGTCCCGGGAGTCGTCGGCCGTGTACACGCGGGTCGGTTCGATGTCGATGTTCTCGAATCCGGCCTCCGCCAGCAGGGCCCGGTACTCGGACTCCTGCAGGGCGCCGGCTACACACCCGGCCCACATCTCGAGGTTCTTCTGGATTCCCTCCGGAAGTTCTCCCCGCAGCACGATGTCCGACACCGCGAAGCGGCCGCCTGGACGAAGCACCCGGAAGGCCTCACGCAGCACGCTGGACTTATCCACCGACAGGTTGATCACGCAGTTCGAGATGATCACGTCCACTGTCGCATCGGGTAGTGGCACCGCCTCTATCTCTCCCTTGAGGAAGCGGGCATTGGTCACCCCGGCTTCACGCTGATTCCGTCGGGCCAGGAGCAGCATTTCGTCGGTCATGTCGAGCCCGTACGCGGTACCGCCGGGCGCGACCCGTCGGGCCGACAGCAGGACGTCGATTCCCCCGCCCGACCCCAGGTCGAGCACGTCCTCGCCCGGACTCACCTCGGCCAGCGCGGTCGGGTTGCCGCACCCGAGGGAAGCGGCCAGGGCGTCAGCCGGCAGTTCGTCCTTCTCCGCGTCGGCATACAGGTCTCGCGTGACGGGATCCCGCAGATCGGCTGCCGACGAGGAGATGCCGCCGCCGCAGCAGCCGGACTCGCTCTCCGTCTCGGCGGGTCCGCAGCAGGGGGTCTTGCCCTCCGTGGCCACCCTTCTCGCCGCCTCGGCGTACTTCTCTCGCACCACTTCTTTCACGTTTGCATCCGACATCGTTCACCTCACGTCAGGGGTATTTCTATCAGGTCCGGGCGTGGCGGCAGCACTGGAAGCCGACGCCGCGCTTCGCGTCGCGCGCCAGACGGGTCACGTAGTCCTTCGCCTCCCCGAGGGCTTCCTCGTTGAGTGCGTAGTGCACCCACCTCCCCTCCTTCCGATCGCTCACCAACCCCGCGTCCCGCAGGGTCCGCAGGTGGAAGGACAGAAGGGACTGCCGGATGTCCAGCGAGCTGGCGAGATCGCACACGCAGCACTCTCCCGACCCCAGGATCTCCAGGATCCGCAGCCTCTTGGAGTCCGAGAGCGCGTGGAAAATGCGCTCGATCCGCGATTCCGTGACGACAGTTTCGTTGCTCATTTATATCAATGTAACTAGAAATATTGATATGTCAACAAACCAGAACCGGGGGCGCTACCTGAAGCCCCTTCCCCGGCCGCCCTTACATCAACCCGGTTCCAACCTCCATACTGGAACGGAAGTCCAAGTAGAGATGAGGTCCGGGTCGGCGAGAGTCGGGCACGGGATCGGATGGGACTCCTTGGGGAGGATGTGCCATGGGCTCGCTCGGACAGGATCTTCGCTTCGCCGTCCGGATGCTGCGCAAGCG
>JBATJK010000325.1:0-3350 GCA_049668445.1 Gemmatimonadota bacterium
CACGACGCTCACGGGACCGGAGGCGATCGCCGGTTCGACGCGGCTGAAGGCGGGGACCGCGACGAAGATGGTCCTCAACACGATCTCAACCGGCGTGATGATCCAACTCGGCAAGGTCTACGGGAACTTGATGGTGGACCTCAGGGCCGTGAGCCGGAAGCTGGTGGACCGCAGCCTCCGCATGGTGTCCGCGGTGACCGGCCTGGAGCGCGTGGAGGCCCGCCAACTGCTCGTGGCGGCGGGCGGTTAGGTGAAGACGGCCATCGCCATGCACGAGACGAGGGTCGGACGGTTCACGGCGGAGCGCCGGCTGGATGTATGCGACGGTTTCCTGGCCCACATGGTCCACCGATTTCCTCCCGGATCACCGGTCCAGGACTTCGGGGAATTCCCGGCGCAGCGTGCCGATGACTGGGACCGCCTGCTCGACCGGCTGGCCCGAACGCCTGGCGCCTTGCGTGCCGCCGCCTCGCGACCGCCCGACGAGGAGGCAGCCCCGACGGTGGGCCGCACCCACGAGGATGTCGCCTGGCAGCTGGACCACCTGGCCCGCTACGAGCGGGAGGCCATTCGCCCTCGCGTCGAGACGTGGCCCGTGGACACCGCCCTCGAGTTCGAGGATTGGGAAGATGACTCGGAGCCGGGTCCCTCGGACGCCAGCGCCGATCTGGAGGCGCGAATCGAGGCCTTTCGCACGGAAAGGGAAGGGACATTGGAGGCGCTCCGGGCCGCCGGGCCGGGATTCCTCGATCGACGGGGCCGGCAGGGTGACGAGGAGTTCTCTGCCTGCCAGTTCCTGCGGGCTACCGCCCAGCACGATGACGCGCACGTGGCCCGTATCGGCGAGCGCCTGCACCGCAGCTTGCTAGAAGAGGATGAAGAATGACGAAACCGGCCGGAGACCTGTACATCGGCCTGATGTCCGGCACTTCGCTGGACGGGATCGACGTGGCCGTCGCGGAGTTCGGCGGCGAAGTGGAGCGGCCGGAGCCGGCGCGGCTGGTAGCCTACGAGTCGTACCGGTACGAGGCGACGTTTCGGGACCGCATGCGAGCGGTGTTGGAAGAGGGTTCTCCCGCGAAGCTGTGCGATCTCAACTTCGATCTCGGTGAGCGCCTCGCGACAGCAGTCACTGACACGCTCATCGCCGCCGGCGTCGCTGCCCGGGACGTGACCGCGATCGGAAGCCACGGTCAGACCGTGTGGCACAGGCCTCCGGAGGAGGGAGCGCGCGGCGCGACGTTGCAGCTCGGCGAGCCGGCGATCATCGCGGAGCGCACAGGCATCCCGGTCATCGCGGACTTCCGCGTGAGGGACGTCGCGGCCGGTGGGCACGGCGCGCCTCTCACGCCGTACTTCGATCGACTGCTCCTCTGCGGCCAGGAGTCGCGGGTCATCATCAACCTGGGCGGCATGGGAAACCTGACGGCGCTGCCCGCCGCCGGGTCTGCCGAGAACGCCCTGGCCTTCGACACGGGCCCCGGCGTGGCCCTGATCGACGGGGCCGTGCACCACCTCACCGGCGGCCACCAGGCGTTCGACGCGGAAGGTCGACTGGCGGCGGCCGGCCGGGTGCTCGAGCCTGATCTCGAGGCGTGGCTGTCGGACCCCTTCTTCGAGACTCCGCCCCCTCGCAGCACGGGGCGCGAGCACTTCGGCGGACCGGCGCTGGCCCGATGGCTGGCGGGAGTTGCGGGAGCCCGCGAAGAGGACCTTATCGCCACCCTGACCGAGGTCACGGCGGCGTCGGTGCAGCGGGCCTTCCGTTGGATCCCGTTCGACGTCGACGCCGTGTACCTGTGTGGAGGAGGAGCCCGGAATCCCGAGCTCATGCGGCGCATCGCGGCGGACCTGGATCCGATCCCGGTGCGCTCGGTGGACGACCTTGGCTGGGACGGCGACGCGAGAGAGGCCGCCGCCTTCGCCCTGTTCGCACGGCAACACCTGCTCGGTGTCCCGCTTGACCTCGGGTGGGCCACGGGGGCCGAAGGTCCGAGGATCCTCGGCAAGCGAGTGCCTGCTTGAGCGCCGGCCGCCTGTTCCTGGAGGCGCTGCGCCTCGACTTCGACTCCATCGACGACCTCCGGCGCAGGATCGACGCCGCGCTGCGGCTGGACGTCGGGGGGTTCATCTTCTTCGGCGCGGACGCAGACTGGGCGGACCAGTTGGCCGGAGAGATCCTCGCTGCCGCGGACCAGCCGCTGTGGCTGGCGGCCGATCTCGAACGGGGGGCCGGACAGCATCTGCGAGGTCTCACGACCTTTCCTCCTCCCGGCGCCCTGGCTCACCACCCGGCGGCCGAGGAGGCCGTGCGGGTCGCGGCCGCGTCCACGGCCCTCGAGGCCAGCGCGCTGGGGCTCAACCTGGCCCTCGCCCCCGTGCTCGACCTGGACGTCGAGGCGAAAAACCCGATCGTGGGGACCCGCAGCTTCGGTCCCGACCCGGCCCGCGTGGCGTCTCTCGGGCGGGCATGGATCGCGGCCTGCCAAGCCGAGGGGGTCGCCGCCTGCGCCAAGCACTTCCCGGGACACGGTCGCACCACCGCCGACTCACACGCGGAGCTTCCGGTAGTGGACGCATCGCGGGAGACGCTGGAGGCGGACCTGGCGCCTTTCCGGGCCGTCGCCGGCGAAGTCGCCTGCGTCATGTCCGCGCACGTGGCCTATCCGGCGTTCGGCGCCACGGGCCCGGCCACGCTCGAGTCAGCGATCCTGGTAGACCTGCTGCGCAGCGAGATGGGCTTCGAGGGTCTCGTGCTCACCGACGCCCTCAACATGAGCGGCGTGCGGGAGCAGGCCGAAGCACTGGCACCCGAAGTGGCCGCGCTCTCGGCAGGGTGCGACCTGCTTCTGTATCCGCCCGACCTGGCCGAGGCGATCGCGGCCGTGGAGAAGGCGGCGAGCCAGGCGGAGGCCGTCGCCGGCCGGCTGACGGAGTCGCTGGCGAGGGGAGATCGAACCCTGGCCCGGTTTCCGACCCCTGACCGCTCGGCGGTCGAGGTGCCCGACGACCTGGACGGGGCTGCGATCGCGATCGCCACGGCCTGCGCAATCGAGATCGGGGGCAGCGTGCCGCCGTGGCTGGATCCGTCCCGGCCCGTGCGGGTGGCCACGATCTGGGATGACCGGGAAGAACCGGCCCGGGTGCCGTTCGGCGTCCTGTTTCGTGAGGCGCTCAAGGCCAGTGGGTGGACCGTCCTCCCACAGGGACCGGCCGCGGGCGAAGCGCCGACCCTCGTCCTCGTGGCCTCGACCCCGCAGGCCTGGAAGGGAACCGCGGAGCTGACCCTCACCGCCCGGGCCGCTATCGAGGGCATACTCGCAGGCGGGCGGGCCTACCCGGTCGTGTTC
>JBATJK010000326.1:0-2336 GCA_049668445.1 Gemmatimonadota bacterium
ACAAGTGGCTCTTCGAGCGGCCGATGATAACACACTCAGGTGTCTGGCGCCGCACCAGCCACGGACTATATTGCGCGCCGTTCGGTACAAGGAGACCCATTGAATCCAGTCAACCAGATCAACGCACACCGCCCGACAGCTGCCGACTACGCACGGCGGGGCCTGGCGATCGTCGCGGTCATCGTTCTTCACCTGGCCGTCTACTACACGGTGACCCGGGTCAACAGCAATCGTCCGCCGGAGGCGCTCAACGATCCGTCGATCGCCCTGGACGACAAGATTCCTCTTCTCGGATGGACCTGGGTCTTTTACTGGGCCGCGTATCCATATCTGACGCTCGGCGCGTGGCTGGTCGTGTCTGCCATGCGAGAGACCGACTTCAAGCGAGCGATCAAGGCCTTCGTGATCATCACCATCGTCGGGGGCGCGGTTCAGCTCCTGTACCCGGTGGCCGCGCCCTGGACGTCCGAGGCGCACGCCATGCAGACCCGCATGCACGAGTCGGCCTTCACCCGACCGTACGCCTGCTTGCCTTCCATGCACGTGGCCTACAGCGTGATCACGGGCTTCATGGGGGCGATGATTGCCCGATCGGCCGGCCTGCGCTGGTTCCACATCCTGCTCGCCGCCGGCATCGCGGTGTCCACGCTCACGCTGAAGGAGCACTACGTGGCGGACGCGGTGGCGGGCATCGCGCTGGGGCTTGGGGGAGGCCTGTGGTGGTGGATGAGGGCGGCGGCGCGAAAAGGCGCAGAGACGTCGCCGGCCTGAGGGCTCGGCTCAGCCCGTCGACTGCTCCTCGGCACCTTCCGGATCCCAGCCCAGCGTGCGGCGCAGGATGCGGCGCGCATGGTATGGCACGCCGGCGATCTCGACCGCGATGTCGCCGGCTGCCATCTCCTCCTGGAACTCCTTGAGCATCATGGCGCCGCTGAGGTCGATCCGTCCCAGGCTGCCGAGGTGGAGAACGATGCGGTCCACCTCGTGACCCTGTTCCAACTCGCGCATGAAGCTGCGCTGCATCTGCGGAGCCGATCCGAACCACAGGACGCCCCTCGGCGCCAGGTGGAAAGTCGAATCCTCCCGCCACGAGTCGCACCGCACTTTCATCTCACGCCACGCGTGGATGCCCAGGGCGAGCAGGATTCCGATAACGACGGCCAGGTCGATGCGTGGCGCCAGGATCAGGGTGAGCGCGAACGTGGTCCACGCGTTGAGCGCCTGGGGCTTCGACAGGCGCCACAGCCGCGCCAGTGCCGGGAGCCGGATGAGTCCCACGACGGCGGCGATCACGATCCCGCTCAGCACGGCGCGCGGCAGGGGCGAGAGGATCCCGGCTACGGGAAGGAACAGGAGGACCGCAACGCCCGTAATCGCCCCACTCCAACGTGACCGGGCGCCTGCCAGCTGGTTCAGGCTGGAGCGCCCGAAAGAGCCCCCGACGGGGAAGCCGCTTGAAAGGGCTGCTACCACATTGGCCACGCCCTGGCTGATGAACTCGCGGTCCGGGTCCCAGGGCCGCCGGTCCATCACGGCGAACGCGCGCGAGATGGAGGCGGCTTCGGCAAAGCCCACCAGCGCGATCACGCCGCCCGGAATGAGTAGCAGGGGAAGCTGCGACCAGGGCATGTCGCGCGGAAGTGGTGGAAGGCCCGCCGGAATCTCGCCCACGATCGCGCCTGAATAGCCGGTGGCCACCGAGTAACCGACGCCGATCAGCGTCGCGAGCAGCACACCGGGAACCAGCGGGTGAATCTTGCGACCTCCCAGGATCAGCACACCCGTCACCACGGCGAGAACGACCGACGCCGGTTCCCAGTCGCCCGGGTGGGACAGGGTCCACCACGCTTTGGGAATCACGCCCACGGCAGGCGGGGACACGCCGAACGCCCCGGGAAGCTGGCTCGCCAGGATCAGAAGAGCAGCGCCCATCGTGAATCCCTGCAGGACCGGCCGCGACATCAGGTAGGAGATCCGGCCCTCTTTCACCAGGCCCACGATGATCCGGGCCACGCCGACCACGAGCGCGAGTAGAGCAGCCAGCGCCACGTACATCTGGCTACCGGGCGTGGCCAGCGCAGAGAGAGCGCCAAGGGTGAGCAGGGATGTGAGCGCGACAGGTCCGGTCTGGAGGTACGGAGACGAGGCGAAGAACGCCGCGGCGATGGGGGGCAGGGCCGCGGCGTAAAGGCCGTAATGTGCGGGAAGCCCCGCCAGATCGGCGTACGCCATCGACTGCGGGACAAGAACCAGGGCCACGCTGACCCCGGCGACGATGTCCCGCGTAGAGAATCCGGGCAGGAGAGACTGACGCGCGTCCGTCAGCCCATCCCGGT
>JBATJK010000327.1:0-10182 GCA_049668445.1 Gemmatimonadota bacterium
CCCCGTATGTGAGCCTTTCGGAGCCGTGCAGCACGGCGCCGGATTCTGCGTGGCAGTCCTCGGTCGCGACGCCCCACCGGCGGGCTGCCGCCTCCACGAGCATCTCTCTGGCAGCCGCACCCGCCCGGCGCAGCGGGAACCAGTTCAGCCGCACCGTGGTGCTTCCACCGGTGGACTGGTTTCCGTACTTGGGGTCGCCCAACGCCTGCACGACCGCCACATCCTCCAGGTCCACCTCGAGCTCCTCGGCGAGGAGCATACAGCACGCGGTTCGGCCGCCCTGGCCCAGCTCCTGGCGATGCACGGTAAGTTGTACGACGCCGTCCTCACCGATGCTCACCCACACGTTGGGCTCGAATCCGCTCGGTTCCATACCGAGACCCGGAACCGGAGCCACCAAAGACCAGCCGCCCCGGACGCCCAGAACAAGTGCCGATCCGGCCAGCCCCGTGGTCTGCAGGAAGCTCCGGCGCGAGACCTTCGTCACGGCGCTCACGATGCGCCTCCCCCGGAGCCAGCGGCCCGGTGAATCGCCTCCCGGATCCTGAGATAAGTGCCGCAGCGACAGAGGTTTCCGGACATGGCCTCGTCGATCTCCTCGTCCGTCGGCTTCGGCGATCGTTCGAGGAGCGCCACGGCGCTCATGATCTGCCCCGGCTGGCAGTAGCCGCACTGGGGAGTGTTCGTTTCGACCCATGCGGCCTGGACGGGGTGGAACTCATCCGCATCCGTCAGTCCCTCGATGGTCGTGACCGCGCGGCCGGCGACCGACTCCACGGTCGTGATACACGAGCGCACGGGCTCGCCGTCCAGGTGCACCGTGCACGAACCGCACAGGCCCGCGCCGCACGCGTACTTCGTGCCTTTGAGGTGCAGGAGGTCACGGAGGACCCACAGAAGGGGCATGGCCGGATCGGCGTCGACGGACCGCCGTTCGTCGTTGACGAGAAGAGTGATCATGGGTCTCTCCACCGCGGTTCAAAGACCTGAGGGGGATCTTCTCATGAAGCTAATCCACGGCGGGGGAGGGGGCCAACGCTCAGCGTAGTCTCTGCCGCCGCCGGCTGAAGGCGGGCCGAGGTGGTTCTCACCGGCGGGCCGACCCTCGTGGGGGGGCGTCGGGATCCATGGCCCTGTACAGCCACGCGCGCGCCTTCACCCACTCCCGTCGCACGGTTCGATCGGACACTCCGAGAACGTCGGCGATTTCCGCCTCCTCCATCCCGGCGAAGAACCGGAACTCGACGATCTGACGCTGGCGCGGCTCCAGCTTCTCGAGCGCCTGATCGAGCGCGATCAGTTCGTCGGGCCGGAACTCCACCGGGGCCCCGCCGTCCGTGAGCGTGGTGCACACCATGTCGCCCCCACGCTTGACCGCCTTTCGGCGCCGGGCGTGATCCACCAGCACCTGCCGCATCGCCCGGGCCGCGATCGCCAGAAAATGAGCCCGGTCCGAGGCCGGCATGCGGCTACCGGCGAGTTTGAGATAGGCCTCGTGAACCAGGGCGGTTGCTTGCAGAGTGTGTCCCTGTTGTTCGCGATTCAGCTCCCGTTTCGCCAGGTAGCGCAACTCTTCGTAGACCAGCGGAACTAGCCGGTCCAATGCTTGTGAGTCACCCTCGCTTACCGCCTGGAGAAGCCGGGTCACGTCGCCCTGCAGGCGTATCTGTTCGTCGTCCATCTCAGTCACCTGTGTGCTATGCGCCGGCGGTTCCTGGCGTCTGCCGGCTCGACCCCGGTATCCCCCACAATGTGCCGGCCGGCCGCAGGGTGACAAGTGGCCCTCGAGGAGGCATCTTGCGCCTGCTATTCACGACCTGTGCTCCCGAGAGGATGCAGTTGGCAGAGAGTCGTTGTTCATACGTCTTTGGAGGCTACCATGCTTCGGTACTTCGGACTCCGTGGGCGGGCCGTCCGGCTTGCTCTCTTTTTCGCGGCTACGCTGCCGATGTTCGTCGTCGCTCCGCAGCCCGCTTCGGCCCAGATGGGCGGCGTGGACCTGGACACGATCCAGGCGGGGCGATTCGACTACGGCAAGATGTGGACGTTCGAGTACGCTCCGGCGGACTACTTCAGTGAGACCTACGGATTCGACGCGAACCCCGAGTGGTTCGAGCGGGCCCGGTTATCGGTTCTTCGGATTCCCGGCTGCTCCGCGTCGTTCGTGTCACCGCACGGCCTGGTGGCCACGAATCACCACTGCGTGCGGGGCAGGGTCGCCGGCTTGAGCGGCGAAGGAGAGGATCTCCTCTCGGACGGATTCGTCGCCCGCACGCTCGCCGACGAGCGACCGATTCCGGGCTACTACGCAGACCAACTGATCCAGGTACAGGATATCTCGGACCAGGTGTTCGCGGCGACGGACGCGGCGTCCGAGGAAGACCGCGATGACGTCCGATCCCAGGTCGTCACCGAGATCCAGGCGCAGTTGAAGTCCGAGTACGCATCGGGCGGCGACTCGATCTGGGTGCAGGTGATCGGTCTGTACAACGGAGGCCGCTACTCGGCCTACGTGTTCCGCCGGTTCACGGACGTTCGCCTGGTCGTGGCGGCCGAAGTGGAGATGGGGTTCTTCGGCGGCGATCCGGACAACTTCACGTATCCGCGCTATGACCTCGACTTCTCGTTCCTGCGAGTATACGAGGACGATCGACCCTATCAGCCGACTCACTACTTCGGGTGGGGCGCGGGCGTCGAGCCGGGCGATGCGGTGTTCATCATCGGCAATCCCGGTCAGACGAACCGCCTCAAGACGATCGCGCAGCTCGAATATCAGCGCGATGTCTCGGTGCCGGTCAACGTTCATTTCCTGGGCACGCGGCTCGGCGTGCTGGCCGACTTCCGCAAGGCCGATCCGGAGGGAGCGCGTGAGCTCGGGATTCGGAACTGGATGTTCGGCCTTTCGAACTCGCTCAAGGCGAACACGGGCCGGCTCGAAGCGCTCAACCAACCGATGATCATGGCGCGAAAAGCCGATGCGGAGCGCCAGCTGCAGGAGGCCATCGCTGCCGATCCGGCGCTGAGCGCCACGTACGGCGACATCTTCGACCGCCTGGCCGCCATCCAGGTACAGAAGCGGGAGTACGCGGCGTACACCGGGGCCTTCCAGGGCATGGGCAGCACCTTCGCCGGGTCGATCACCCTGGCCCGGGCCATGCGGGCCTTTACGGTGCTCAACGCGATCGCGGACGAGGAGTCGGAAGAGGAAATGGAGCAGCTCATGGCCGAGCTGAGGCGCGTGCGCGACCGGGCGCCCGAGGTCGAAGTCGGCTTCCTGGCCTATCGGCTGGCGGACTTCGAGCGCTACCTGGGAGCGGACCACCCGATCACACAGGCCGCGCTTGGCGGACTCGATCCCGAGGCGGCGGCGTGGGCCATGCTGGAGAACAGCGTACTGGACAGCGGCGAGGCGACTCTGGCGGCCATCGAGGCCGGCACACTTGGCGTTGACGATCCGGTGATTGCGTTGATGACAGATCTCTTCCCGCTCACGAGCGAATACCGGCGCACGTCAGGCGCGCTCCAGGGCGAGGAAAACGATCTGCAGGCAGCCCTGGGCCGCGTACGATTCGAGGTGTACGGCAGCGAGATTCCGCCGGACGGCTCGTTCTCGCCCCGCATCGCGGACGGAATCGTGAAGGGCTACCCGTACAACGGCACGCTCGCGCCGGCGTACACGACCTTCTACGGCCTGTACGACCGCTACTTCGGACACGGTGAAGGGGTGGGGATCGGAGAGGAATGGAACCTCCCGGAGCGTTGGAAGACTCCGCCCGAGGGGCTGGATCTCAGCACTCCGCTGAACTTCATCTCGACCACCGACTCGTACGGCGGCAACAGCGGTTCGCCCGCGGTGACCCCGGATCTCGAGCTGGTGGGACTCAACTTCGATCGCAACATCAATGGCCTGTCGCGCGACTTCATCTACCTGCCCGAGCAGGGGCGGAACGTGATGGTGGACGTCCGGGCCATTCGGGCAGCCCTGGAAGTCGTGTACGATGCCAACCGCATCGTGGCCGAGTTGGTGTGGGGCACGCTGTACGAGACGGAGGAGGAGGCCGACGCGGCCGCGATGTGAGTGACGCCGAAGCAAACCTGAATGGAGTTTTGAATGAGTCGTTTTAGAATCAGCCTGTTGGTCCTGGCCCTTGGCCTGTGCGTCGCCACGCCCGCATCGGCGCAGCGCGCCAAGTCGATCGTCGGAATTTCCGCCGGCGCCACCACGAGTGACATCGAGGGAGGGTTCCTCAACACCTCGTCGCAATGGGGCTTCATCGGCGGTGTCTTCGGCATGTTCCGAACCAGCTACAACAGCATGGTGGGTCTCGAGGCCAACTACGTGCAGAAGGGTGGCGGAGGTGAGGTGGACTTGGCCTACATCGACATCCCGTTCATCATCGGAGCCGTGATTCCCACGGACAACGATGCCCTGAACTTCAACTTCTATACGGGCATCGGAATCGGGTTCAAGGTGAGCTGCAGCCAAGGCTCGGACTCGGACGAAAGGCTCGCCTGCGATCGCGCCAAGAGCACGGAGTGGAACTGGCCGGTGGGCCTCGCGTTCGCCGTTCGCAATTCGAGCGGCAAGTACTTCGGGATCGACGGCCGCTACTCGATCGGCATTTCGGATGCCTTCGATGGTTCCGGCGCCCGCAACCGGTCCTGGCAGTTCAAGGCGCTGTTCGGCATTCCCATGGGTTAGCACGGGTCGCCCCCTCCGGGGGGCGTGACCTTTTCGCTTCTTCTGGGTATGCCTAGGCATCCGCGGGATTGTATTCGGCGTCTGCGGTCCGACGCCTCGCGCCGGGGGAGCCGATGTCCGCCAAATTCATAAGTGAACTGCTGAGACGAGGAGTTCCGCAGGTGGTCGGCGTATACCTCGCCGCCGGCTGGGGTCTCCTCGAGTTCACCGATTGGGCCACGGGCCGTTTCGCCCTGTCGAACGGTGCTTCCGATTTGGTCGTCGGTACGTGGATCATCTTCCTTCCAGTCATCGCTGGCGCTGCATGGCACCTGGGTCACCCGGATCGCCGACGCAGGACTCCCGGCCGCGGGACCCCGGTCGCTACGCCGGTCGTGGCTCCGGCGGCCGAGCCCACCGACATCGTGGTTCTTCCATTCGCCAACCTCAGCGCCAACACCGAGGATGAATACCTGAGCGATGGAATCTGCGAGGAGATTATCAACCAGCTGGCGCACATGGAGGGCCTGAATGTGGTGGCGCGCACCTCCGCCTTCGCGTACAAGGGCAAGCCCGGTGATGTGCGGAAAATAGGCCGTGATCTTGGGGCGGGCGCCGTCCTGGAGGGAAGCGTCCAGAGGTCGGGCGACCGTCTTCGAGTCACCACGCAGCTCGTCGAAGTCGCCAGCGGATACCACCTGTGGTCGGAGCGCTATGACCGCGAGATGAAGGACGTGTTCGACATCGAGGACGAGATCGCGGCCAGGGTGGTCGAGTCGTTGCGCGGCATCCTGAAACCCGAGGAGCGTGCGGCCCTGGCGAAGAATCCGACCGCCAACGTGAAGGCATACGAGTACTACCTGCGGGGCCGCCAGTTCTTCCGCCAGAGCCGTCGGAAGAGTCTCGACTACGCGCGCCAGATGTTCGAGCGTGCCGTGGCGGAGGATCCCAATTTCGCTCTCGCGTGGGCCGGAATCTCGGACTCGATTTCGCTGACCAACATGTACTACCCCTCCACCGGGGCTGACCTGGGGCGTGCCGACGAGGCCAGCCTGCGGGCCCTCGAACTGGACCCGGATCTCTCGGAGGCCCACGGGGCGAGGGGCTTCGCCCACCTGCAGCTCAAGCGCCTGGATGAGGCGGAGGAGGAGTTCAAGGCCGCAATCGCCCTGGATGCTTCGCAGTTCGAGGCACGGTACTTCTACGCCCGGGCGTGCTTCTCGCAGGGAAGGCTGGAAGATGCGGCTCGCCTGTTCCAGGAGGCGTTCGACGTTCGCGAAGACTACCAGGCGTCATTTTTCGCGGCGCAGGCACTGGAGGCACTCGGCCGGGAGGACGAGGCGGCGGAGGGCTACCGGAAGGCCCTGGCCGTGGCCGAAAAACACATGGAGCTCAATCCGGACGATCCCCGAGCCGCGACGATGCGGGCGGTCTCGCTGTGTCGCGCCGGTGACCAGGAGGCCGGTCTGCACTGGGCCGAACGGGCGCTCGAGATCGATCCCACCGACGCCGGCGTTCAATACAACGTGGCCTGCCTGTATTCTCTCGAGGCCCAGGCGGACCGAGCGATCGAGTGCCTGGAAAGCGCGGTTGAAGCCGGTTTCGGCCACCGCGACTGGATAGAGCATGATCCCGACCTGGATTCCGTGCGCGAGCATCCCCGATTCCAGGAATTGCTCGGACGGATCTGACGGCACGAATCCTCTGGCTACGCAAATTTTGCCCACATCGGTTCTTCCAGGGACGTGCCTCCCGGCCCGGCAGGGATAAGTCGCGCTTCTGACGTACGTGTAACTACCTTTCCAGCATAATGTTAAGCGGCTTACGGCGTTCATCGCCCCTTCGGAACACGCATTGCACTTGTGCTGCTTCGCGATCAATCGAGAGAGACCCTCAACCGCGAGGCAACCATCATGAAGCACCTTCGTTGGAGCGCAGCCGGATTGTGTATCGTCGCGCTCGCTGCGTGTGATTCCACGCCCGTGGAGCCGGGCACCACGCCCGGAAGCCCTGACGGCACCCTGGCGGTGACGGCACCTGTGCTGGGCGCAGTGCCCGTACTGGACGGCGTCAGCGGACACCTGTACGACGCCGTGGCAGCCGATGGCGGGATCAACTGGACGGACGCCCGGGCCGCAGCCGAGGGCATGAGCTCGGGCGCCTGCCAGGGGTACCTGGCGTCGATCACTTCCGCCGAAGAGAACACGTTCATCCTGGCGAACTTCCCGTCGGTCACACCCATGATTGGCAACGGCTACTGGATCGGCGGCTACCAGAATCCGGATACCGAGCCTGCTGACGCGGGATGGATGTGGGTGTCAGGTGAAGCCTTTGGATTCACCGACTGGTCCGCGGACCAGCCGGACGACAACCTTGGCCTCAACCCCGAGGACGCCCTTCACTTCCTCTCCGTCAGCGACGGTGGTTTCGGTGGAGTGATCGGGTGGAACGACCTCAATAAGACCGATATGACTCCGGGCTACGTCGTGGAATTCGAAGGGGACTGCACCGATGAAGCCCTGATCGGTGTAATGCTCAAGCTGACGCAGGGTGAGGGCGCCCGGAACATCAACCTCAAGAGTCGCGGGAAGATCGCGGCGGCGGTCCTGTCCGTGGACGGCGAGTTCGACGCCACGACGATCGATCCCACGACGGTAACCCTGGGCGACGGGGTGGATCCCGACGCGCACGTGGCCGGCAACCCTCACGGCAAGCTGATGGTGTCATGGCCCGATCTGAACGAGGACGGATTGAACGATGTCCTGTTCCACTTCAATACGCAGGACCTGGTGGCGGCGGGGCTGACTGCCGAGACGACCGAGCTCGTCCTTCGAGGCTTGACCACGGACGGTACCGAGTTCATGGGAACGGATGCTGTAGCAGTGAAGTGAGTCCGGACCGGGGCGATCACCCTGCGGAGCGGTGCAAACCCCAGACGGGGAGGCGGATTTCCGCCTCCCCGTTTTCCTTTCCGATTCCCCTAGCCGGGGTGCGGCCGATCGTCGCGACCGCCCAGGATCCACCCGATCCCGAACGTGACCGCGGCGCCGAGAGGCGTGAGCCAGGTCCATGCGAGCGCGGTGAACAGGTGTGCTCCGGCGGCGGCCGCCAGGCCCACGCCCATGGCCCCCAGCACGCCCGTTTCACGGATCGAGCGTCCCGCCACGGCCAGCCCGAACACGCCGAGCACGGGCCCGAAGGTGATCGAGGTGATCGTGAGTCCCGCCTCCAGCACGGAGCCCCAGGCCCGGGCCAGGACGGCGACGGCGGCCAGGGCAACGGCCCATCCCGCCGTGAGAACTCGCGATGCCCGCAGCGCTGATTCGTCCGATCTCGCTAGCCCTCGCCCGAAGTCGAACGTCGACGCCGAGGCCAGTGAACTCATGGAGGAGGACAGGGTGGACATTGCCGCCGCGAAGACGGCCGCGATCACCAGGCCGCCGAGGCCCACGGGCAACTCGGTCGCGATGAACCGGGGGAACACCTGGTCCGCCGATTCGAACGGCGTCGCCGGCGGGAACTCGGCGTAGAAGGCGAACAGCAGGGAGCCGATCAGCAGGAACAGGGCCATCTGCCCGAACACCAGGACGCCGCTCATAACCACGGCTTTCCTGGCGTCGGCTGCCGACCGGCAGGCCAGGAGCCGTTGAACGAACATCTGGTCGGTGCCGTGGGTCGCCATGGTGAGGACCGCGCCGCCCAGGATACCGGCCCAGAACGTGTAGGGGCGCTCCCAGCTCCAGCCGAAGTCGAACACCGTGAGCTTGCCCGCCGCCTCGAGGCCCGGGAGCGCTCCGGCCCACCCCCCGGGTAACGACTGCAAAAGGATCCACGCGGCGATCGCCGCTCCGCCCACGTACACGACCAGCTGGACGGCATCGTTCCAGATCACGGCCCGCAGGCCGCCGCGCATCGTGTAGTAGAGCGTGACGCCAGTGACGAGCAGGATCGCCACCGGGAGAGGCATCGGCAGCAGCGCCTGGAGCACCAGGGCCGTGGCGAACAGGCGGACTCCGTCCGCCAGCACCCGTGAGACGAGGAATACACCCGAGGAGAACCGTCGTACGCGGTCCCCGAACCGGTGGGCGAGCAGTTCGTAGGCCGTGTGAATCCGGCCTTCGAAGTACGCCGGAACCAGCCACCACGCGACCAGCAGCCGGCCCAGCACGTAGCCGGCGGCCACCTGCAGAAAGCCCAGGTTTCCGGTGAAGGCGATCGCGGGGACGCCCACGAACGTCAGGGTGGAGGTCTCTGTGCCCACGATGGACAGCGACGCCGCGAGCCACGGCGTTCGGCGGCCGGCGAGGAAGTAGTCTTCCAGGTCTCGCTGTCCGCGTCCCAGGCGGCTGCCGAGCCAGATCGTGCCGGCGAAGTAGGCAAGGACCACGGCCCAGTCGATCATGAGCGCCGACATCTAGAGCCCCAGCCGGTATCCGAGAACGGTCGCGAGCACGTAGCCGAGTCCGAACGCCAGTTCCGAGAAGCCGACTTCCTTCGCTTTGGCCGGACGGCGGCCAGGGGACAGCCCGCGGAGAGCCCTGGCCAGAAGCACGACCAGCGCCGCTGCGGTCATCCCCGGTGCGAAGGCACCCCTCCACAGCACGACGCCGAGCACGACGGCCGCGAGATGGGAGAGCGACGAGGGCCGGCGGTCGATCTCATCCCCGCGTTCGAGCCGCAGCCTGGCCCGCACGTACAGGATCGACGGGACGGCCCGGGCCTGGAGGAGGACCCACAACACCCAGGCGCCGGTCCATTCCCAGCCTCCGGCCAGGGCGATTGCAGGCGCCGACGCGGCCAGGCCCATGGGTGCGGTGAGCTCGGGAAGCAGACGGCGCGTCTTGTTCTGCATGTCGAAGGCCCCGTACACGGCCAGGAGCGGACTCAGCATCAGGAACGGGGCGAGGACCTGCCAACCCGCCAGCGCCAGGGCCGCGGCGAATCCGGCCAGGGCCAGGGCCGCATACAGGACAGCAAAGCGCCTCGCGATCCGAAACCGGGGGGAGAGGTCGAGTCGATGCCGGTTCTTCCAGTACAGCTTCCCCGGATGCCGCATGAGAAAGGCGGCCAGCGTCGCGAGTCCGATCGCCAGGCCTGCCCACGAGGGCGCCAGGGCGAGTCCAAGCAGGATCGGCTCCGCCAGGAAGCCCCACCCGCCATGCTCGACGGGGAGTGCGATGGTGCGAAGGCGGACGGGCGGTGGGCTGCTCATGGGGCCGGAGGATAACACGGGTGCGCAAAGTGGGGAAGCGAGTTTGCGTTCGAGCCGTCTGATATCTAATATATCAGATATCAGGGCGACAATCGCGACCCCCCCCCTCGCGGCAACCCTGAACGGGAGAGAGACATTGGAAGGACGGGACATTCTCCGTCTCAAGTCCCTGCGCGAGCTGGTGTACGAGCACCTGCACCAGGCGATCAACTCAGGGGATCTCGAGCCGGGGTCCTTCATCGACCAGAAGAAGCTGGCCGCGGAACTCGGCATCAGCCGCCAGCCCCTT
>JBATJK010000328.1:0-1585 GCA_049668445.1 Gemmatimonadota bacterium
ATCCGGTACAGTGATGAAGTAAAACTCGTGTAACGGGTTGTCCGGTCCGTTGACGAAGGAGTAGGGGCGGGCAACCATTTCACCGTCGATCTCCAGCGCAAGGCGTGTGAACTGACCGGCAGCAAACGGGGCAATATCCGCATCCAGCTGTATCGAGTATAGCTTTGGCGTCCACTGTTGCAGCCTGACGACCGTGCCCTCGACCCACTTGCTCATGCGTTGTCCACCTGCACCGGGGTGCAGAAATCGTCAGCGTGCACCGAATCACTGGCCATCAGCAGCGCTTTGGCAGCAGCAGTGCCGACCACGGTAATAAGGCTGTCATGCATCATGTTTGCTCACCCATGGATTGACTGTAAACCTGTCAGTAGCAACAGACCATAAAATGGTTGCGTACTTCAGTTTCAGTAGATTTTAGTTGATTTAGAGAATCACACTTAAGGAAACCCTGAACAAGTCGTCACCCCGGCGAAGGCCTGGGTCCAGCTATCTGATTTTACTGGATGATTCGCTTCGCTCACCCTGCGTACCGCCCCTCGGGCGTTCAACGCGCATTGCACTTTTGCCCAGCATGCGCCGGAATAACGGCCATAGACTTGTTCAGGGCTTCCTTGATTATAGAGGGTCCCAGACCGGCAGAGTTCCATGTCACCCCAGCGATGGGATTCAACCCCGGGGGGAATACATTTCTCGAAATAGCCGCAACGAATAATCTGACCAGCGGATTAATTTACCAAAACTGCACTTGGTCAATCGTCAGCACCATTGCGACAATATGCCACACTCCTTCAGTGGTAGGAGTTATGTTAGATTTTTGCTCCATAAAACTATAACTTCATCCCTCTCAGTGGTCATCCAATATGATTAATGGTTTCAACCGGGCAACCGTGTGCATCCTGTTCGCACTGATATCGCTCAGCGCGCTGGCGGAAAACACAAACTTCACGACTTCACATTTTTCCGGTTCAGGCAACTGTGCCATGTGCCACAACGGGCTGACAGACATAACCGGGGAAAATGTTTCTATCGTCAGGGACTGGGGGACCTCGATGATGGCAAACTCGGCAAAGGACACGTTATGGCAGGCCAAGGTTGCATCAGAGCTGGAGCGTAACCCGCAACTGGCAACAGTGATCAATGACAAGTGCAGCCAATGCCACGCACCCATGGCGAATTACGAAGCCACCCGGATCCAGGGGACGGATATTACGCTGTTTGGCCCCGACGGTGTACTGAACCCGAACCACGGGTTGTTTGATGCCGCCATGAATGGCGTCAGTTGTACGCTGTGCCACCAGATCACCGATGCTGCCAGTCTGGGAACCCTCGCCGGTTTTTCCGGCAACTACAACATCAATCACACCAGAACCATTTACGGACAGTTCAGTGATATTTTCGGTCAGCCGATGATCAATAACACGGGATACAGGCCTGTCTACAGCGCACACATCTCGGACTCGGCCCTGTGCGCGACCTGCCACAACCTGAAAACACCGTATGTTGACGCAAGTGGCAATCCACAGACTTCAACCCTTGAGTCGGAATTTCCCGAGCAGATGCCCTACACCGAATGGCAACATTCAAT
>JBATJK010000329.1:0-3803 GCA_049668445.1 Gemmatimonadota bacterium
CGGCGAGGAAGTCCGCCACGCTGCGCATGAAGGGCTTGAGCAGCAGCACCCCGGCGACCATGGCCACGTACACGGCCACGAGGATCGTCCAGTCGAGAGCGGAGAAGTGCATGCGGTCAGTCCGTGAACCAGGTGCGCCCGTCTTCGGCGATGTGGGCGATGCGGCCGTCGCCGAGGATCAGCGTGGCCTCGAATCCGGAGGGCATCGGGTACACGTCCGGGGGCCAGTCCAGGTCGGCATTCCGAGGCGGTGCGAGGTCCAGTTCCTCGGCCGTGCCCGCCCACGCGTCGCCATTCGCCACGCGCTCTCGCTGCCGGTAGTACACCTGGCGCAGGGCCCACAGGGCTTGCTCGGACTCGGTGAGGCTCGAGGTCGCCTCTCCGGGCTCCGACTCGACGAACTCCACGATGCCCCACATCTCGGGGTAGTGCATGGCGATGAGCCCCTGGGGGGACCACACCCAGTTGTCTTCGTTGAGGGGCTCCCCGGTCTCCGGGTCGCTCCGTTTCACGTACCGCCCGTCCTCGATTTCCGAGCGCCATTGCACGCGCGAGAAGTTGAAGCGCCACCGGTCCCCTGGCACCGGTGGCGCCGGGCGTCCGGCCGCCTCCTCCAGCACCGTCCACGGGATCGCGATCTCGACGCTCCACCCACGGTCCTCGTCCTCCGGGTCGTTGACCGTCCCGTCCACCGCGACACCCGTACGCAGACCCTGGATGTCCCATGCATCGATCGCCGGGCCGCCGTCCCGATACGGCTTGATCAGCATCAGGTCCCACACGGTGTCGAGCGCGTTGATCTCCAGCTCGTAGTACAGGTGGGTGTCGGCGTCGGGGTCGATGAACACCTCGAAATCGTTGTCGTGATAGATGACCGCGTCCCGCTCGGTGAGCGTGCCCCACACGTGCGGCTCCTCCATCGAGGCCCCGATGAAGAGATACTCCTCGTTCCATGTCAGGCGAGCCCGCGTGCGGTGTCGGGGAGCGGGCATCGAGTTGCCCTGGATGTCCACGAAATCGGCCGTCCACGGTGCCGCCTGCCACGCCGCATCGTCCAGCGAACCGTCGATGACCGGAGCGATCGCGGCACGCGGGGCGGCGTACACTTCGGGTCGCCACTCGATCGCCGGTTGCGGGACGTCCGAAAGGTGGGCCGCGGTCGTCACCGGGCCCGGTGCCTCAGTGCACGACAGCGTGACGGCGCATGCCGCGAGAATGAGGGCCGTGGCCGCCATGGAGGATCCGGGTCGCGCCATGTCCAGTCAGGTCGCCCTTGAAGGGGTTTGGAGAGGAATTGGCGAACCCGCATGGCGCCCGCCCCGACCGATCGAAACTCTGTCTCCGTCCGGGTAGCGTCAACGCTTCGCCAGCGATGACGCGAACCGCTGTACTGCACGAACGCGGCGTAGTGATCTTTTTTGCACGACGAATTCGCGATCGGACCCGCGGTCTCGGGTGTGGAAAAACTGTCTAGTTGGCTGTGAATGCGTCAGTTAAACGCATATCCGACGATCGGGTACGACCGTTGCGGATTCTGGCGGTGACAGCGGCATCACCGGTCTCGAATTCCAAGGGTGGGGTTCGGCCCGGTCGCCGCCCGGTGGAGGTATATGAAATGAGCGGGATCGAGACGGTCCGACGGGCGCGGGCGGCCGGCGTCGTCCTCGTGTGGAGTCTTGCCCTGGTCGCGTCCCCCGTTGGCGGTCAGGAGGCGGTGGAGGCCACGGGCCCCCTGCTGAAGGCCGACCTCGTGAGGATGCTGGCCACAGGCGACTACACCACGGACGAGGTGGTGCACATCGTCCGGATGAACTGCGTCAGCTTCCGGCCGACGCAACGCGACCGGCGCGACCTGTCGGCGCTTCCCCACGGAGATCCCGTCCTGGGAGAGATCAGCCGCTGCCGCAGCCGAGGACAGGCCGCAGGGTTTTCCGGTGGCATTCCGCGGGCGAATCCCGTCAGGTCGACGGACGAGGAACCGGCCGCCGGGTCGGACCTGCTGCAGGTGACCACGGTGTCGGCCGACCCGCTAGGAAACCGGCCAGCTCCGGCCGCGCCCCGGTTCACCATGGTGCTAATCGAGAAGGACAGCGATGTGCTGGCCGTTACCGAGATCCCCCCGCTTCTGGAAAACTGGGATGAGGTCTCGGAGCAACTGCTCCTGCAGTATCGGCCGCACGAGCGCCACGCAGGGAAGGTCGTGGTTCGCGTGCGGGTGGATGAAACGGGACGGGCAGCCGATTCGCTGCTCGCGGAGTCGAGCGGGGATCCACACCTGGACGCAGCCGTGATGGCGACGGTTCAGGTGATGCGATTCAAACCGGCCATGAGCCGCGACCGCCGTGTCGCGGCGTGGACCGATCTACCGATAGCCTTCGAGACCCCATAATCGGACGCCTCCGCGTCCAGCCGAGGCCGGGAGGATCAGTCCTCCCGGCGCTCGACGGCGATCGTGCAGTTGGTCACCAGTGCCGCGATCGCACCGATGGCGGCCCACACCGGTAAAAGCATCGCACCGACCACACCGATGGCCAGCGGGATCTCGATCAGGGTGTTGCCTTCCTCGGAGCGGATCGTGATGCGGCGGATGTTGCCTTCCCGCACCAGCTCCTTGACCCGGCTCAGCAGATCTTCACCGCACACCGAGTATTCCTCGCGCGCCTCGCCGGAGCCTTCTTCGGCGTCTTCCTTCACTTCTTCGGCTTCGATCTCGACCTCGACCTCGACGCCGTCGACTTCGGCCTCGGGCTGAACCGATTCTTCGTTCTTGTCGTCCGCCACAATCGACCTCCTGTGTAGGTCATCCGGGCCGGATCCGCCGGGATCCGACCTTCGCATGCCATCTCATACGAGTACGGAGGGCCCGCGGGTTTCGACGGGACAGGAAGTCCCGAAGCGCGCCCTTCGGTCCACCTCTTCGGAGCGCGCATCCAGGCGGGTGGTGACAACCCGGCGGGCTACCGTTAGGATCACGATAACTTCTAGGGGCGGTGCGGGTTGGGTCGTGACCCAATGAGCCGGATGATCCCGGAGGACATCGTGGAGTGGCGCATATACAGCCGCACCGGGCGCGTGTACGGCGCCCAACTCAAAGAACCCGCCGTCGTCCAGACGATCCACGGCACGGTCGGAGCCGAGGCGGGTGATTTCCTCGTCGTGGACTTCGACTGCGAGCGCGTTCGATACTATCCAGCGCGGTACTTTCACGAGGCCTACCAGGTGATCGAACGACCGATCCAGCTGAAGGCACTTGCCGACCTGTCCCAACTGGTGATCCGACACGTCATCGAATCGGGCGAAGAGTCGATAGGCGAAACGTGCGTTCGATGCGGTAAACGTAGGACCCGCACGGAGTTCGAAGGCGTCCCCACCTGCATGGACTGCGAGCTCAAGCTGAAGGCGGAGCGCGAGGAGACATTGCGCTGTCAGCACGACGGCGCCGAAATGCGCAAGGAAGTCATCCAGAACGTCATCGTGGACCGGTGTCCGGAGTGCGGCGGCGTCTGGTTCGACGGCGGCGAACTGGAGATCCTGGGCGCCGCGTATCGGCGTGCCACCGACTTCGGAATGCCCGCCGAGCTCGCCTCCCGGATGATCCACGGACTGGTCGAAAGGGACGTGGACTGATCCCCGACCGGGCTACCCGTCATGCCTTTGTACAGGCCTTCATTTTCGAGTCATCGGACGGGCCTGAGCACGTCTCGCCGTAGCACGATTCTTGATATAGCAATCGCCATTTCCCGGGGGTGTAGAGGGTGATCCACCGGTTACCACGAAAGGAACACGGAGCATGAGCAGCCCCG
>JBATJK010000330.1:0-1876 GCA_049668445.1 Gemmatimonadota bacterium
ACAGGTCGGCAGCGGAGTAGGCGATGGCCTTCAGGTGACCGTCGGCCAAATACCCTAGATCCCGGACGGGAAGGCCCGCACCATGGACCAGTTCGACCCCCTGCCTTCCCATGACCAGGAGGATGCAACGTGCCGACAGATCCGGCGCGAGGCCCTGGAGGGCGCGCACCAGCAGGTCGAGCCCGTGGCGGCGGTTACCCAGGTCCCGTGCCGAGACCAGGAGCACGAACCGGTCTTGCGGGAGGCCGAGGAGCTCGCGGCTTCGGGCTCTTCCGCGTGGCCGATACACACCGGTGTCCACTCCATAGGGAATCTCGGTCAGCGGAAGATGGCGAAGCGCGCTCACCCTGGCCATTCGCGTCGTCCACGTGCTCTTGCTGATCAACCGAATGCCCGACTTGAGGAGGGCCCGGGACTTCATGCGCCATTCGAGGCGCGTGCCATCACGGGCGATCGCGGGAAGCTCCTCGGGACTCGGGCAGTCACCGCACCCCGTCTTCCAACGCTCGCAGTCGTACGAATGGGCGCAGTGACCGGTGAACGCCCACGTGTCGTGCAGGCTGAGCAGGCAGGGCCTCGCTGAAGAGACCCCGGGCAACGCCAGGTACGAGAACGTGCCGCTGTGCATGCCGTGGAAGTGCACGAGGTCAGCGTTCTGGAAAAACGTGTGCCTGCCGAGCTGAAACGAGCCCAGACGATGCACGTCGTTCAGGCCGAGTCGGCTGGTGATGGAGCGAAGCCGGCTCTCGAGCGACAGGGTCTCGATGCGGGGCAAGCGGGATACGTCGGGTCCGGCGCCTTCGTCCTGCAGAACCAGGATCTTCGAATCAACCCCGAGCCGGAGCAGGGTCCGGTGCAATCGCTGCATCGAGATCCCGGCACCACCACCCGCGTGGCCTACGCCTTTGTGTATGTGCAGGACTCGCACGTGTTCGCCTCGTCGCTTCAGGTGTCCCCGCTCTCACCCGTGTATCGGGCAAGACCGGGGCCGAACGACGCTGGGGCGCTACAGCGCCCTGAGCAGGCAGGCCCCGATCAGGCTAATTGGTTGATGTCACGGGCGTTGGAGAGAGATCGCCGCATGCCCAGCTTTAAGGCGTCGCAGGCACTACACAGGCGAGAACCGAGAGCGGGATGCCACGATCGGACGCAACCCGCAACGAGTAGCGTCAGAGGTCGGGGGCGAATTCCAGCTTGAAGCCGAGGACCAGCGAGAGCCGCCAGAAGGCCCCATCCGCTCCGTCGGACAGGAGTTCATCCTCGACATCGTCGTTCGGAATGAGGTTGAACTGGGCGATGTTCTCGCGACCGCCGAACTTGTACGTGAGGCCCGTCGTGAACTCCGAGCGACCGATGGAAAAGATCGCCCCCGCCCCGAAGGTCCACAGATTCCAGGGCGTGGTGGTGGTCTGGGACGCTACGCCTGCCTCCGAACCGGTCCAATCCGTGTAGAACGTGGCGTACCCGGAGTACTTGTCGCTGAAAGTGTACTCGTATCCGAGTGCCACGTTCACCAGACTCCGCATGATGTTGGTCACGTCCGGGTCGATCACGGTCGTCGAGTCGGTCTGGGAGTAGAACGGCTGCCCGTCCAGCACGACCACGTTGATCGCGTCGAACCACTCCAGCGCGATATGAGCCTTCCAACCGTCGCCTACGTACTCGCCACCGGCGCCGACAGCCCAGGAGTTCGCGTAGCCCGTGCCCAGGTCGTCCTGGAAAGTGGAGGTGAGCTGATCAGCGTCGGCCAGGACCGCCACGGTCTCGTAGCTGATGTCACCGTTCCCAAACAGGTGAAGGCTCGGTGTAGTGATGGTGAGGCCCACGTTCCAGCGCTCGAAGGAAGTCGCGACGCCGATCTTCCACAGCAGCCGCC
>JBATJK010000331.1:0-1637 GCA_049668445.1 Gemmatimonadota bacterium
ACCGGAATCCCGAGTGTCTCGACCTGGGCGATAATACTGTCCCTGTGCGGGTTCGCCGTCGACGATTCCGCGAACCGGCGGCGAGATGGCATGTAGGCGAACAGGAGGGTTCCGCCCCAGCCATCCACATCGTCACGCATCCGGGCCGTGACCTGTTCAAAAATCGCCGGGTCGTAAGGCTGAGGGTGTGCTCTCGACTTGCCAAGTTCCCGGAGCCGGGTGCGAAGCTCGCTCAGCCTGAGCCATCCAGCGAGCGACTCCCGTCTCCGGCGCGTGGACTCACCCGCCTGTCGCGCGCCTTCCGCCCGGGAGACTTCCTTCCTCCGAAGCTCCATCACCTGCTCGCGCAGTTGATCGGCGAGTGCGGGCGTCAGCTCCCTGAGGCCTTGAGTGAAGTTCGGCTCCAGGTAGCGCGGAAGAATCTCGTGAGCGAACTCACGCTTCAGGTCACGAAGATCGTTTCCTTCGAAGAACACCCACACCACGACGTCAGGGCGAATCGGCGTCAGGAACTCACGCTCGATGCCCAGTTGTATCAGGGGGCCGCTTCCTTCGAGCCCCAGGCCCAGGACCGTGGAATCTAACTCCCGAACACGTCCGACCAGCGTCTGCTCGAACGGAACGCACCAACCGTGTACGAAAGAGTCACCGACGATCGCGACGGTCACCTCGTCTGCCCCGTGTCCGCCTTCCGGATTGTTGAAGCCGAGTTCATCGGACTCGTAGGTAACCCACGTACCCGCTTCGTTGCAGAAGACCGTGAGGACTTCGGGTATCCCGGGCGAAAGAGGAATGCGTACTCTGCCCTCGACGGTGATCGCGTAGTCAGGGTCTATGTAGTGAGAAGCGTCGATGCTGGGCCATGCCTCGATTCCCTGCGCCTCGAGGTCTTCGACAACCTGCAGCGTCGAGCGCCGATCGAAGGGCCTGCCCTCCTCGGCTGCAGCCAGGCAGCCCGTCTGACGACGGTACTCCCCGGGACACACTGAATCGGCGACGGCAGTCGTCAGTGTGAAGCCAGTCACTCTTTGTGGAAAGGCCCGCAGAATTGCTTCAGTGGCGAAGACCGACCCTGCGACCGAAACCAGCAACAGGGCCGTGGCGACCTGACGCTCGACCGAGGACCGAAGCGCCCACGCGGAGAGCAAGACGACCAGCGCGGGAATCGCGTACCAGAAGATGAACGAGCTCGGCCCCGAGGCCCGCTGGCCGGGCCGGATGACGAAGTAGAGCAAACCGATGCCAAATCCCAGAGCCGCTAGCCACAGGATCGTCCTCGCGACTCTCCCGAGGCGCGGTGACAACGCGGGTGGATCGGATCTGGCTGTGCCCTCGGGTGGACTCGGAGCGTCTATCATTGACTGGATGTACCGTTGTGGCAGTCTTTCGGTCCCCGACCCGTTCTCACCGGGACGACTTCATCGTCTACCGCGTGAACGAACTTGAAACGAAGTCGGACTGAGCACTCAGCGTTGACGCCCGTTGGGTATTTTAGCACGCGCCAGCGTGCGAACTACCGACGACCTCCTCCCACGATGCATACCGCAGGTGCAGAGGGCGGTGGCCAGATCCGGCATGACCAAACCGGATCTGGCGGGTTCCCTAGATTCCCTCGCAACTGTGCCCCGCGAGGAGCC
>JBATJK010000332.1:0-5781 GCA_049668445.1 Gemmatimonadota bacterium
GTCGCCGAGCGTGGCGACTTCCCCCGCGACCTCCAGAGCCAGGCCAGCGCCGAGAGTCAAGGCATCCCGATGCGGGCCGCGCGTTCCGGTGAGGGCATCCCGCAAAGCGGCTGCGTTCTCCGCCGCGTCTCCTCCTGCCAGGTCCCCGGGCTCGCAGCGACCGATGCCGTAGTCGGCGGGATCGCGCACCTCCTCCGAAACGCTGCCGGGCCGCACGTCGAACAGGGTGAAGGGCCCGCAGGGCGTGGCCTCATCCCAGCCCGGCGCGCCGTGCACCACGAAGGCGCGCTCGACGGGGAGCCCGGACAGTGCCTCGGCCATCAGGGCGGCGACCTCCGGACTGAACGCGCCTACCACCATGAACGGAGGCTCGGCCGGATTGGTCAGGGGCCCCAGGATGTTGAACACGGTCCGGACCCCGAGGGCTTTCCGGACCGGCACGAGCGCCTTCATCGCCGGGTGGTAATGCGGAGCGAACAGAAACGTGAATCCGGTCTGCCGAAGGCATTCGCCGGCCCCTGCTTCGTCGAGAGGAAGTCCAAGGCCCAGCGCTTCGAGCACGTCCGCGCTTCCACAGCGGCTCGACACGGAGCGGTTGCCGTGCTTCACGACCGGCACTCCGCTGGCCGCAGCCAGAAGCGCGGACCCGGTCGACAGGTTTAGGCTACCGGATCCGTCGCCACCCGTGCCCACGATGTCGACCGCCCGGATTCCGTCCGGAAGATCAGGGCGGCGGGCAAGCGCTCGCATGGCTCGCGCAAATCCCCGGATCTCGTCCGCGGTCTCCCGCTTGAGACGCAGGCCGGCGAGGAACGCTCCGGCCACTGCGCCGGGCAGCCGGTCTTCGGCCAGCGCCGTGAGCAGCGCGGCGGCCTCGTCCTCGGTCAGGTGGCCACCATCGAGAAGCCGCTCGAGGATGTCCTTCACGTTCCACCTCCGACCGCGTCGAAGTCCAGAAAATTCCGAAGGAGTCGATCGCCCTCGGGGGTCAGGATGCTCTCGGGGTGGAACTGTACGCCCTCCGCCCGATGGGACTTGTGCCGCAGCCCCATGATCTCGCCGTCGGAGGTGTAGGCGGACACCGTGAGTTCGTCGGGTACGGATTCCTCCGTCACCGCCAGCGAGTGGTAGCGGCCGGCCCGCATCGGGTTGGGCAGGCCCTCGTACAGCGTGCGGCTGTCATGGTATACCGTGGATGCCTTACCGTGCATCAGGGATCGCGCCGACTCGACCGTGGCCCCGCACACGGAGGCGAGTGCCTGGTGTCCGAGGCACACGCCCAGCACGGGCGTGGTCCCGATCATGGCCTCGATGACGGCCATCGAGACCCCCGCGTCCTCGGGCCTCCCCGGCCCCGGAGAAACGACGAGGTGGGTTGGATCGAGAGCGAGAGCATCGGCCGCGGTGATGCGGTCGTTCCTCTTCACCGTCACCTCTGCCGACAGGACGGCGAGGGCCTGCACCAGGTTGTAAGTGAAGGAATCGTAGTTGTCGATCAGCAGCACGCGTCTCACAATCCCTCCTCGGCCAACGACAGGGCCGCCTCGAGAGCCGCGCTCTTCGCCAGGATCTCCTGGTGTTCCTTCTCGGGTACGCTGTCCGCCACGATTCCGGCACCGGCCTGGTAGGCATAGCCACCGTCTTCGAAGATCAGGGTGCGAATAGCGATCGCCTGGTCCATCGATCCACCCACCGCGAAGTATCCGGCGGTCCCGGCGTAGATGCCGCGCCTTATCGGCTCCAGCTCGCGAATGATCTCCATGGCTCGAATCTTGGGCGCACCGACGACCGTCCCGGCCGGAAAAGCCGCTGCGAACAGGTCGAACGCGTCACGTTCCGGCGCCAGGACGCCGCGAGTGCCGCTGACGATGTGCATCACGTGGCTGTAACGCTCGATGGTTCGGAACGGATCGACCTGGACAGTGCCCGGGATGGCCACGCGTCCGAGGTCGTTGCGTGCCAGGTCGACCAGCATCACGTGCTCCGCGTTCTCCTTGGGGTCGGCCAGCAACTCCTCCGCCAGTGCGTCGTCCTCCGGCACTGTCGCCCCTCGCGGACGGGTCCCGGCGATCGGTCTCAACTGCGCCTCCCGACCTTCCAGGCGTACCAGCGCCTCGGGCGAAGAGCCCACGACCGACACGCCGCCCAGGTCGAGGTAGTACATGTATGGCGAGGGGTTGAGAAGACGCAGCGCCCGGTAGGCCTCGAACGGCGGAATGTCGCAGCGGCCCTCGAATCGGATGGAAAGGACGAGCTGGTAGACGTCACCGGCCGAGATATGCTGCTTGGTGCGATCCACTCCTGCCAGGAAGTCGGGCCGGGCCAGACTCGGCACGGGGGCCGAGTGTCCGGTTGCTCCGCCCGCCCGAACGGGAAGGGGACCGCGGAGGAGGGCAATGACTTCGCGGCGCAGAGCCAACCGCTCCGCTTCGCCTCCCGAGTGCAGCAAGGCCACGCGGCGCGACACATGGTCGAACGCGAGCAGTGAACTTGGCGCCAGGTACTGTGCCTCCAGGTCACCGTTGGCGCTGGCCGGGACCTTGAGGTTCTCGAACCTTCCCGCCATTTCGAACCCCGTCACGCCCACCAGGCCTCCGGCGAACGGCAGGTCCGGCACTTCCGGCTCTGCCCGCCGCACCCGCGACAGGGCGTCCCGGAAAGCGTCGAGCAAACCGGCGGTACTGTCCGGAATCGGCCGCACCGTGTCGCCGACCCGGAACTCACCGTCGCCCACCCGCACTTCAAGGGCTTCTCCGAAGCCGATGAACGAGTAGCGACCCAACCGCTCTCCTCCTTCCACGCTCTCCAGGAGGAAGCGTGGTCGCAGAGGAGCGAGCTTCAGAAACGCTGACACCGGCGTGTCGAGGTCGGCGGCTATGTCGAACGGATGCTGCATGATCCCCTTCTCATCACCCGGGATACGCGGCGGTGGGATGCGAAAAACCCACCTCCGTGCGGCCGAAGGTGGGCTGAATGTCTACCTGGGAGTGATCGAACTCAGGCGGATGCCACCTCCGGACGTACGCAGTGCCACCACCACCAGGAGGTGCTCAGGCCGTGCGCAGGTGTCATCTCGTGTCGAATCATGGGTTAACGGATAACCGGTCCCTCCACGGGCGTCAAGCAAACGCCCCGCGCGATACGGTACTAGGGCGAATCGTAGATCACGCCGCCCTTCATCACGAACACGACGTTCCGCACGGCCTCGACGTCGGCGGTCGGGTCACCTTCGACGGCGACGAGGTCCGCGTACGCTCCCTGCCAGATCTCCCCTACGGTGCCTTCGAGGCCCAGGGCGCGGGCGTTCACGACGGTGGCGGCCTGCAGAGCCTCGGCGGGGGACATGCCAGCACGTACCAGCCATGCCAGTTCTCTCCAGCTCTCGCCGTGTGGGAATACGCCGACGTCGCTGCCGAGCCCCACGGCCACTCCCGCCTGCCTGGCCTCGCGGACTGCCTCCAGGGTACCGCTGATTCCCGGGCTCAGCTCAGCTTCCGGCGTATCCAGCTCCCAGCCGCCATCCAGTCCGCTGAAGTACTCATCGTACGCGGCGGCAGCGGCCAGCGTGGGGTAGAAGACGACGCCCCGCTCGGCCATCAGGCTGAATACCGCGGCCGTGCCCTCCGATCCGTGCTCGATCGTCCGGGCGCCGGCCAGCGTGGCTCGTCGCATTCCCTCGGGCGAACTGGCGTGCGCCGATACCGGAAGACCGGCGGCCGTGGCTTCGTCCACCAGGACCTCGAGCTCGCTCAGCGTGAACGTGGGCGCGGTTCCGGAGGCGCGTCTGAAGTCGGCGTATACCTTGATCACGTCCGCACCGTGTCCGGCCTGCTCGCGCACGGCCCGCCGGATCTCGGTCTCGCCGGTCACCATCTGCGCGCCCTGGGGAAGGGCGAGGTCGGGGTCCCATCCTCGCGGCCCGGGGGCGTAGGAGGCGGTGGCCGCTATGGCCAGCGTAGCCGTCAGCACCCTCGGCCCCGGGATCAGGCCGTCGGCGATCGCGTCGCGCACGGCGAGATCGGCCCAACCGGCTCCTTCCGACCCGAGGTCCCGGAGGAGGGTAAACCCGGACATCAGCGTGCGTTCGGCGTTCACTCCGGCCATGAGCGTCCGGTAGGCCCGCGCTTCCTTCAGCACCTGGTCGTCCCACAGGGTCTCGTCATACGGATGCAGGAACAGGTGCGAATGGGCGTCAATCAGTCCCGGGAGGAGCGTCGCACCCGGAAGGTCCACGACCCGGGCGCCCCGCGGTGCCCGGACGTCGTCGACAGGTCCCACGGACTGTATACGTTCACCCGCGACCAGCACGGCCCAACCGGACCGGACCTCTCCGGTAGCCGCGTCGAACACCCGCTCGGGCCGGATCAGTGTGTGCCAGGGCTCGGCCTCCTGCGCCAGGCCCGGGATTGCAGTCATGGCGAGGAACAGGCAGGCCATTCCGTGGGCGTACAGCGGGTGTCGGATCGAACCGGTTCTCATGGCGTTTCATCCTCCTGGAGTACGTGGATGGATTGAAGTTGACACCCTCAAGGGCCAGACGCACGTTTCTGGTCGAGGCTGGATTCTCTCCCCCGGGGATCCGGTGAACCCGCACCATGCGGAGGACGTCGTGCTGCGCTTCTCTTCGCTTGTTGTCCTGATGATCGGTTCCGTTCTGGTGACCACCGCGGCGTTGCCCGAGTGGACTGCGGTCCCGGACCCCGACCTGTATGAGTCCGCGGGCTGTGCCACTTGCCACGGACCCGCCGCCGCCGGAGCCTTCGGTCCGACCCTCGCCGGCACGGGACTGTCGTTCGAAGCCTTCCTCGAACAACTCCGTTCCCCGAGAGGCATGATGCCTCCGGTCGCCCCGGACTTCGTGTCCGACGAGCAGGCCCGTAGCCTGTTCGTCTACGTGGCGGAGTTGGAAGAGCCGGAAGGCGGCCCGGTGTCCGGTACGGGATGTCCCGGAGGGCAGCACGGTCGTGGGCATCACGCGGGTGGTGGGAACTGTCAGCACCATCAGGGCGCTGCGGCCGGCCAGGGGCAGGGACAGGGACACGGTCGTGGCGGGGCCTGCCGTCACGGGGCCTGCAGCCGCCGGGGTCAGTCGACGGGCTGAAGCGGATCTCGCGGGCTGCGGGCGGCGCGGTCCGGTTCGGCCGGGCAGGGCTTACCGGGCGCGGCACCGAAGTCGTTCCGGCCGCAGCCCCGGCCGCGAACTGTCACAAGGGTCCTTGACGGATGTCGGGGTGCGGTGGGGTGCGAGTCCGGGATCCGGTCTCCAGGCGGCCCCTGAGCCCTGCTGGATGCCTTCTCTCGCGCGTTCTCTCCCGCCGCCGGATCGTCTGACCTCCTGACCTTCGTTCGTGCCCTGTAACTCAACCTCAAAGCCCGAAAAGTAGGGGTGTATATTGAGGATGTGATTCGGTGTTTGTTCGGTCCACTCGATACGGGAGTTCTCGATGGTCTGTCTGGCAACCCAGGTCGCCGTCACCTACCACGTTCGTGAGACGGCAAGCGTCTACGCTGCTGCTCTTGCTCCGGTTGGTCAGGATACTGATTCGCCCTCCGACACGGCCAGGATCGAAGCGCTGGAAGAAGAGATCGTGTTCCTGGCTGCACACATTCATGCCGCCGAGCACCGGTTCCTCACCCTGGTGGCGGAGTACGACCGCCTGCGTGGCTGGGAAGTGGGAGGCCACCGGTCCTGTGCCCACTGGCTCGCCTTCCGGTGCGGGTACCGTCTCGGCGCGGCCCGCGAGAGAGTCCGTGCGGCCCGCGCCCTGGCCGACCTGCCGG
>JBATJK010000333.1:0-2265 GCA_049668445.1 Gemmatimonadota bacterium
CCACACCTTGCCGCTGGTCACCGTGGGACGGAGACTCTCGAAGATCTGGGCCACGTAGAGCGTGCTTCCGTCGCTCGACAGGGCGATGCCATTGGGGTGTCCGACGGCGTCGGTAAACAGTCGCGGCTGCCCCTCCTCGCCGACCCACAGGATCTCGTCCGTCGCGTCGTCGGTCACCAGGAACGAACCATCCGCCAGCACCATCACGAAGTTCGGATCTCCGATCCCTCCGTCCACCACACGCGTCGTGTCTCCTTCGGGAGTGACCCGCCACACGATGCCGTCGGAATTCGGGCCCAGATTGAACCGGTTGGTGGGCCCGAAGTCCGCCATCAGGATGTCGCGCTCTCCGATCGGAGCGAGACCCAGGTTCGAGTACATGTCGGCGATCTTCGTCACCTCGCCGGTCGTTTCGACCCTCCACAGGGCGGCGTTGCCCGCAACGTACAGGTCGCCCTCGCCGCTGAATGCGATGCCCTCACAGCGCTGGAAGACGCCGTCCACCAGGATTCTGGCCTCGGCCGGGAAGGTCGGCTCTCCTCCCCGTACGTCCTCCTGGGCCAGACCGTCTGCGGGCAATCCGAGCGCGACAGCCAGCGTCAGGAGCAGCGATCCCGTTCTCGACCCGGTCATGGTGATTTCCTCCTCGATGGAAAGAGCCGGCCCGCCGCGTGTCACCTGCCTCGACCTCTCATGGAGAACTTGGGCCGCGCTCCGATTCCCCCTATGTTCGGGCCGGAGACGATCAACCGAAAGGAAGCAGCACCATCGATACGTTGACGAACAAGCAGCGCGCCTATCTGAAGAGACTGGCGCACCCGCTGAAACCGATTCACCAGATCGGCAAGGAAGGCCTTACGGTTCCGGGAATCAGGGCCATACGTGAGGCGTTCAACACGCGCGAGATCCTCAAGGTGAAGGTCCAGGATTCGGCGCCGGCGGGTGTCCGGGAGACGGGAGAGGAACTGGCGGCCCAGCTGGAAGAAACGCACCTCGTGCAGGTGATCGGGCGCACGCTGGTTCTGTATCGTGCCGACCCGGACGACCCGCAGATCGAGCTGCCCTGAGCGGATTCAGCGACGGGGGGTCGTTCGCTCTCGCCGCCGCTCGAGCGTCAGGCAGTCCAGTTTCCAGGCGGCCGCGCTCGAACTGCCGTCGAGTTCCAGCACCCGATCGAAGACACGGGCTCGCCCCAGCAGGCTATCGCCCACCGAACGCAGCGCCACACCTCCCCCGGCCCTTCCATCAGACCAGAGCAACCACAGGGTGTCGGCCCGCGCGACCCAGCGCATGTACTCGCCGACACGCGGATCGTGATCACCCGTGAGGGGCACCGCCCGGTAGGTGACCCTGGACCGCCGCCATTGGTCGGTCGAATCAGCCGTCAGCCGAATCCGCGTCGGAGGGGTGAGAAACGCGGGAGCTTCTGGCCTGGTCGTGTCGGATGCGGACGAGGTCCATTCCCAGGGATCCACGCGAAGCGCGTAGCAGCCGGGCAGCTCCCACTTCACGAGGTCCGGCCTGTGGACGACTTCCTGCACGACGGGCTCCGGTGGGGACCGCAACCTGTCCCAGGTGCGCAGCAGGGTCGCGGCGATCAGGGCAACCAGGACCCAGGTGGCGATGCGCTGCGGAAGGGACTTCTGTCTCATTCAACTCTCGGATTGCGGACTGGCCCTACTCCCATTCGATCGTGCCCGGCGGCTTCGAGGTGATGTCGAGCGCCAGACCCGACACTCCCTCGAGCCCGAGGATGCCTGTCCGAAGTTCGTCCAGCAGGGCCACGGGCAGCTCCACCGGAGCCGCGGTCATGGCCCGCTTGGAGTAGACCGGACGGACCACGACCAGCTCCCCGCCGTCACCCTTCAGGTCCAGCGGGATGAGCACGGTGGGACACTGCCAGATCTCGTCATACAGGCCATGAGAGCGCAGACCTTCCATCACCATGTGGTCGGCCTCCCTCAACAGATCGAGGCGGTCTCGCGTCATGGTCCTGTGAAGCGGCCGAGCCATGCGCGGAGTATCGTGGCCGAGGTTCCAGATGCACCGGTTGATTCCGGGCACGTCTGCCGTGAGCACGGACGCCGCCTCGATCAGCCGGTTCCAGTCCGCCGGGCCGCTGACCAGGACCGGGTGCTCGTAGGCCCGGAGATCGGCCTTCACTCCGACCGAGCGAATCGGAAGCGGCAGGGCTTCGAGCCCGAAGTCACGGCCGACCTTCTCCACGATCGGTCCGATGGTGTCGAACCCGACCCGATCGCCCTC
>JBATJK010000334.1:0-2170 GCA_049668445.1 Gemmatimonadota bacterium
TCCTCCACGACCCGGTAGGAACCTTCCACCAGTTCGAGAGCACCGTCCCCGGCCCGGAAGAAGAAATGATCCGGCGGCCAGTTGCCCCGTGTCTTCTCGCTGCCGGGCGGCGGCGAGTCCGGATAAGTCTCGAGCATCCGCAGGACTACGGTTTCGCGGTGCGACCACGTGTTGAGATCTCCGGCGACCACGATCGGAATGGCGCGTTCCGGGTCCATCAGGTCCAGGGCTTCGGTCAGGCCGTCGTTCTGCCGCACACGCATCGATCCGCCGGTCCCCAGAACTCGCAGGATGTTGCCGGCCACATCGTAGTGAACGCTCGCGAGTCTGAGCGCTGAACCACCCGGGACCCGCACGGAGGCCACGACCGTGACCCTCCGCTGGGCCTCGAAAGGAATCTCGATCGCCACCGGTTCGCCAAGCGGCAGGGTCGAGAGGATAGCACTGCCGCGATCTTCGCGACCCTGCTCCCCCGCTTCGGTTCCGTTTCGCATCGAGGGCACGTAAAACAGAGCCAGTCCACACTTCTCGGCTATCTGAACGATGTCGAGACGAGGTCCGCTCGGGGGGGCTCCGGCAATGCGGTCTCGTGCAGGAGTGCCCTCGGGCACCTCCGGCACGGCGGAGGATGCGCGGTAGGCTTCCTGGACCAATAGTGCGAAATGCCATCTCGTCTGCCGAGACCCCTGCGCGTCGCACGCGTAGTCCAGCTCGTCCCGCAGGAAGCTGACGAGGTCGCCTCCACCGACGTGGACGTTCCACGTGACCACCGTGAAGGCCGAGTCCGAAACCTGCGATGAGAGCGACCCATCGGATGCGGGCTCCGGCCGGAATTCGACCGGGCCGACGCCGGAGCACCAGTCCGCAAGCGCGCGGCGATCAGGCTCTCGTTGTGGGCCGAACCAGCGCACCGCGTCGCCGTCGCCTTCTCGTCGGGCCTCGCAGGAATACCCGCCGTGCTCGGCCGTTCCCTCGACCATGGCGACCGCGCCTGCTTGCGACCGTACGTCACGTGGACCCAGCGGCTGCATCCGGTGCGAGACCGTACAGCTCGCGCAAAGGGTCACGACAAGCGCGAGTACTCTCCGGGGAGGCGGTCGCCACCCTACCATGGAACCGCCACGTCGAACTGCAGCACGGGGAGATCGGACGCGGGAGAATCCCCAGCGTCGACGGCCCGGATGATCCACGAGGTGAAGCCACCCAATGCCATTCCGATCAGGCCGACACCGATCGCGTCGGGCATCTCCATGGAGGGGACCAGTTGCCAGAGGCCGACGCCGACGCCCATTCCGAGGACGAGGCCGATCCAGGCCCCGGACCCTCCCGCTCCAATCGATGAGCCAATGACTCCGCCCGCCGCCACGTCAGCCCAGCTCCACCTGTCCACGAAGGGCTTGAGCGCGAGTACGACCGCCGACCCGGCCAGGAATCCGACGCCGGCTCGACGATACGCATCCCAAATCGCATCCGAGTCCTCGCGGCCGAGGGTCACGCCAGAGGCCAGTCCGATGCCCGCGCCCACGACAGCCACGGTTCGCACGCAGGAGATCCCGGCCAACGTCTGATTGCACGGAACGAGCGATGCCAACCCACCGAGCGCCGCTCCTGCGTACAGGCCCATCGCCGCTCCCGCGACGGTCGCCTCGGTCGTGCCGGCCGTTTCCTGAGCTTGAACCGGTCCGACCGAGCCCCAACCCGGTCTCAGGCCCGGCATGAGAGTCAGGATCAGGGCCAGAGAGCGAATTGTCACCCGAGCCGTGCGGGTACGGCCGACCGTTCGGGCCAGGACTACCTCCTGATAGGGTCTACAGAGACAGGGAAGATACCTCCTGACACGGTGCCACGCCGGGCCTGAACCGGCAACGCGCCCGCGGTTGGGTGCGGTGCGTCAGGGGAACGCCCAGCCGGATCCGAAGCTGACCACCCACCGGCTTCCGGTGACGTCCTGACCGAAGCGGTAGCCAAAGTCGATCCGACCGGTGTCGGATGCGGAGCCGCGGGATGAACCCGTTCGTATTCCAATGCCAGCTGCTCCGCCCCACCTGGGGGTCTGGTCGTCGTACCAGGCCCCCCCGTAGTCGACGAACCCCACGAACCCCAGCCCGAACAGATTGAGCACGTTGTCCAGTGCCCACCATCGGTGCTCCAGGGTTCCCCAGATGGACCG
>JBATJK010000335.1:0-1895 GCA_049668445.1 Gemmatimonadota bacterium
GCCCAACGTCACGAGTTTCACGACGGCTTTCGACCTGTCGGACCGCGATATCGGCCTCGAGGCCAGCGGCTCCACGAACAACGGCGTGTTCTCCTACTGGGCGGGAGTCTTCACGGGGGACTCCGAACTCAAGTACACGGACTCGAATACAGAGAAGCAGTTCGTGGGCCGTGGACAGGTCAAGCTCGGGGCCGGCCCCAAGGACCTGAAGATCGCCGCGGCACTGGCAGCTACGGACCAGGGGTACGAGACCGTGGCGGAAGGGCTCCAGGGTCGCTACCACTACAACTACGAGCTATTCGCCGACTGGGGGGATTTTTCCGACGGACCACACGCCCAGCTCGGCTTCGTGTTCGGAGACAACCCGTTCCAGAACGTGGCTGGGGACGATGTCGATCTGACAACGGGCGAAGACTTCGCGAAGATCGCCAGCTGGCAGGCGATCGTATCGTGGAAGTTCCCGGTAGGATCCGGCGACATGGCCGTGGAGCCCATCCTCCGCGTCGGCTGGGCGGACACCAATACGGACATCAGCGACAACGAGGTATGGGGATTCACGCCGGGCATTCAGATCTTCTTCTCCAAGAGAAACAAGCTGGCCCTGAACTGGGACATCGCGAGTCCCACGACCGACGCGCTGCGCAGCGAGAACTCGTTCAAGGCGCGACTTCAGTTCCACTTCTGAGAACGCAGCATGGCTCGGCGGCCGGTTAGCGGCCGCCTATCTTGGGACGGGAACAAACTCGTCAGCAGACATGAATGAGGAGACAGTGATGTACACCAGTAAGCTGATTCGTACCCTGACCGTACTGGCGCCGCTGGCCCTCCTGGCCGCAGGATGTGGCGGCGGGGGGGAGCAGGCAGGAAACGAGGCGGGGCTGAGCGGTATGGTCGCGATCGACGGCTCGAGCACCGTATTCCCGATTTCCGAGGCCATGGCCGAGGAATTCCAGATCGCCAACCCGGGCGTCAGGGTCACGGTCGGGATTTCCGGCACCGGAGGCGGCTTCAAGAAGTTCTGCGGCGGCGAGACCGACATCAGCGATGCCTCGCGCCCGATCAAGCAGTCTGAGATGGAGCTGTGCGCGGAAAACGGTATCGAGGCCATCGAGATCCCGGTCGCGTGGGACGGCCTGACGGTGGTGCGGAACCCCGCCAATGACTGGGCCACGTGCATGACCGTGGATGAACTGGCCCGCCTGTGGCAGCCCGGCAGCACGGTCGAGCGTTGGAACCAGATCCGATCTGACTGGCCGAACGAGGAGATCGTGTTGTATGGACCGGACACGGACTCGGGTACGTTCGACTACTTCACCGAAGCGATCGTGGGTGAAGAGGATGCCAGCCGCGACGACTACACCGCCAGCGCAGACGACAACGTGCTGGTAGTGGGTGTGGAAGGCGACGAAGGCTCGATCGGCTACTTCGGGTTCGCGTATTACGAAGAGAGTTCAGATCGACTGGGCGCTGTAGCCGTGGACAACGGCAACGGTTGCGTCGGGCCTTCCCGGGAGACGATCGAGAACGGCACGTACGCCCCGCTGTCACGCCCGATGTTCATCTACGTGAAGCCGGACGCCCTGGCCAAGCCGCAGGTGCGCGCTTTCGTGGAGTTCTACCTGAACAACGCCACCCTTCTCGTGCCGGAAGTCGGCTACGTGCCGCTGGCAAGCGAGAAGTACGAAGAGCTCCTCGGCGGCTTGCCGGCGGGGATGTAGCTGCCCGGGTTTCGCCGCATGACACACTCCGGATCCGCGCCGACACCAGGGGGTGGACCGGGGGGAGCCTCCTCGGGCACCCTCCGGTCCACGGTGCCGTTCGACCTGGGACACAGGGCGAGTCGGCGGTGGGGAGAGCGTATCATCGCCCTGCTGCTGTTCGGGTGTGGTATGATT
>JBATJK010000336.1:0-2433 GCA_049668445.1 Gemmatimonadota bacterium
TGGACGTGGGGGAGACCTGTCCCTTGGTCAGACCGTAGATCTCGTTGTTGAACAGGATGATGTTGAGATCGATGTTGCGCCGCAGGGCGTGTACCAGGTGGTTCCCGCCGATGCTCAGCCCATCGCCATCTCCCGTGATCACCCAGACGTCGAGGTCGGGGTTGGCCAGCTTGGTACCCGTCGCCACGGCTGGAGCCCGACCGTGAATCGTGTGAAACCCGTACGTGGCCATGTAATAAGGAAAACGTGACGAGCACCCGATCCCCGAGATGAATACGCTGTTCTCTCGCGGTACCTCGAGGTCAGCCAGGGTCTTCTGGATCGCCTTGAGAATGGCGTAGTCGCCACACCCGGGGCACCAGCGGACCTCCTGGTCGGAGGCGAAGTCCTTCGGCTTGAGCTGGGGCAGTACGCTGTGGCTCATGCGGTCCTCTCAGTCTCGAGCAGGCGGACGATCGCGGCCTCAATGTCGCTGATCCGGAACGGGCGCCCCGCGACCCGGTTCAGTCCCTCGGCGGGAATCAGGTAGGTGCTCCTCAACATGGCCAGCAGCTGGCCCGTGTTGAGCTCCGGAACCAGTACACGATCGAAACGCCCCAGCAGGTCTCCCAGGTTCCGCGGGAAAGGCGACAGGTGGCGCAGGTGGATGTGCGACGCATCAAGGCCCTTCGCGCGGGACCTTTCGACCGCCTTGAACAGGGACCCGTAGGTGGATCCCCACCCGACCACGGCCAGCGGGCCTTCATCGGGCCCCAGCTCGACGCCCTGCTCGGGGATGTCGGCGGCGATCCCGGCGATCTTCTGCGCTCGCAAGCGGGTCATCTCGTGGTGATTGTCTGGATCGTACGAGATGTTGCCCGTCGCCGAGTCGCGCTCGATGCCACCGATCCGGTGCTCAAGGCCCGGAGTCCCGGGAACGGCCCACGGGCGGGCCAGGGTTTGGCTGTCTCTCGCGTAGGGCTGGAATTCGTCGGGGTCGCGTCTCATCTCCACCGGGAAATCGTCCAGCGTCGTAAGGTCCGGAATGAGCCACGGCTCGGCCGCGCTGGCCAGGTACGCGTCCGTGAGAACGAAGACGGGCGTCATGTAGCGCGTCGCGAGTCGAACGGCTTCCCGAGCCACGTGGAAGCAGTCGGCTGGTGTGGCCGGCGCGATCACCGCCACGGGCGCGTCCGAGTTTCGACCATACACGGCCTGGAACAGGTCCCCCTGCTCGGTCTTCGTCGGCAGGCCCGTCGAGGGCCCGCCACGCTGCGAGTTCACGATCACCAGGGGCAGTTCGGTGGCCACCGCGAGCCCGATCGCCTCGGTCTTGAGTGCGATCCCGGGGCCCGAACTCGAGGTCACTCCGAGAGACCCCGCGTACGAGGCCCCTATCGCGGCACACGCGGCGGCGATCTCGTCCTCGGCCTGGAACGTGACGACCCCCAGCTCCTTCATGCGCGCCAGCAGGTGCAGCAGGGGCGACGCCGGCGTGATCGGGTACGAAGCGAACACCATCCGCGAGATCCCGGACGACTTGAGACCCGACACGAGGCCCCAGGCGAGGGCGTCGCTCCCGCTCACCGTCCGGTACAGACCGGGCTCCAGCTCCGCCCTGGACACGGTGTAGCCCGGGATCTTGGTCGGCATCTCCACCGTCTCGCCGAACGCGTGGCCCGCGCTGAGGGTGGCCACCGCGGCGGCAGCGGCATCATCCGCCCCTTTGAACTTGCCCCGCAGCCAATCGACCGTGGCCTGCTTGTCCCTGTCGAACATCCACAGCAGAAGGCCCAGGGCCCACATGTTTCGGCTGCGCAGCGCGTCCCGGGACGAAAGCCCAAGGTGCTCTACCGCATTCCTCGTGAGTTGTCCGATGTCGAGCTGGATGACCTGGTACGGGGCCAGCGTGGCATCCTCGAGGGGGCTCCCTTCGTAATCCGCCTTCGCGAGGTTCCTGGCGGTGAACGATCCGGAATCCACGACCACGGTGCCGCCGATGCGCAGGTCCCTCAGATTCACCTTCAGAGCCGCCGGGTTGAGAGCGACGAGCACATCGAGCTCGTCTCCGGCCGTCTTCACATCGACCGCCCCGAAGTGGATCTGGAAGGACGAGACCCCGTACGTCGTACCGGCTGGTGCCCGAATCTCCGCGGGGTAGTCCGGGAACGTGGCCAGGTCACTGCCGGCCAGGGCGTTTTCCATCGTGAACTGCGTCCCGGCAAGCTGCATCCCGTCGCCGGAGTCACCGGCGAAGCGGACGACGACGGAGTCGCGCACCTCGCGCATCGCCGGACCGCCGGTCCCATTCGTCTTCATCGTCGAGTGCTGATCGGTCACTGCGGCATCGCCTTTAAAAGCGAAACGCCCCGTCAGCTGGAGCGTTCCGTGGCCATCGAACGTCGGACCCGATCATTCTATGGAACCGGACTGGCGCGCGAAACCACGCCACGC
>JBATJK010000337.1:0-2926 GCA_049668445.1 Gemmatimonadota bacterium
GCCTCCAAGCCCGTGGTCCAGCTGAAACGCGAAGGAGGGCCAGCCGAGCTCAGCGTTCCACATGATCACGGGCGAGAAAGCGGCCAGTCCCAGTCCGACGCCGATCCACGGTCCGGGCGTCAGAAGCCGACGACGAAGCCGCGGGTCGAGCACGAAACCGAGTGCGGCTCCCGCCGGAAGGAGTACAGCCGTGTACTTGGAGAGCAACGCGGCTCCGAGGGCCAGTCCCGTGGCGCACCACCAGCCGATTTCGGCCATGCTGCCCGGTTCCTTCTCCACGGCACGAACGAGCGCCCAGGTCCCGACGGCGAATGCAGCCAGCAGAGGAGCGTCGGGGGTCGCTAGGAGCAGGCCGGCTGCGGCCATCGGCATGACGGCCAGGGCGATCGCGGCAACCAGAGCGGCCCGTCCGCCGCCGAGCCGTCTCGCGAGCGCGATCACAGCCAGGGATCCCAGGAGACTGAGGAGGATGGCCCCGAAGCGCACCCCGATCCGGGTGTCGCCGAACAGCGCCGTGCCGAAAGCGATGACCGCCGAGATAGCCGGAGGGTGATCGAAGTAGGATGGCGCAGGCCGGCGAGACCACTCCCAGTAGTAAGTCTCGTCCGGGAAGAGGGGGACCAGCCCGGCCAGGACCAGGCGCACGGCCACCGAGGCCAGCACTACGACGAGGGCTAGACGCCAGGCCCTGCTCTCGTCCTCGCCCGCGATCGATCGGTCGTTCGTCATGGTCGCAGAACCGGTCAGACGGCTTCCAGCGCGTCGGCTGCCGCCGCGAGCCCCGCCGCTGCGTCCAGCTCGATCCCCTGCCGGGCGAACCCGTCCGCCAGGGCAGGCAGCAGGTTCAGCACGTTGCGGGGCTGCGCCGAGTGCCCCATGCAGCCGATCCGGATGATCTTGCCGGCCAGGTCGCCGAGTCCCCCGGCGATCTCGATCCCGTGGGTGAGGAGGATGTGTCGGCACAGGGCCTTTGCGTCCACGCCCTCGGGGATTCGAACCGCGTTCAAGCTGGGAAGCCAGAAGGCGTCGTCCGGGTTCATGCGGAGACCCATCGCTTCGACCCCTGCCTTCAGGGCCCCCGCGATATGGAGATGGCGCGCCCAGCGCTCCTCGATCCCTTCCTCGGCAATGAGACGCAGCGCCTCGCGCAAACCATAGATGGCGGTAATCGGCGCCGTGTGGTGATACGACCGATCATCGCCCCAGTAGCTCTCGAGCAGGCCGACGTCCAGGTACCAGCTCCGCACCAACTCACCGCGGTTCCGGACCTTGTCGAAAGCTCGATCGTTGAGCGTGAGTGGGCTGGCGCCCGGCGGGCAGGATAGGCACTTCTGGCCACCCGAGTAGGCCACGTCGATGTTCCAGTCGTCCACCCGAAGCTCGACGCCCCCGAGCGAGGTGACCGTGTCCGCGATCACGTAGGCGTCATGTTCGTGGGCGATCGCCGTGAGGTCGGGGACGTTTGGCTGCAGCGCCCCGGTGCTGGTCTCCGCGTGAACGAACCCGAACACCTTCGGCCGGTGCTGCTCGAACGCCGATCGAACGTCAGCCGGATCCAACGGCTCCCCCCACGGCGCATTCACATGAACCACTTGGCCCCCCGCGCGGCGCGCCATGCTGTCCATGCGGGCGCCGAAGTAGCCGTTGGTCGGCACCAGGACGACGTCGCCGGGCTCGACCATGTTGGCGAATGCTGCTTCCATCGCCGCTGAGCCCGTCCCGCTAACCGGAATCGTCCACCGGTTGTCCGTGCGGAAGGTGTACCGGAGGAGCGCCTGCACTTCCTGCATGATCTCGATGAACGCCGGGTCCAGGTGGCCCACGAGCGGCGTGCTCATCGCCCGCAGCACTCTCGGGTGCACATCGCTCGGACCCGGTCCCATCAGGATCCGGTCCGGGGGATTCAGGTCGCCGACATCAGGTTTCAGCATGCGTCAATCTTCTGGTTGGAGTGGTTGCAGCCGTTCGAGCGGCCTCAGTCCCCTGTATCCTCGACCCGGTCCGCCGGGACGGACACCCGTATCACGCCTCTGAAGTCTCCCGCCGCGTAACCTGTCGCCAGATCGTCAGGATAGCGCTCGACAAGGATCGCCTGGACCGTGGGGTCGATCTCTCCCGTGGAGCCGTGGCAGCCGAGGCACGGCGCGGCCACGACCAGGGGTCGATAGAACCTGTACTCGTCGCGCCCCGCCTTCCGCACCAGTGGGCCAGGTAGGACACCGGTTTCGGCCAGGGCTGACTCGTAGTACCTGAGCGCTTCGGTCTCATCTTCGTCGGGAGCGTTGGCAGGGTTTCGATACTTCATGCTGGTCCGCTTGACGTCCAGGCCCTGCTCCTGCGCGACTCCCGCCGTCAGCTCGAAGGCGCTGGTGGAGCAGAAGTCCACTGCGTGAGCCGCCCCGCCTTCCTGCATCGCACCGGTGAGCTGAGTGACCAGAGTGCCCATGAGGGCCTGGGAGGCCGAACTTCCAAGTTCGAACACCGCGGCCTCGATCTCAGGACTCACTTCGTCGTCTTCAGAGCCACCGCATGCTGCGGCGGTCAGGGTCAGCAAGAGCGCGAGTAGTCCCTTGGCAAGCCTATCCATACACGAGCCTCCCTCTAAAGCACGTACCGAGAACTCTCTGAAGATCTTGCACCCTGCGGAAAAGTGCCACCATGCCCGGAGCATGCCCGAGTATGGTGATTTTCGGGTATTGTTCGGGTCCGCGGCCACGGCTTCGATCGCGACAGTCCTGTAATTGGTTTAATGACAATATTTTGCAAGACATTCCGGGTGCCATGTGGCTCAGCAATCTGCCCCCTGAAACGGTGTTGTTGACGAGATCGGCGGATGGTCCACGAATTGCGCTTTCACCGGGCGAATGAGTGGGCGCGCTTCGCACCCGACGATGACACACAGTATACGAACGGATCTCATGGACCG
>JBATJK010000338.1:0-9358 GCA_049668445.1 Gemmatimonadota bacterium
ACGCCAGGCCGACTCTGCAGGCTGCGAACCGTTACCCTTCTTGCGGCTCTTCCAGCTGGCGGAGTAGCTGCCCGTGCCTTCCGCAACCGGCGAGATGACACCCGAATCGGAGCAATCCTCTCCCGTCGGGCAATCGATGTTCACGGCCTCTACCCGCAGGAAGGAGGCGAGGCCTGTGACCAGTGGGTCGCCCACACCCGGGTTGGCCACCAGAGACGGCAGAAAGAAGAACCCGTCCGTGCCTCCATTTAGCCGCCCGTCACACGGCGACATTTGCGGCGTATCGGCCGACGGCGGGTGGTCCGCCAGGTCGAGACACGAGGTCACGGGGCCCGTGTGACTGAAGGACGGAGCGGAAGCCTGCTCCTCTGGTCCCACGGTCGATTCGTTCAGGTCCTGGCACGACGCGGCCACGAGGGCCAAAGCCGGTACGAGCAACCATCTCTTCATCAATACTCCGCTCTTCAAGTTGATCCAGGTCTCTTCAGCCGCACCCACCGCTGACCATGTCGGCCCCGCGCGGGTCGGCGCTCATTCCTGCAGTCCGGAGCGGGCGCTTCTCCACTCCGGCGGTCCATGCCTCTGTGTTTGGTATTGCCGGGGTCGCGTCCGCCTCGATCAGCGCCCAGCCATATCGTAGGAGCGAGGAGCGTAAGTCGCGGATGCACGCGGCATGGCATCCACAGCCCTCGGCTGTTTAGTCGACTCTAAGAAAAGACAGTCTCGATGGAGTGTCAAGGTCTGGTGTAGGAACCACGCAACACCAGCTGGCAGGGCAGCCAGCCGGGCCGTCAGCGATCGATGAGAGCCTGAAAGTCCTGCCGCCCGGCGAGGTTGCGCCACCACCAGTGCAATCCGCCGCCCGAATCCAGGGAGGCGTTGGGGTCGGCCGCCAGGTAGATCCGGATCAACTCGACGGCGCGATCCGGATCACCCGTAACGGATCGAATCGCGGCTTCCTGCAGCACGAGTTCCTGCAGAGGATCGATCTCCGCGGTGCCCTGGCCGGAGGCGAACACTACCGCGGCACTGTCGCGCATGCCCTCGCGCATCAGCACGCCGGCCACCAGCAACCGGCCGAGGTGTCGCTCGTACTCGTCGGGGGAGAGAGTATCCAGCCGGGCATACTGCTCCCACGCAGCATCGGCGTCCGGATCCTCGGCGGACGAGATCATGAGCCACAGACCGCACTCCGCGAAATGGTAGTTGTCGGGAAAGCGCGAGGCTCCCTCGTCACACCAGGTCCGCGCGTCCCGGAGCTGCTCGAGGTTGTAGTGGGCCCAGAAGAGGCGCCTGAGGATCCGGTCCGCGTCCTCCAGGTAGGCGTCCTCCTCGTACGCGCGCCGGGCCGTGAGGATGACCGAGACGTTGTCGCCCCGGTTCACGTACAGGTGACTCAGGATGCTGTACACGCTGGCCCGTGTCGGGTCGGCGTCGACGGCCGCTTCCAGGTCCGCCTGGGCCTCATCGAGCAGCCGCTCGGATTCATCGGCGTCCGCCGTCAGGTCGAGCAGGAAGTACAGGTACTTGAGCGATCCCCGCTGCTCCAGCGCGTCCGCGTCGCGAGGATCGAGCTCCAGTGCGCGATCGGCGTGATCGAGCCCGGTTCCTATTTCCTCGCCCGCACGGTCGAATTCACCGAGGCCGTTGGCGAGGAAGAACGCCTGGCGGAAGGATGCGTGCGCGCGCCTGGCCGGAGCTCTGACCCAGCCGGGGTCGGCGGCTTCCGCGAGGACGAGCAGCGAGTCAGCGAGGGCCAGCCTGTCGATCGCGCCCTCGGCGTCACCGGAATCCGCCAGGTCTTCTGCCTGCTCCAGAACCAGCTCGGCCCGCTGCACCTGAGACCAAGCCTCGTCGCTCGAGGTCCCCTCGCGCCGCTCTCGCAGCCGGACCTCTTCGCCCAGGCGGCGCCTCAGGATCCGCCCCACGTTCTCCGCCAGGGAGTCGCGGGCGGCCAGGAACTGGCCGGAGGGGATCCGGAGAACGCTGCGTTCGATGTCGGCCCCGCTCAGGCCGTCGACCAGGCGAACGGTGATACGAAGGTCGTCCCCATCGGGCTCGACGCTTCCGCGGATCAGACTTCCGACCTGGAGAGCACGGGCCACGCTGTCCGGTGCGACGTCGGTCCCGCGGTAGGGCACGACTCCGTTTCTCGACACGACGTCGAGCGACCGTATCTCGGACATCTGGTCGATCAGAGATTCCGTCAGACCGTCGGCCACGTACTCGAGATCGCCGCCGGGGCTGAGGTCCTCGAAATAGAGAACGGCGACGCTCGTCGCTTCGATGCCCGATTCCGATGCCAACTCCGCCAGGCGTGTCTCTTCTCGGTGGTCACGCACCACCAGTCCGACGGTGGCGAGCGCGAGCACCGCGAGCACGGCCTGGATGATGATCTCGGGCCGGGTGGCCTGCTGGCGTCCCTTGGCCCCGTGAAACCAGGCAATGGAGAGGCTGCCCGGGATCCCGAACAGGTAGATGACCAGCGCAAGGCGGTATGCGATGGCCGGAAGCAACCCGTTCGAGATGAGCTGGTCCACTCCCTCGAGCGCTACAAAACCGGACACCATATAGGCGCCCATGAACGGCAGAAGCCGCCGTTCCTTGAACTCCGCGAACAGGCTCATGCCGTCAAGTTGGACAGGGGACACACCGCGGGCAAGATCGCGGACCCTGATTCGGCTACATCGGGAGCCAGTAACTCAGCTTGATCGCGAGGATGTTCTGGCCCGGGGCTCCGAGCGAGCTGAACATGTCGCTCACGTTTGCCGGGTTCCCGATGTTGGCGTAGTCGGACAGGTTTCGCTGCCACACCACGAACAGCGTGCTGCCCGGTCGGAACTCCCACCGCATGACCAGGTTCGAGCGGAACGAGACCGTATTGAAGTTGAAGTCGTCCAGGTAGAAGGTCTCGGCTCCGTCCGTCACCTCGTAAATGCGGGTCGAGTTCCCGTCCTCGTCCTCTTCGACGATTTCCTCGATCGTCGTCCCGTCGGTGCCGTACTCGCGCAGGTCGTAGCTTCGCGCCTCCGGCAGCTCGCCGAACCGGGTGAACTTGCCGCTCGACGCGAACGGCTCGGCATAGAACTCGAGGTTGAGATCGGGCGTGAACGAGTAGTTCGCGCGGAACTGCATCGAGACCGTCTTCTGATCCACGGTCGAGAAGATGTAACGCTGCCCGTAGGTACGATCCGTGTCGCGATCGCGCTCCGTGTAGTACTGGCGGCGATCGGTCATCCACGAGACGCCGGGTGCGACGCGGAAGGCGAACCGGTCACTTGGCTCGAAGCCGAGACCGACGTCCATGAACCAGTCGTTTGCCTGGTTCAGGTTTCCCCACATGAAGTTCACGTCCCAGCGGGTGCTCGACGTGTGGTTGTTCGCCAGACCGATCCCGACGCTTCCCCAAGCCGGCTGACCCATCAGCGGACCGCCGCGGGTCAGGCGGTCGTTCAGCACGGGGGCGTTGTACGCGAACCGGAGATTGGTCCTCCAGTAGTTCCACAGCTGCGAATTGGCGGACAGGTTGAAGCGAGCCTGCTTGTGCACGCCGCCGAAGTTGAACCCGTTCATGGTGCTTAGCGTCAGCGCGTAATTCCGGAACGTCTTGCCGGGAGCAGTTTCGCGATAGGTGACGTTAGCCCATGACGCGATGTCATCCGCCTGCCGGATCACGCCCACGTCGTTCAGCTCGAAGAACGGGGAGTCGCCCCACACTCCGACGCCCCAAAGCCAGTGCTCGCCTTCGATTTTGCGGGCCTGCACGGAGGCCGAGGTCCCGAACATCGAGGTGCGGCTCGGATCGAAGGTCACGTGGTCCTGGTCGGGACGCTGGAAGTAGTGGGCGCTGGCCGTCTGCACGTTGGCGATCGCGGCCGAGTCACCCGCCACGTAGCTGAGACCGAAGTGGCCGCTGACCTCGTACCGGTTCCCGTTCAGCTTGAGGAGGAAGTCGCCGCCGCCGGTGAACGCCTGCTTGTTCATCTCGTACCGGAGCGGGTCGGTGAGGGAATCGAACTGACGCGTGACTCCCGTGGCCGTCACTCCGACGGTCGATCCCGATCCTCCGACCTCCTGCTGGAGCCGAACGACGCCCCAGCCGGCCATTGGCTCCACCGAGACGTCGTCGAATCGGTCGAGGCTGCTGTCGTACGTGCGGGCGTGCTCGGCGGAGGTCAACGCACCCAGGACTCCCACGGACAGGCCGTTGGACAGCCGCCCCGTGACCTTGGTGGCCCCGATGATCGTCGTCGCGTCAGGGCGGTCCATGAACTGGGCGTCGGGCCAGCCGTGCGGCGAAGCACCGATGCGGCGCGAGTAGTAGAACTGCGGACCCATGCGGCCGCCGTTCTCACCGCCTCCGCCCAGCATCTGGGCTCCTTCGACGAAGAAGGGCCGGCGCTCGTCGAACGTGACCTCGAAGGCCGAGAGATTGACCACGGCCGGGTCGGCTTCCACCTGCCCGAAGTCAGGGTTCACCGTGGCGTCGAGGGTGAGGCTCGAACCGAGTCCCATCTTGAAGTCGGCCCCGATGCGACCATCGAACTGGGTTTGCCCGCCGAACGGATCGTCGTCGTCCACGAGTTCGCGGCTGGAGACGCGCGTGTCGGAGGCCACGTAGGGCATGAACTCCTTGCGGCTGCTCGATTCGACGTCCTGGATGCCCGTGAGGTCTCCGAAGCGGGAAGCCCACCCGGCCTCGTCCCGGGGGATCGAGACCCAGTACAGGTCTTCATCCTTGCTGGGGATCCAGCGATTGACGTTGATGCCCCACTGGCCGGTCTCGTTGAACCGGAGCTGTGAAAAGGGGATGCGCATCTCGGCCGTCCAGCCGAGCGAGTCCTTGTGGACGCGCGCTTCCCAGATCGGATTGTAGGTGAAGTCCCGCCGATGCTCTGTGTCCGCCGGATTGTACCAATCGATCCGCACGCCCGCGGCGGTAACGGCAAAGCTGTAGGAAGTGCGCCGGTCAAGGTAGGTGTCGAGCGAAACGGCCAGCGTCTCGACGTTCCCCATTTCGTCACGGCGTGTCATCACTTCGGCGATGTTCGACGGATCCTGGTGCAGCATGCGGGCCGCGATGTACAGCGCTCCGCCATCGTAAACGAAGGCGATTTCCGTGCGTTCGGTGGGTGCTGCGCCCTGTACGGGTTCTTTCTGCAGGAAGTCGGCGAAGAAGCGGGCCTCGCGCCAGGCGGCGTCGTCCAGGCGGCCGTCGACGGTGATGAGGTCGGAGTCGATGCCCACGGCCAGCGCCCGCTTGGGCGGAATCAACCCAGCGGTGGAGTCACCGGTGTTGCTGGAAGTCTGTGCGAGCCCTCCGCCCGCCGCCGCCAGCGTCAAAACAACACACGCCACGGCCCGCCGCACCACCCGACCCGTCGTCCCGGTCATCCGCCCGTCTCTCCCTGCCGCCCTGCGGCCTGGTCCATTCGCCCCGGGGAGGGGCTACGCCTCTCATTACGAGTAGACACCGCCAGTTAACAGAATGTTGCGTCCCGGGTCAGGCAGCCGCCTCGGTCTGCTCGGATTCGAGATCCACCCGGCGAGGCTCCCAGCGAGTGATCAGCCTGGTGAATGCCGATACGAATTCAGGATCGAGGTGCGTGCCGGCCTTCTCCTCCAGGAACTTCATCGTGCGGGTCGCGGGCCAGGGAGGTCGGAAAGGACGGCGGGTGCGCAGTGCGTCATACACGTCACAGACCTGGATCAGACGGCTGATGGGGTGGGTCTGACGTGGGAACGTGAACTCAGGATATCCCTTTCCGTCGAAGCTGAGGTGATGCTCGTAGGCCACGATGGCCGGAAGCTCCATGCCGGGCCCCGAGGCCAGCAGGATCCTGGCACCCTCGACCGTGTGCTGCTGAATCAGTTCCCACTCCGATTCCGTGAGCTTGCCCTTCTTGTTGAGTACCTCGAGAGGAATCTTCGTCTTTCCCACGTCGTGCAGGAGCGCGGCTTCACCGATCGTCCGGACGTCCGTCGAGCAGTAGTCCAGGTGTTCGGCCAGTGCCATGGAGAGGCACGAGACGTTGATCGAATGCGTAGTAGTGTATTGATCCACGGACTTGAGCTGCACGAGAGGCACGACGACGTCCCTCTCGGAGTGCATCGCAACCGACAGCAGACTCACGACCGTTGCCGCTTCGTTGGCAGGTACGACTCCATGCTCGGACACCTCTGAGTTCAGCCACGCCACTGCCTCAGCCTCGACGTCGAGATCGAACGAGAGGGGGACCGCGAACGAGAGATCGTCCGACGTCTCATCAATGATGTCCAGCTCCCCGAACTGAATGCCCGTCTGTCCATGCACTTCCCGGACCGACGCCGCGTCGTCCCTGAGGTAGAGCCGGGCCACGACCTCGTCAACGAATCCCTCGAGGTCTTCCCGGGTGGTGCCCGGTGTGATATCCAGTCGCTCTACGCCCCCCTCCGGCAGTTGGAGCGACCATTGCCAGCCCCTGAGCTCGCTGAGAATCTCTCCCTCGTACTCCACCTCTCCGTCATGGAACAGGAACGTCGGGAAAGTATTCTGACGCAGAAGACTCGTCAGGGCCGCCATCAGATCGGTTCCAGCCGCCCCTTTCGCTTCCTGCTCGGGCTCCGGATTGGCGCACAACTCGAGCAACCTGCCAAGGGCGACGAGGAAGGCCGCCGGGTATTCCAACTCGGAGTTCATGACGCTGCCTCCACGATGGCGGGCCGATCGGAGGCGCGCGCCGCCACCAGTGACTGCCGCGCCCGCTCATCTTCCGGCCACACCTGTACGAGCCCGCGCAGAGCGGCGAGGAGCTCGGGACTCTCGTCGAGACACTGCCGGCGCAAGCCCTTTCGGCGTGGCGATGCGATTTCGAGCAGAGCCTCGAGCGCCCCCGGCGATCCCAGGTCCGTGAGAGCCCGGATGCAGTGCGTCCGGAACTCCACGAACTCGCCCTCCGCGGATCGTGCGATCCCGACCAGCCGCTCCTCGGCATCGGCCGGACAGCCCCGTTCCGCTTCGGCGATTCCCATGGCAACGACCCGACTGTTCTGGTCCTCGAGAGCGCGGAGAATCGCCTTGTCCCTTAAGGCGGGCATCCGAAGGCACAGCCGGACCGCTTCCAGACGCACCTGTGAATTCTCGTGACTCGTGAGGTACCAGGGGTCGAACGATTCCGGCCACACATCCAGCACGGCGAGAAGGGAAAGCACGTTCCGGAGAACGTACCAGGGCGTGGTGTCCGGCTGGCCGAGACAACGAACCGCCGGCTCGCCCACCTCCGGACCCAGTAACCTGATCAAGTCGAACAGGCGTCGACGATCCGACCTGGAATCGGCCGAGGCGAGACGGTCGAGCAGCGGCTCGACGGCGTCCAGTCCCGCGTGAGGAAGGACGAGATCGAGTACATCCCAATCCGGCTCGTCTTCCTCGATCAGCCGGTACAGAACGGGTCGATCCACCAGCCGAGCCCAGATCTCTGCCGGAAGGGTCCCGTCCGGGGCTCGTTGCAGAAGATCTACGATGTCCGGTATCTGCCGGTTGCTGACCATATCGTCGACGGCGCAGCGGACGACCGGTCCGCCCTCCTCCACCTCGAGAGCCGTTTGCAGAACGCGTTTTGCCCCCACTCCAGACCGAACCGAGCCCGATCCATCACGGGCGGACCGAGTGGCCGAGGACATGCCGGCGAGCGCTTCCTCGTACTCCTCGGGATTGGGATTTTCGAGGTTCCACCCCGAAAGCAGGGCCCTGATCTGTTCGCGCAGTCCCGATTCACTCCTGTGAGCCACCGGGCCACTTTCGGTGCCCGCGTGCCGGGCCAGTTTGGAGAGCAGGCGAAGCATCCAGCGGGAGATGTCGCTGGCATTCGTTTCAGCGGCGGCCTGGATCAGCCCCAGGACTACATCGACATCGAGAGCGGTCGTGGCATCACGCAGAAAGTCACGTTGAAGATTCGGATCGCCGCTCATACTCAAGAGCGCCCCCAGTGTGTCGGAGTCCAGCCTCCGGAACACTTCGGAGAGACGTCGGGCCAGCGCGGCTGACTCGAGCGGATTCGCTACCCCGAGACGCTTTGAAATCGCCAGAAGGTGCGGCGTGATCCGCCGGTTGAATTTCGGGTTGGCCGCCCGGGCGGCAAGCGCCGTGGCAACCTCGGCCGGGGAGTGAGGCTGAACTTCCTCCGACTCAGGGATTCCAAGAGCCGCGCGGGCCAACCCGGCCCACAGTTCGGCGTCGTTCTCCGCGTCGGGATCTTCGGACGCACTCGCAGAGCCAACCTCCGCTGAAATCGCGCTTCGATGAATGCGGATGCTGGGGAGCGACCGGAGCGCCTCTTCGTCCTCCCGGCCCAGCGCCCGCCCCGTTTGATCCGGATCCGTCGAGAGGAAGCCCAGAACGGCGGCGATTTCCTTGGGCGTCACGCCTTCTGCAAGGACGATTTCGCCCACCTCGTGCTTGTTGAGCCGGTCCGCGAGCGCCCCCAGAAGCGGGTGCTCGAGCCCCGTCGTGACGCCGCTGAGGCGGCGCATTAGCTCGACAGCGGGCCTGACCTCGACGATCAAATGCGAGCCGGCTGCCGCGATCGCCAGCGTGCCCCTGTCGCGTCTCCGGCTGGAAGATCTTGCAACAAAAGATGTTGCGGCCTCGAGGACCGTATTGTGCCGGGGTCCATACACGCAAGCGCGCCGCAGTCCCGAGGCAAGCTCGATCAGCAGATCGCTGAGTTCACCGGACACGGAGGCGTGCGCCTCCACGACGGGGGCATCTGAAGGCATCGGAGCGATATTCATGCGTTGGGGAGGGGCAGGATATGTGCCGGGTGGGGCTGGAAGGTCTTGACGCGGAGATGTATGCCCTATAACGGTCATGCACGCTTCGGCGTTTGTTTGCCGGAGCATGCGCCCCGGTTGACCGGTTTTTGGACCCAGCCGCGCCCGGAAGGGCACAGGCGGCGGTACGAGAAAGACTGACGTGCGAGAAGTCGAGTGAATCAGTCCAGTTGTCCCACACTGGATCCCAGGCCCGGGTCACGAGCGCTCGCGCGGATCATTCCATCACAATCATGGAGGAACCACACTCGCTGCGGTGCTTACCGGTAGTGACGGGGGCGGAGCACCTTTGCTTCGTGGCTTCCGTCTCTCTCCGGTGGTCCCCGCCCGCAGCCGGGTGAAGTCAATCACCGTGAACGGCCGAGGGGCATTTTGATGGACGGTCGAGGGACCGAAGAAGTACGCCCGCTGATCCGACTCAGAAGAGTGGCGAGAAGCATCGCCCGAGCCGTGTACAGAAGGCGCAAGGAACTGGCGTTGGTCTCGACGATCGGCGTCACGATCGTCGCCTACATGGCGGCCTACGTCATCCGGTTCGAGATGAGAT
>JBATJK010000339.1:0-5207 GCA_049668445.1 Gemmatimonadota bacterium
GGTAGAGTCGGACCCCGGTCGCGCGCGGCGAGAACACCCGGAACGTCGTCGTCGCACCGCCGTCCGATACCACGGCGCCCAGGGCCTTGTCGGAGTGGATCTCCCGGACCAGGGGATCCCGCCGGACCAGCGCCCGGAGGCCGGACCCGGGAATCTCCAGGTAGTGCACACGCATGGGATCGACCGGAGCCTCGGGCACCACGAGCGCGCCGGCCTCGCCCTCGGGCCGCACATCCGCGATCGGGATCTCGAGCCCCGCACCGTCGGTCAGGCGGTAGGCCGAAGCCGAGTCAGGCCGCTCGGCCCCCGCGAGCGTGAATCGGAATTCGCTGGGGCCATGGATCTCGGCCCGGAAACGTGTCGCCAGATCTTCCTCCCGTTCGTTCTCCGCCGCACTCACCGACTCGCCCCCATCGTCAGCGTCCGGCGCGGCTCCCTCGCAACCGGCCACAAAGCCGATCGCGACTACCACGAGGACCCGGGAAATGAGGTGCGGACGTGCCATGAACTCTACTCCTCTCCCGTAAACCCACCTCACCGGGCCACCGCTCCCTCACTCAACAGAACCAGGCCGAAGTCCGTGTCCAGAGTGATCTCCCCGTTCGTGACGAAGGCGGTCTTCCCCGAGTAGGCATCCAGCAGCTCGGTGCCGTCAGGGAACAGCCCGTACACGAAGATCGTCTTGGGGCCGGCGTCGAGGTCCATGGCCACGATCACCCGGTCGATGACGAAACCGTTCTTCTCGAGCGTGCGGCTGAAGACGTACGGCTCCACCCGGAGCCGCTGATGCTCTCCCGCCCCCACGGCAGGATGGGCGTGCCGGAATTGGCCCAGCTTCCGCCAGTGCGCCAGGATCTCGGCCATGTAGGCCGGGCCCTCGGCGGCCCTCCAGGACATGTTGGAGCGCAGGTTCGCGTCGCCCCGGGCACCCGCCACGACCAGGGGCCGCGCCACCTCGTCTCCGTAGTAGATCTGGGCCCCGCCGGGCGCCAGAAGGAGACGCGTCCCGGCCATATAGGGCTGCTTCCGCGCCGCATCCCACGGCGTGTCGTCGTCATGCGAACTGATGTAGTTGATGATGGAGACGCCCTGAAGCTCCCCTTCCAGGGTCGCGGCGTATCTCGTGAAGAACTGGTCCAGGGACTCGTCGCTCCGGTCCGCAAAGTCGAAGTTGATGAGTCCGTCGTACCCATAGTCGAAGAAGTCCACGGTGTCGCCACCACCAAAGTCGAAGACGCGGCCATTCTTGATGTTATAGTTGTACACCTCACCCATCATGTAAAATGGAAGACCGTCCAGGACCAGGTCGGGGTTGGCCGACCTCCAATCCTCGAAGGCCCGCTCGGACTCCACCTTCAGCTCGGCGCCCACCCACTCCTCGAAGTGCTTGGCGGTGTCCACCCGGTAGCCGTCGAACCCGTACTCGCGCACCCAGTCCGTGAGCCACTTGATGAGATAGTAGCGCGGGGCCCGAGGATGGCCGGTGCGCTCGAAATAGGCATCCAGCTCGGCCAGTTCCTGGTCCAGGCGCCCTTCCCGCTCCCACTTGTCGAGCAACGACACGGGGAGTTCGACGGCCTCGTCGCTCGCGGTCAGGAAATCGGGGAGGTTGGCCACCAGCGTGCAGTCGACCGTCGTCGGGTAGTCCTTGAACTCGCACTTGGGCGCCGTTCGGACCCAATCGCTCGGCCACACCGGGTCCTCCGCCATCACGGGGCCCGTGTGGTTGACGATCGCATCCATCAGCACCCGGATGCCCCGCGCGTGCGCCGCTTCGACCACGGCGCGCAGGTCCGCCTCCGTTCCGAGGGCCGGCTCGACGGCGGTCCAATCCTGGATCCAGTAGCCGTGGTACGCGTACGTCTTCCCCGTGCCTTCGTCGGTTGCGCCCCGGTTCTGCTCCTGGAACGGAGTCATCCAGATGGCGTCCACCCCGAGAGCGTCGAAGTAGCCCTCTTCCAGCTTCTGGAGAACGCCGGCGAGGTCCCCGCCCTGGAACGTCCGAAGTTTGGCTCCCTCTCGCGTTCGACCGAGCGCCAGGTCGTTGCTCGGGTCGCCGTTGAGAAAGCGATCGGTGAGGAGGAAGTAGATCGTGGCCTGGTTCCAGTAGATCGCGGGGTCCGAAGTGACGACTGCCCGCGCGTCCGGGGCGTAGGCCACCGGCTCGGGGGCCTTCGCGGCACAGGCCGAGAGCAAACCTAGGCCGAGGAACGCCCCGACACGGATCAGAGTCTTCATGTCGAAACCGCTCTCCCGGCTCACCCGACCGCGGCTGCCACGTCGTCCTGGTCGTCCACGCGGAGCGTGAGGGCCGCCGCGAGAACCAGCGAGACGCCCCCTATGAGCAGGGCGTAGATGGCCTCGCCCCCGAAGAAGCGTCCAACGAAGAAGCCAAGGATGGCCGCAGCCACGATCTGGGGAATCACGATGAAGAAATTGAACACGCCCATGTAGTAGCCCATTTTCGACGGCGGCAGCGACCCGGTAAGGATCGCGTACGGCATCGACAGGATACTCGCCCAGGCGATCCCGACGCCCACCATGGAGGCCAGCAGGAGCCGGCGATCCGAGATGACGAACACGGACAGCAGCCCCACTGCGCCGCACACCAGGCAGATCGAGTGGGCGATCTTCCGGCTCGTGCGCCTGGCCAGCACCGGGATGGCGAACGCCACCAACGCGGCCACCCCGTTGTACGCGGCGAAAGAGACCCCGACCCAGTTCGCTCCCTCATTGTAGAGCGCCGAAGTGGTATCGGTGGTGCCGTAGATGTAACTCGTCACCGCCGCCGTCGTGTAGATCCACATGGCGAACAGCGCGAACCACGAGAAGAACTGCACCCAGGCCAGCTGCTTCATGGTCTGGGGCATGTCCTGGAAGTCGTTCAGGATGGTCACGAAGCCGTTGTCGTACCGACCGCCCTTCTGCATGAGCCCCGACATGACGAGAAGGACTCCCACCACGGCCATTCCGGCGGACAGGATCATCACCTGGTACAACTCCGCCGTGCCCAGCCAGGCGGACAGCAGCCCGCCCACGATGAACAGGCCCGCGCCCACGCGCACCTGGCGCACGCCGTTGGCCGCGTACTCCTCGAGCGTGCGCTCCTCCCGGGCGAAGCCCTCCCTCTCCTGGTTCTCCTCGAAGGCCGCCATCTCCTCGGGCGAGTATTCCTTCGACTTGATCACCGTCCACAGGACCGCGACGAAGAACACCGCCGCGCCGAGGTAGAACGACCAGCGGACCGAGTCCGGGATCACGCCTTCCGGCGCCTCGTTGCTCACCCCGAACTGGTTGGTGAGGAGCCACGGAAGAATAGAGGCCACGACGGCACCCGTGCCGATGAAGAAGCTCTGCATCGCGAAGCCCGTGGTTCGCTGCTCCGACGGCAGGTTGTCGCCCACGAAGGCGCGGAACGGCTCCATCGAGATGTTGATGGAGGCGTCCATGATCCACAGCATCCCGGCGGCGACCCACAGTGTCGGCGAGTTGGGCATGATCACCAGGGCCAGGGAGGCCAGGATGGCCCCGACGAGGAAGTATGGACGGCGGCGACCCAGCCGGTTCCACGTGCGATCGCTCATGTAGCCCACGATCGGCTGGACCAGGAGGCCGGTCACCGGCGCGGCGATCCACAGGATCGGGATGTTCTCGACGCTGGCGCCCAGGGTCTCGAAGATCCGGCTCACGTTCGCGTTCTGGAGCGCGAAACCGAACTGGATGCCCAGGAAACCGAAGCTCATGTTCCAGATGTCCCAGAACGTCAGCCGCGGCTTGGGTCGGAGCTCGGTGGAAGCCGGGGAAACGCTTGATTCCATGGAAACCTGGTCCTCGTTAGTGGATTGTCGGTACGTCAGTCGGTGGCGCTCGTCTGCGCGAGGCTTCGTGCGCGCGCCAGCCGCTGCACCAGCGCTTCGACTTCGGGATCGGCCAGCGCCTCGTCCAGCAGCCTGCTCATCGGACGTTGCCAGTTGGGGCGCTCCGAGGACCGGGTCCCGGGGAGGTTCACACCCTCTTCTTCCAGCCACAGGTCCTCGAGCCACGGCAGGACCAGGGGAGTGCCGGACGTCCCCAACCACTCGAGGAGCTTCTCCAGCAGGGCCCGCGGCTCGTCCACGCTGCCGCCCAGGCGGCGGGCCAGCCTCCGGGTGGCGACGGTCCGTTCTTCGCGCGCACCTGGGGCCGCGGACTCCTTGAGAAGGCCGCACCGCACTCGCTCGCCGATGTCCACACCCGTCAGCCAACCGGCAAACGTAGGCGTGTCGTGCGTCCCGATGAGCGCCACGTCGTCTTCGGTAGCCCGCCCCATGTCCGGATCCTCGGATGCCGTGAACTGGGCCAGGTACATCCCCCAGATCCTGTGGCGCGGAAGCGCGTCTCCAATTTCCGGCGGGACGGTGCCGAGGTTCTCCCCCACCACCTCGCACCGATTGCGATTCGACTCCAGTGTGAGGACAGCGAACAGTTCCTCGTCGGGATAGGAAACGTAGGTTCCCTCGTCCTTTCCCAGCCCGTGCGGGATCCAGTACAGGCGGGTCCAGGCCATGATGTGGTCCACACGGAGAACGCCTGCGACCCGCATCTGGTGTGCGAGCGAGGCGGCCAGGTACTGGTGACCCTCCAGGCGTGACGCGCTGGGCAGCACCGGGTGAAAGCCCCAGTTCTGTCCGCTGGGGAATCCGCCGTCCGGTGGAGCGCCCACTGACATCCCTTCAGCGAACAGTCCCTGCCGGGACCATGGGTCGTACCCGTCTGGGTGGACGCCGACCGGAAGATCAAAGCCAAACCGGATTCCGTCTTCCTCCAGCCGCTGCCTGAGATCGCCGAGCTGCTGCCGCGCCAGGTCCTGCGCCACGAGGTGGAAGCGTTCCTCCCCTGGGTCGACGTGCTCAGGCCCGAGGACCCCTTCCCGCGCGCCTGCAGGCCAGTCTCTCCAGTCGCGACCGAGTCGGGCCTGGGCAGCGCGGAACCGGGCGTAACGAATCAACTCAACGTCCAACCGCGCCGGATCAGGGAGCGGAAACCCCGCCAGGGCGGCCCGGACTTCGGCATCCGCAGGTCTCCTGTCCAGGGTGCCCGAAATCTCGACGGGCCGGTGGGCATCCCCCAGATCCAGAATCAGCTCGGACCAGAATAGGCGGCTCACCGACGAATACGGGCTCGGCTCCACAGGCAGGGTGTTGAAGATCGGGAGAAGCGGCAGGACC
>JBATJK010000340.1:0-1650 GCA_049668445.1 Gemmatimonadota bacterium
CAAACTAGTTTAGAGTCCGGCGACGGGCTACGCGATACCGGAGTAATGGAAAACAGGAGCAGGAAGTGACCGACCGCCACATCGAGAAAGCCGGCACACGCCGGCTGACCGAACCGAGCCTGGATCACCCCGGACGCTCGGGCTTTCGCGGTCTGATGACCGAGGTGCAGCGGGACAGTTACCGTCGCCTCGGATGGATCGCGGGCGTGCTCGCCCTGATCGGCGTCATCGTGCTCGCGGCGCATTTCCTGCTTCCCGCCGAGCAACAGGAGCACGTCGGCATCGACCTTCGGGCACGCATCGCGTTGATCGGGCTCAGCCTCATCGTCGTCGTTGCGTGCCGCCTCCGGAACCTCCCGCCCGAATGGTTTCCGGTCATGGCCCTCCTTTACGAGGTCTCCGTCGGAGCGATCCTGGCGACGGAGTTCCTCAACTGGCCTGCGCTGGGGGTGCAAGGCGATTTCCTGCTCGGGGTGCCCCGGACGACACTGTGGGTGGTCTTCTTCGCGAACGTGGTCCCCCTTCGCCCGCGCGAGCACCTCGTGGGGGCGGCGATCGCCACCGGCTTCAACATCGTGTGGTTCCTCGTTGGCGCCGATGCCGCGGCCGTGAAGATGGCTCCGGCTGACGCTGAGCAGATGTGGGAACGGGGTTTCGAGATGCTCCCTGGGCTGACGCTGTCCGTGGCGATCGCCACCGGACTGGCCTACCTGTCGGCGCGGCGCGTGTACGGGCTGTCTCGAGCCCTGTCGCGCGCCCGGAAGGTCGGCGCCTATGAGCTTACCGACAGGCTCGGAAAGGGAGGAATGGGAGAGGTGTGGCGGGCGCGCCACCAGATGCTGGCGCGCCCGGCAGCCATCAAGCTCATCCGGAGCGATCGCACGACGGGGACGACCGCCTCGGACGCCGAGTACTACCTCGAGCGATTCCAGCGCGAGGTGCAGGCCACCGCGAGCCTCCGCTCGCCGCACACGATCGAGATCTACGACTACGGCATCACTCCGGATCGGGCCTTCTACTATGTCATGGAACTGCTGGATGGCGAGGACCTCGACGGTCTGATCAAGAAGCACGGTCCCATGCCGCCAGCCCGGGTCATCCACCTCATGCGCCAGATGTGTCATTCGCTCGCCGAAGCGCACGACGAGGGTCTCATCCACCGTGACATCAAACCGGCGAACATCTTCCTGTGCCGCCAGGGACGCGACGTCGATTACGTGAAGGTGCTGGACTTCGGCCTGGTCAAGGAGCTGAAGCCGATGCAGGAGGCGCACCTCACTCAGGTAGGCACGTTCGCCGGTACGCCGGCCTTCGGGTCGCCCGAAGCCGCGGCCGGCAAAGTCGACCAGCTCGGACCGGCGTCCGATATCTATTCGATCGGCTGCGTCGCGTACTGGCTCCTCACGGGCGAGACCGTGTTCAAGGCCACCGGGGCCATGGAGATGCTCGCGTCTCACATCCGCGACGAGCCGGTGCCACCATCCGAGCGGACCGAACTGGAGCTTCCGCCGGAGCTGGACGAGGTGATCCTGCGCTGTCTGGAGAAGGACCCTGACTTACGGATCAGCACGGCCGACGAGCTGGACGACCTTCTCGCCGAGCTCGAACCCCTGTATCCATGGACCGTCGAAGAAGCGCGCGCCTGGTGGG
>JBATJK010000341.1:0-5993 GCA_049668445.1 Gemmatimonadota bacterium
CTTCTACAGGACACGGCCGGCGTAACCGGTGACGTGGGCGCCGGGCTGGCCATCATCGGCGCGGCCGGTGTGGTCATCGGTGCGGGAATCGGGATCGGCCGGATCGGTGGTCAGATGGCCGACGCGATGGCCAGGCAGCCCGAGGCGGCGGCCCAGATCCAGACTGGCTCGATCATCCTCGCGGCCCTGATCGAGGGTGCGGCACTGTTCGCGCTCGTGATTGCCGGCTTCATCAAGTAAGACCTCCGCATCCACGTTGCCGGCATCGCGCCGGCGGCGGGTTCGCGGGATCAAAGAAGCAGGACAGGGATGAGAATCTGGCGAATGGCAGGGCCGATGGCGCTGCTTCTCGTGGCCCCGGCACCGCTGTGGGCCGCGGAGGGAAGCGTGCTGTCAATCAACGCCGGCCTGGCGATCTGGACGTGGGTGCTGTTTCTGCTCACGCTCGGGATCCTCTCGTGGAAGGCCTTTCCGGCCATCGCGAAGGGACTCGAGACGCGGCAGGCAGGTATCCAGGCGGCCATCGATTCGGCCCGGGAAGACCGGGACGAGGCACGGCGACTGCTCGACGAGCATCAGAGGCAGCTGGACCAGGCCCGGCGGGAGTCGAAGGAAATCCTCCAGGAGGGCAGAGCTGCCGGCGAGCGACTGCGGGAGGAGATCCTGGCGCAGGCCCGGAAGGACAACGAGGAGATGCTCGAGAGGGCCCGAAGGGACCTGGCTCGGGAGAAGGACGATCTGCTCGAGTCCGTCAGGCGTGAAGCCGTGGATCTCTCGCTGAGGGCCGCCGAGCGCCTCGTGCGCGAGCGCCTCGACGACGACGCGAACCGACGCCTGGTGCGCGAGTACATCGCGGAGATGGAATGAGCCGAATCGCGGTTGCTCGCAACTACGCGGATACTCTGCTGACGCTGGCGGATCGCACCGACGATACCGGGGTCTGGCTCGAGCTCATCACGGAGGTGTCCGGACTGTACCGTGACGTGCCTTCGTTTCGTGCGTTCCTGGAGACGCCTCGCGTGTCCCTGGCCGACAAGCGCCAGGTCATCGAGGAAGTCTTCGGCGACCGGTGTCCCGAGTCCTTCGTCCGATTTCTCCTGGTGCTGCTGGAGAATCGGCGGCAGGGGCTGCTACCGGAGATCGAAGTCGAGGCTCGCGAGCTTCTGAACGAGCGAACCGGCAAGGTACGGGCTTCCGTGACGATGACGGTGGATCCCGACCCCGCACTAAGGGCGGAGATCGAAACGGCTCTCGCGAGAGTTCTGGCCCGTGAAGTGACAGCCGACTTCCGGCGCGATCCGCGCCTGGTAGGCGGAATGATCGTGAGAGTGAAGGACCGCGTCATGGACGGATCGGTGCGGCGACAGCTGCAGCTGATGCGTCGGGCGCTCATCGAAGATACTGGATCGGCCCCGCCGATCCGCTGATCAGATAGACCCAAGGACGGGACTGATATGCCCACGTCAGACGCAACGCTCCGCGCCGGCGAGATGAAGAAGGCGCTGCTCGAACAGATTGACCACTACTCGGAAGACCTGAAGCTCGAGGAAGTCGGCGAGGTACTCGAGGTGAAGGACGGGGTGGCTCGGATCTGGGGTCTCTCTTCGGCCGTCGCGAACGAGATGCTCGAGATCGAGTCGTCCGAGACCGGTGAGTTGATCACCGCGCTGGCGTTGAACCTCGAAGAGGACAACATCGGCGCCGTCGTAATGGGCGATTACCTGCAGCTCAAGGAGGGAGACTCCGTACGGCGCACGGGCCGCGTGCTCGAGGTGCCGGTGGGTCCGGACTTCCTGGGTCGGGTCGTGAATCCGCTTGGCGAGCCCCGCGATGGCAAGGGTGCGATCAAGTCCGTCGGCACCATGAAGGTCGACCGAAAGGCGCCGGGTATCGTGTACCGGCAGCCGGTGAAGGAGCCGTTGCAGACGGGCATCAAGGCCATCGATTCGATGATTCCGATTGGCCGCGGCCAGCGGGAGCTGATCATTGGAGACCGGCGCACCGGCAAGACGGCCATCGCGATCGACACGATCATCAATCAGCGTGGCGGCGACGTGGTGTGCGTATACGTCGCGATCGGGCAGAAGGCTTCGACCGTCGCTTCCGTGGTGGCCCGTCTCGAAGATGAAGGCGCCATGGATTACACGATCGTGGTCGCGGCCAACGCCTCGGACCCGGCGACTCTTCAGTACATTGCGCCGTACGGCGGCTGCGCTCTGGCAGAGTACTTCATGTACAAGGAAGGTCGCCACACGCTGGTGATCTACGATGACCTCTCCAAACAGGCCGACGCGTACCGGGAAATTTCTCTGATTCTCCGGCGACCGCCGGGCCGGGAGGCCTTTCCGGGAGACGTGTTCTACCTGCACAGTCGCTTGCTGGAGCGCGCGGCCAAGGTCAGTGAGGACGAGAAGGTCATCTCGGCGCACCCGGATCTCGAGAAGCCGGGAGGGTCGCTGACCGCGCTGCCGATCATTCAGACCCAGGCCGGTGACGTCTCGGCGTACATCCCGACCAACGTCATCTCGATTACGGACGGACAGATTTTTCTCGAGAGCGACCTGTTCTATTCGGGAGTTCGTCCCGCCGTGAACGCGGGAATTTCGGTGTCACGCGTGGGTGGCTCGGCGCAGATCAAGGCGATGAAGAAGGTCGCCGGCAGCCTGCGGCTCGACCTGGCCCAGTACCGTGAGCTCGAGGCGTTCGCCCAGTTCGGTTCGGACCTGGATCCGGCAACGCAGCGTCAGCTGGCGCGGGGTGAAAAGGTCGTCGAGGTTCTCAAGCAGGGCCAGTACGCACCGCTGTCCGTAGAAGACCAGGTGATGGTGATCTTCGCCGTCACGCAGGGATATCTGGACGATCTCGCCGCGTCGGAGATCAGGGCCTGGGAGAGCAGCTTCCTGGAGTACATGCGCTCTGGTCACCCCGGGGTGCGCGACGCGATACGTACCGAGAAGGTAATCAGCGACCCGACGGAGGCGAAGCTCCGCTCCGCGATCGAGGCTCACAAGAGGCTGTTCCGCACGGCGGCCGCGGAAGAGCCGCCCGCTGAGGCCGCGGGCTGAGGCAACCGGGACCCAATGCACCGGACGAACGGATAGATGGCGAAGGCCAGAGACATCGGGCGGCGGATGAACTCCGTCGAGAGCACGCGCAAGATCACGCGCACCATGGAAATGGTCGCGACGTCGAAGTTGCGCCGTGCACAGTCGCGGGTGCGCGAGGCGCGGCCGTTCGCGGATCGGCTGACCACCGTCGTGGAGAACCTCGTCACGCCGGAGCTGGCCGATCTCGAGCCGCTGCTGCGGCAGCCGGATCGCATCAGGCGGGCCGCCATCATCCTGGTCACGAGCAATCGCGGTCTGTGCGGGGCGTTCAACGTCAACCTGATACGCGAGGCCCGCGCGTTGCTCGCCGAGCTCCAGGCCTCGGACGTCGAAACCGAGTTCCACGTCATCGGCAAGAAGGGCATCAGCTACTTTCGCTTCCGCAACGTGGGAATGGCGGTGACTCGCACGGATATCGGCGACAGCCCGTCACCGGACGACGCCCGCTCGCTGATCGATCCGCTGGCCGAGCGCTTCGTTCGTGAGGACCTGGATGCGGTCTACGTGGTGCATGCGGAATTCAAGAGCGTGATGAGCACCCCCCCCATCACGAGGCGGCTTCTTCCGGTGTACGTGCCGCAGGAGCGGCCGACCCGGGAGCCGTACTACATCCTGGACCCGTCGGCGGACGTGATCCTTGCCCGCCTGCTGCCCCTTCACCTCGTGAGCTCGACGTACCGGGCGCTGGTGGAGAATGCGGCGGCCGAACAGGGGGCGCGGCGGACGGCGATGAAGAGTGCGACAGACAACGCGGACGATTTCCTAACGACTCTCCGCAGGCAGTTCAACCGTGCCCGGCAGCAGGAGATCACCAGCCAGCTGGCTGAGATCATCGGCGGGGCCGAGGCGCTGAAGGGATAGCAATGGCAGAGGCGACGCAGTCGATCGGCAAGGTTGTGCAGGTCATCGGTCCGGTGCTGGACGTACAGTTCGAGCCCGATAACCTGCCGGAGCTCTACAACGCGGTGGAGCTCGAATGGACGGGAGATGATGGCGAAGCGCATCGCCTGGTGTGCGAGGTGGCGCAGCATACGGGCCGACACCAGGTAAGGGCCGTGGCCATGGACTCCACGGACGGCGTGATGCGTGGCATGGACGTGCGCGATACCGGCCAGGCGATTGCCGTTCCGGTGGGCGAGGCCGCCCTGGGCCGGATCCTGAACGTACTCGGAGAGCCGGTGGACGAAGCCGGTCCGGTCGACGCGACGGAGCACTGGCCGATTCACCGGGACCCTCCGAAGTTCGTGGACCTGGAGCCGAAGACGGAGATCTTCGAGACCGGGATCAAGGTCGTCGATCTGATCTGCCCGTACGTGAAGGGCGGTAAGACGGGCCTGTTCGGTGGGGCCGGGGTCGGCAAGACCGTCATCATCATGGAACTCATCAACAACATCGCGCAGGAGCACGGCGGCAAGTCCGTGTTCTGCGGGGTGGGTGAGCGTACGCGTGAGGGCAACGACCTGTGGCTCGAGATGAAGGAGTCCGGGGTGCTGGCTTCCACGGCCCTCATCTACGGCCAGATGAACGAGCCCCCGGGTGCGCGCCTTCGCGTCGGCCTGGCCGGACTGACGGTCGCCGAGTACTTCCGTGACGTCGAGAACCAGGACGTCCTGCTGTTCATCGACAACATCTTTCGGTTCAGCCAGGCCGGTTCCGAGGTGTCCGCTCTTCTCGGACGGATGCCCAGCGCCGTGGGCTACCAGCCTACGCTGGCCAGCGAGATGGGCGAGTTGCAGGAACGGATCACCTCCACCCGGAACGGGTCGATCACCTCGGTGCAGGCGATCTACGTTCCCGCCGATGACCTTACGGACCCGGCGCCCGCCGCCGCGTTCACGCACCTCGATTCGACGACCGTGCTGTCCCGGCAGATCGCCGAGCTCGGCATCTATCCGGCCGTGGACCCACTCGAGTCGAGCAGCCGGATCCTGGATGCCCAGTTCCTCGGCGACCGCCACTACAACGCGGCCACCCGGGTGCAGGAAATCCTGCAGCGCTACAAGGACCTGCAGGACATCATCGCGATTCTCGGCATGGACGAGCTGAGTGAAGAGGACAAGGTCATCGTGGGCCGGGCGAGACGCATCCAGAGATTCCTCTCGCAGCCGTTCTTCGTGGCCGAGCAGTTCACGGGCTTCCCCGGGAAGTACGTACCGCTCGAGAAGACTATCGAGTCCTTCGAAGCGGTCGTCAGTGGCGAGTACGATCACCTGCCCGAGCAGGCCTTCTACATGGTCGGTGATATCGAAGAGGCCGAGGCGAAGGCGAGAGAGCTCGAGGGCTGAGGGAGAGGGGCACGGACCGATGGACGACACGTCGCGAAAGCTGAAAGTGGCCGTGATCTCGCCCACCCGGGTGGGTTTCGAGGGCACGGGCGACAGCATCGTCGTTCCGGCCTACGACGGTCTGATGGGCATCCTGTACGGACACGCTCCCATGATGACCCTGCTTGGAACGGGGGATGTGACCGTGAAGAACGGGTCGGAGGTCCATCGCATAGCAGTCTCCGGTGGATTTCTGCAGGTTGTGGACAACGAGGTCTCGGTGCTCGCCGAGGAGGTGGGTGAGCCCTCGTCGCACGGATCCGGCACGGAGGACGCGGGCTGAGCGTCCGCGGCCCCTGCTCGACCGAATCGAAACGAAGCAGTTCAGGAGGTCTCAGATGAAGCGCCTTACTCTGCATGGTATCCGGACCGTCGCTGTTTGCCTGGTCGCTCTGCTGTCTCAGGTCGGTACCGGGGCTGCGCAGGTGTACGACCAGCCGCAGTTCATCACGCCCTACGGTGAGACGGGCTTCGGTGCATATTTCATTATTGTGAACGAAATCGACGATCCGGGCGGGATGGCCACCTACCGAAAAGCCGGCGACGTGAATCTTGGCGTCCG
>JBATJK010000342.1:0-3787 GCA_049668445.1 Gemmatimonadota bacterium
CATACTGGCAGGCGGGCGCGCCTACCCGGTCGTGTTCGGGCACCCCCGTCTTCTGGCGGACCTGGGGGCTCCCGGCCTGTGTGCCTGGGCCACCGAGCCGGCCATGGAGCCGGCGGGCGCGTGGCGACTGGACGAGCTGGTCCGCGGGATGGCGAATTGAGCGGGAGACTTCATGGCACCGCTTGATTGGGCCATCGTCGGCGTCTACCTGGCCGGCACCCTTGCGGTCGGCCTGTGGCTTGCGCGCCGGGCCAGCGGTGGAGTCGTGGATTTCTTCGTCGGCGGCCGGGCCCTCCCCTGGTGGCTCGCCGGTACGTCGATGGCCGCCACCACGTTCAGCGTCGACACTCCTCTCTATGTCACCGGGCTGGTGGCCCGGCGGGGAATCGCGGGGAACTGGGAGTGGTGGGCGTTCGCTTTCTCGCACCTCCTGCTGATCTACATCTTCGCGCGCATGTGGCGGCGCGCCGAGGTGGTGACGGACGCCGAGATGACCGAAATCCGCTATGGGGGGCGGCCCGCGGCCGTGCTCCGCGCCACGCGCGCTTTCCTGTTCTCGGTCCCGATCAACTGCATCGCCATCGGCTACGTGATGCTGGCGATGCGGAAGGTGATCGAGGCGCTGGGGCTGTTCGGTGGGGTGGGAGAGGCCCTGCCGGGAGACCAGCGGCTGTGGATCGTGGTGGCGCTGTCGGTCTTCGTGCTCGTGTATGCCGGACTGGCGGGCCTGTGGGGGGTGGTGGCGACCGACTTCTTCCAGTTCGCCCTCGCGATGATCGGTGCGCTGCTGGTGGCAGGGTTCGCGATCGCGGACGTGGGCGGAGTGATGGAACTCAAGAGGCAGCTGGCGGAAATCGGCCGCTCGGATGCCCTGCGCATGGTCCCGCGTCCCGGTTCGCCGGATCTCCCGATGGGCACCTTCCTGGCCTACCTCGGAATCCAGTGGTGGGCGTGGCGGCGGTCGGACGGCGGCGGCGAGTTCGTGCAGCGCATGTCCGCGGCCCGTACGGAGGCGGACGCCGAGAAGGCGGCGTGGTTGTTCAACATCCTGCACTACGTGGTTCGGGCCTGGCCGTGGATCCTGGTGGCGCTGGTGGCGATCGTCGTGTTCCCGAACCTCGAAGACCCGGAGATGGGCTACCCGATGCTGATGCTCGAGTACCTGCCGGTGGGGGCGCTCGGCCTGGTGGTGGCCTCTTTTGTGGCCGCGTTCATGTCTACGGTCTCAACCCAGATCAACTGGGGCGCCAGCTACCTGGTCAACGACCTGTACGCCCGGTTCATTAACCCGGACGCGAGCCAGAAGCGCCTGGTGGCCGTGGGCCGGCTCGCTTCCGTCGGGATGGTGGCGTTCGCCGGTGCGGCGGCCTTCTACGCCCAGGACATCGGCACCGTATTCCGCTTCATGATCGCCATCGGAACGGGCCCGGGCGCCGTCCTCATCCTCCGCTGGTTCTGGTGGCGGGTGAACGCGTCCGCCGAGCTGGCCTCGATGCTGGCCGGGTTCGGGATCGCGCTGGCTACCTACCTCCCGGTGTGGGGCGGCATGGGATTCGGCCTCCGCCTCACGGTAACCGCGTTCGGGACGGCGGCGGTGTGGATTCCCGTGATGTACCTGACCAAACCCGAGTCCAACGCGACCCTGGACGCGTTCTACCGTAGAGTCAGGCCCGGCGGTTCGGGCTGGAGAGCGGCTCGCGCGCGGACCGGACTCGAACCGGTTACGTTGCTGCGCCACGACCTGGCCCGGACGGCGGCGGCCGCGGCTACCCTGTTCGGGGGCATGTTCGCGATCGGTGGCGCCATGCTGGTCGAGCCCGGCCTGGCCGTCGGATCGACGCTTCTGTGCGCCGCGGGGCTGGTCGGGCTGCGGGCCCTTGGGAAACGACACGTTGCGGCTGCGGCCGCTTCGTCTGAACTCTGACGGATATCCGAATCGATATGAACACCTTCCGCCGTGGTAACGGATCTGTGACCGCTCCTCTCACGATTGCTGCCATTGCCGCCGTCGGTCTCCTCGCCGCCGGGTGCGCCAGTACCGGAGGGCAGCCGAGCGCCGCCCCGGCCGGAGTGATCGAGAGCACGCTGCCTCCGATCCCATCGGTCACCGGTCCGCTGGACCTGTACGTCGAGTATCCGGATTCGCTTCAGCGGATCGCGGTGTCGGACACGAACTTCATCCACGGAACGGTGCGCACGGGCGACGCGACCCTGATCATCGACGGGGAGTTCGTGGAGGTGGAACCCAACGGGACGTTCCTCGCCTGGCTTCCGGTGCCGCGGGCCACCGCGGGAGACACCGCGTACTACCAGCTCACCGCGCGGCGAGGCGACCAGGTGGACACGCTGAGCCACCCGATCCTTCTTCCGGCCGTGCCCTTCGAGGGTGAGCCAGGGACTCCGTGGATCGACTCCGCCTCGGTGAATATCGCGGCGGACCGCTGGGCGTTGCCGGACGAGGAATTGACCCTGTCGTTCAGGGGAGCTCCCGGAATGGAGGCCACGCTATCGGCACGGTCGGGCCGGGTACCGATGCTCGAAGGGCCGGCCCCCGGTTGGTACACGGCGCGACTCCAGGCCGCCGAGCTCCACACCGCGGCCTGCACCGCCGATGAGTGCGACTGGCTGGGAGAGACGGTTCCCCTGGCGGCCAGCTTCGTGTTGTCGAACGGCGCGGACGAGAACCGGCACGATTTCGAGGTTCCGCTCCGGCTGCTCGATCCGAAGGCCCTGCCGATCGTCGAATTGGTGGAGCTTCCCGACTCGATCAGCGGCACCAACGGTGTCGTGATCGGACGGCCATCGCCCTTTGGTCCGTACCGCTGGCGTTTTCCAGTGGGCACGCGCGCCGAGGTGGACGGCAAGGCCGACGACCGCGTTCGGCTCAGGCTGGCTCCCGATCTGCACGCCTGGGTGGGTGAGGACGACACGCGCCCCGCGGCGCCAAACGCGGCGCGACCCCGGAGCCTGGTCGGAGACCTGCGTTTCCACGTGCGTGCGGACCGCATCGAGCTCAACATCCCGCTGTCCGCGGCCCTGCCTCTCCAGGTGGATGAACCTGACGGCAGGACGGTCGAGCTGACGCTGTTCGGCGCGATCGGCCACACCGACCGCGTCGCGCTGGGCGCCGGCAGCCGGGCCGTCCAGGAGGTCCGCTGGGCACAGCTTCCGGGGAACCGATACCGGCTCACCGTGGAGCTGTCCGAGCCGGTGTGGGGATTCCGGACGACGTATCGTCCCCTGGACGGCGACCGGGCCGAACTGGTGCTCGAGATCCGGCGCATGCCACCGATCGATCCCCTCAACCCGCTGGCCGGCAGGAAGATCGCCATCGATCCCGGCCATCCGGGCGCCGGGGCCACCGGTCCTTCGGGCTACTACGAGGGGCACGCCAACCTGGGAATCGCTTTGGCCCTGGAACGCATGCTCGAGGAGGCCGGCGCCCAGCCGATCCTGATTCGCCGTGACACCCTGCCGATCGGCCTGTACGAGAGGACCACGGCCGCGATCGAGGGCGGAGGTGACCTGTACGTGTCGATCCACAACAACGCGCTTCCCGATGGAGTCCGGCCATTCGGCCGGGAGGGCACCAGCACCTACTACTACCACCCGCACTCGCGCCACCTGGCCACGACCGTACAGGAGGGCATGCTGGACTCAATGCGTCTGCGGGACCTCGGCGTGTACTGGGGCAACCTGGCCGTCTGCCGCATGGCCTGGATGCCGTCGATCCTGACGGAAGGGGCATTCATGATGATGCCCGACCAGGAGGCGGCTCTGAAGGACC
>JBATJK010000343.1:0-7759 GCA_049668445.1 Gemmatimonadota bacterium
CCCCTGGGCCCTACCACCGGCAGCGATCGCTTGGCTTTCCCGGACTCGCGGGGCCGGGGGGCCGCCGGAACCGTTCCCTCGGGTGGTGCGGTGACGGGTCCGGCCGCCTCGGCCGTGCGCACCTCTACGCCGCTGACTCCCTCGACTCCCGATAGCACCAGGCCGACGGTGTCGGCGAGAGAAGCGTCGTCCGAGGGCCGCAGGCCCAACAGAACGGAAACGGCGCCCGCTTCATCCACCTGCACGTCGCCGATGAGCCCGAGGCTCACGACGTCTTCGCCCGCCCCCGTGGGCTTCACCCGGCGGAGGGCGGATTCGACACGTTCTCTTATGGACTGCACATCCATGATTCAGACATCCGTTTCTGTTCGGGTCACACACAGTGCGGAGTATCGGGGTCTTCCCGAGGATCCGGCGATCGCGTCAGACGGACTCCACCGACTCGACCGACCGGACTTCCGGCACCTGCATTCGAAGACGCTGCTCGATGCCGGCCTTCAAGGTGAGCATGGACATCGGGCAGGCGTAGCAGGCTCCGACCATGCGAATGCGGACGATGCCGTCCAGCTCGTCGAATCCCACCAGCTCGATGTCCCCGCCGTCCGCCCGTATGGCGGGCCGGATCGAATCGAGCACTTCCTCGATCCGCTCTTTCGCGGAGGCGTTCCGGGTAGCGGCGCTGCTCTCGTTCATCGGCACTTCGAGTGTGGGTTCCATCGGCCGCAGGGGCCGCTCAGAGAATGTTCCAGAAGCTATTCACGGCGTAAAACACCGTCAACGACGCGGGGTTTCCGCCAGCGCCTCGACGAACCGTCGCACGATCCTCGCGCCGTGCTCCCGTCCGTTCTGGATGAAGATCTTGTTGGCGTCGAACCCCGCGGCAAGTACGCCGGCGATGTACACGCCGGGGACGTCGGTTTCCATGCTCTCCGGGTCGTGGCTCGGAATCCCGGTCGTGGGGTCGAGTGTGACCCCGAGACCCCGCAGAAGACCCGGATCGGGACGGAATCCGGTCATCGCGAGTACGAAGTCGTTGTCCAGCCAGCGTTCGGACTCGTCCTCGAGGTCCCGCAGGAGCACTCTGCCCGGCTCGATCTCTTCCACCCGGTGCTTCCACAACGCCGAGATCTCGCTGGCCTCGATCCGGTTCCGGATGTCTGGCAGCACCCAGGGTTTCACCCCCCGGTCGAAGCCGTCGAACAGGTGGGCCATGGTCACGCGGGCCCCGGCGCGCCACGTGGTCAGCGCGGCTTCTACCGCCGAATTCCCGCCACCGACCACCAGGACGTCCTGGTCGAAGTACAGGTGCGGATCCCGAAAGTAGTGCGTCACCTTCGGAAGATCCTCCCCCGGTACTTCGAGCCGGTTGGGCGTGTCGAAGTACCCCGTGGCCACGACTACGGCGTCCGCCCGATACGACCGCGCCGCCCCCGTGAGATGCCGGGCTTCGACGTGGAACGACCCGTTCGATCGCTCCACCGAGTCCACCGTTTCGTACTGCCTGACGTCGAGGTCGAAGTGCTTCACGACCCGCCGGTAGTACTTGAGGGCCTCGGACCGGGTGGGGTTGTCTCGCGCCACCACGAAGGGCACGTCTTCCACCTCGAGATGATCGGCAGTGCTGAAGAAGGTCATGCCGATCGGATAGCGCTCGATGGAGCTGACGATCGGTCCCTTGTCCACCAGGGTGCATTCCACACCCGCCTGCCGGGCGGCCGCGCCGACCGCGAGGCCGCAGGGGCCAGCCCCGATGACCATAATCCGGCCCGTTTCCTGATCCATCATTCGGATCCGTTCACTCTTGCCGCCACGATCCGGATCTGCCTGACCGACCGACGAATGAAGCGCTCCCGCTCGAGCGGTACCTCCACCAGCTCGCCCGAGCGCCATCGGTCGTTGAGGTCGCGATAGTGGCGACTGAAAGGGTTCCCACTCTGACCGGTGGGTATGAGAAAGCGCCCGGTCGGGCCGTCCGGCCCCAGTTCGGCGATGAAGCGTTCCGAGGGACCGTATTCGCTGACCCACGGCGGTGACCAGGACGTCGAGTCGAGGGCTTCCCACTTCCGGTAGTCGTCCGGGCGCACCGTGTTCGGGCCCCCGGGCGACGGATAGGGTCCGATGGAGAATCCGAACAGGCGCTGCAGCCACCGGTTCTTCCCTATCGGGTGCGCGTGGCGCTCGCGGTGCAGCTCTCCCCACGTCGCCTCACCGACGGCCAGCAGGGCGTCCCTCATCGCCTGCTCGGCCAGTCCGTCGAGGGTTTCCGTCTCGGGGGTGCGCACGTCGTCGATCCACGGGCTGGCGTCGCCCTGGTCGAGCACCGACATCAGGGCCTTGGTGGGGAAGAAGCCCCACGCCGGGTTCTCGGCGTACTCGTCCGCGGCGATGAGCGTCCGCAGCCGATACAACCAGGAGTAGAACAGTGGCGCCCCCGGGGAGTCCGTGTCCACCTGGCCGTCCCATGCCTCCAGGCGAGACGCGGCGTCTCCTTCGCCCATTCGGCGGGCCGTCTCGACAGCCAGCGTACGGTACCGGACGCCCAGCGGACTGTAGACGTCGTGCTGCAGTTCGTACACCGACTCCACGTCCCAATCGCTGCGCGAGGCGAGCCGGTCCGAGATTCGCGCCGCCCGGAACGGGGCGGCGTAGTCCGTGCTCACCGCCGTACCCAGACCGGGTGCCTGCAGGTTGTTGGCGGTGGCGATGAACCCCGCGGCCGGATCGAAGCCCGACGGGTGCATGGCCGGCGGCCAGGTGCCGCGGAATCCCTCTCCCATGCGGTCGGCGGGCACCGGGACCGACCCGTCCCACTCTCCACGCACGGGTATGCGGCCTCCGAGCCGGTAACCGATGCGCCCTTCGACCGATGCGAACACCACGTTCTGGTGGGGCTGAGAGAACCCACGCACGGCCCGGTCGAATTCGGCCACGCTCCCGGCCCGGTTCATGTCCCACAGGCCGGTGCTGCGCGCGTCCGACGTCGAAGCGGTCCACACGACCGAGAGGTCCGCCCCCAGGCCCGGCAGGGCGTCGCTGACCACGGGTCCGCGGATCGTCTCCCGAATCCTGACCACCTCGGGGCGCCCGCGCCGGACCTGCAGGGTCTCCGCCCGGACGGTGTATTCGATCCACTGGCCGCCTTCCAGGTACCGCTCGCCGTCCCTGGACGAGGTCTCCACGGCAAAGTCCATGTCATCGACCATGCCGTTGGTGTAGCCCCAGGCCACGGTGCGGTTGTGACCGACGACGACCCCCGGCACTCCCGGCAGCGTGAACCCGACCGCGTGGTAGTCGGCCGAGTCCGCGTGCAGGGCCGCGAGGTACCAGATCGCCGGCGCCCTCAGCGACAGGTGCATGTCGTTGGCGAGGATGGGTTGCCCGGAGGCCGTGCGGCGCCCCGAAATGACCCAGGCGTTGGAGCCAGAGCGAGCGGAAACCGACTCGAGGACGTCGAGCGCCTGCCAGGTCGCCGGTCCGGTCCCCGGATCAAACCGCGCCGCAGCCACATCGGCGTTCGCGGTAGGCGAACCGTCTTCCGCGTCCGCGTCGGCGGCCGGGGGCGACGTCCGCACTCCAGCCGGCAGCGGTACCGGCCGGTCCAGTATGGTGGTCCCCCACTCCGGGTACGGCTGCGACAGGACCGCGGCCTTCTCCGGCTCCATGTGCCGCGACGCCCAGTAGCGGGAGAGATCGCGGCGCCAGTGCGAGAGATCGAGATTCATGACCATCCCGACGGCCATCGTCGATACGGGGTCCCAGGGCTCGGGCTTGAAACGGAGGAGAGAGAACTCCGGGGGGAGCGGCTTGCCATGGTCATCCAGCCTCGCGTTTACCCCCGCCGCGTAGGCCTGCAGCCGCTCCAGCTCGTCCGGGTCGAGGTTCGCGACCGCGTGCTCGGCGGCCCCCCACAGGTCGAGCGTGCGGAGCAAGCGATCCGTCGGCACCTGGTCCCGCCCGAACAGCTCGGCCAGGCGGCCCGCCGCCACCCGCCGGAAGAACTCCATCTGCCACAGTCGATCGGTCGCGTGCAGATAGCCCAGGGCCCGGAGCATGTCGGTCTCGTGGCCGGCCGTCACGTACGGAACGCCGAAAGTGTCTACCCGGACGTCCACGTTCTGGAGGATGCCCGGAACGCGGACGCTTCCACGAGTCGGCAGCGCCGAACCGGCATACCTGAACCAGCCGATGGTGATGAACACGCCCGCGATACACAGGAAGGCGCAAGCGCCGATGGCCAGTCTGCGGAACGAACGAGGGCGGCTCATTCCCGCTCGGAGGGGGGAGCGCCATCGCGAGCGTCGGGGCCGGTCGTGCCATGCCCGTTACCCGCGCGCTCCGCTTCGGCAAACGTGTAGAACAGCGAGTGATAGGCCTGGCCATCCCGGCGAAGGAGACGCCTGGCGCACATCCGGTCGAGCAACCGCCCACAGTCGCCCGGCTCCATACCCAGCACCGGTGCGAGGTCATCGAGGCAGGCGTGGCCGGCCTCGCACACCGCGAGCCACAGGCGCGAGGCGACCGGTTCGACGTCACCGATCAGGAACGGTTCACCTTCCGGCCCCTCGGCCGCCGCCGCGAGGCCCCGGCGCTTGAGCGCCGAATCCATCGGGTCCACGTGGTGCTGAGCGACGCCCTTGAACACGAAGAAGTGCTGCGACTCTCCGGACACGTCGTCCACGGCTCGCAACACCAGCTTGGCCACCACCTCGTCCGCACAGCTGAAGTCGATGACGGCTACGTCACCGAAGTCGAGAACGGTCAGAGACGTGGCGCCGAGTTCCGAGACCAGCCCCTCGATGGACAGTCGCACGGCGCGTCCGGTGTGGCGGGTTACCAGGTTACGCTGGTACAGGCTGGCAACGGCGATATCGGGCAGGGGAGACGAATTTCCCTCGGTCTCCATCTTCACTCGTTCTCCACGTGTGCGGGCATGACAACAAGTATCTGCGCTCCGGGAAATTTCTCAAGACCCGTCTGCATGTGGGCCATGTCGCCCCACTCCTGGGTGGGGGACGCGATCATCGCGTCTCCGCTGCGAATTCCCAGTTCGCCGTGCCAGCGATCGACCTGTCTTCGGATCGCCTGCAGACCCTGTCCGCGCCCCGGGTCCCGGTGGCGGGACTCACCATGCAGCAGGGCCCGCTCGAGCGCCATGCCGGCGGACCACCGCTCGCCGTGTCTGCGCGCGTGCTCGGCCGACAGCGAGCCCTCGAATCCGATGCCGACGTCCATCACCGCCAGCTGGACGACGTCGCGCCCCAGGCGCTCGCGGTAGTTGTAGGTCTGGGCGCATACCCAGCCGTCGGCTTCCGCGTGCTCGATGATGTTCTGGCATACTTCTGACAGGAGAACGCTGAACTGGATGACCGACGGCCTCGCGTAGTGAAGCTTGTTCAGGAGAATGGTCGAGGCGCGCTCCCGCACCCGTTCCACCACCGCGTGCACGTCGTGGTGCGATCGGATGGGGGTGATCTCCAGCAGCGCATCGGACGATCCGTGCGCCCGGGCCGGCACGGGCTCGAGGTCGTACACCTCCGGCGCGACGTGCCAGAAGTCCATTCGCTCCCAGTAGCCCCGGACCTCGCGATTGTCCGGCGCCTCGATACTCGGGGCGAAACCGGTCCGCTCACGCGCCACCCGGCCCGCGGCCAGCAGTCCGATCAAGCCGTACGGAGAAGTCCAGCGCACGTGCTTCGCGTTGAACAGCACGCGTGCGGCTCCCTCCTGCGTGACCTGGTTGAGCGCCCGGATCAGTCCCTCGAAACCCTTGTGGTCGAGGACATCGGGCACCTCGATGACGCGGCTCATACGATCCCGTTCACCTCTCGCTGTCCGCCGCTCGCGCGACTTCCGTCAATCGTGCCGACAGTCCGGTCGTGCCCTGCCCCGCCGCGGTCGCCGCCGCCAGACGGTTGGCCTTCCGGACCGCCTCCGCCACGCCCGCACCCGCCAGAAGCGAGGCAAAGCAGGTGATCCCCCACACGTCGCCGCACCCCGTCGGATCCGTAGTGCCGGTCGGGGCGATCGTCTCCACGGGGGCCGATCCGGCGGTGGCTCCGCCTTTCCGTCCCTGCCAACGGGTCTCCGGCCGGACCACCCATTCGGCTCCGGCCGAGCCAAGTGTGAGAAACACGCCGTCAGGGCCTTCGGCCAGCAGGCCCCGCATTCGATCTCCACGGCTCGCCCCGCGGGGGGAGAGCATGTCGATCTCGTCCTCGTTGACCTGCACCAGGTCGAAGGCCGCGAGCCACGCGGCCCGGTCCTGGAGCGGGCACGGTTCGCGAACACCCCCGTCCCCCACTCCGAGAATCAGCGAGTGTACGTCACACCACGTCGGGCCGTCGAACCGGGTCCGAAGGGCCTGCGCGGCTCCGAGGTCCAGCTCCCAGCCCGATATAAAGTTCACGTACAGCGCGTCGCACGACAGGGCCACACGTTCGATCTCCTCGGGGGTCCAGCCCGGCACGCCACCGGTCAGCTTCTCACAGCGGCGCGACCGGTCGTGGTAGAACAGGCTGACCCGGTTGTTGGACTCGGGAACCGAACGCACGAACTCGAGGGACGAGATGCCCGCGACGCCCCCCAGGAACTGGCCGGCAGGCTCGCCGAGGTCCGCCCCAACCTTGACGATGGGCACCAGGCTCCAGCCCGGTGGCGCGACCGCCGACCATGCCGCTAGCGAGTAGGCGATTCCGCCCCAGTCCTCGACCGCCTCGCCGCCGTCCGGACCATGAATCGTATCCCAGACGAGGGTCCCAAGGACCCCGACACGGGGCATCGGTCAGTCGTTCCCGAACCGCTCGACCCGGAACATATACGCCGCGCCGATCACACCGGCCTTGCCTTCGAGCGTGGTGCTCACGATCTGGCAGCTTTGTTCCGCGTGCCGGAAGGCCCTGCGGCGGATCTGCGCTCGGAGCGGCTCGAACAGGTGCTCGCCCGCCTGCGTGACCCCGCCCGAGATCACGACCATCCCCGGGTTCAGGATGTTGATCAGGTTGGCCAGCCCGGCCCCCAGGAAGCGAGCGGTCTCGCGCATGACTTCCATGGCGTACAGGTCCCCGGCCACGATGGCCTCGTAGACCGTTTCGGCCGTGATCCGGCTCAGGTCGTCGTTCACCAGGGAGGGGAGGATGCTGGTGTCACCCGTCTCCAGGCCCTCGATCGCGCGTGCCGCGATGGCAGGCCCCGACGCGTAGGCCTCGAGGCAACCGTAGTTGCCGCACTTGCACTTCCGGCCGGTCGAATCGATGGTCATGTGGCCCACTTCGCCCGCCACGTCGGCGACCCCGTGGAATACGCGACCGTCCAGCACGATCCCCCCGCCAATGCCGGTGCCGAGAGTGACTCCGACCAGCGTCTGGACACCCTGGCCCGCCCCCATCCACCACTCACCGATCGTGGCGCAGTTGGCATCGTTGTCCAGCTCCGCCTCGAGGCCGATGGAGTTCGAGATCAGATCGCGCAGGGGGAAGTTCCTCCAGCCCAGATTGGGCGTCTCGATGACCGTGCCGGTCTTGCGGTCCAGCGGCCCCGGCGAGCCGAGCCCGATACCCATGAATCCGTCGTCCGGGATGTCCTCTTCGCCCGCGGCGTCCCGCATGCTGCCCCGGATCATCTCCACCATTCGGTCCACCACGAACTTGGCGCCATGGTCTGAGTTCGTGGGCATCGAGCGCATGCCCAGCACCCTGCCGCCGTCGTACGGCACCACTCCGACCTTGATGGATGTTCCGCCGAGATCCACGCCTACGATGTA
>JBATJK010000344.1:0-15312 GCA_049668445.1 Gemmatimonadota bacterium
GCTACGGCGGGGAGGAGAGACGAACTATCAGGCGCGCAACCACCACTCGCCCGGAGGGTTACGGCGGCACAGGGCCATCTCCTTCGTAGGTACGCCTCGACGTAGCTTGGGCTATGCCTTCGGCGCACCACCTTGGATCTGGCCCTGTGGCGCTCGTAACGCGGTCCGCTCCAGTTCTTCAACAGGCTTCTAACGCTCCCGGGCGGTCAGAGGGCCTTTACCTTCGCGATTTCCTTGCCCTCCGGATCCAGGGTGTGGATCGCGCACGCCAGGCACGGATCGAACGAGTGCACGGTCCTCAGAACCTCGAGTGGAAGCTCTGGATCGGCAACCGGGTTGCCCATCAACGAGGCTTCGTAGGGTCCCTGGCGCCCCTGCGCGTCGCGCGGACCGGCGTTCCAGGTGGACGGGACGACCGCCTGGTAATTCTTGATCTTTCCGCTGTCGATCACCACCCAGTGGGACAGCGCCCCACGCGGTGCCTCGTGGAATCCGAAGCCCCGCTGCTCCCCGGACGGGAACTCGGGCGGGTTGAAGATGTCGGTGTCGCCGGAACCGATGTTGTTGACCAGCAGGCCCCAATGCTTGTAGGCCAGTTCGGCCAGGACCGCGGTGCGTACGGCGCGCGCCAGGTGCCTGCCCAGCGTCGAGTGCAGGTGCTGCAATCCGAGCTGCACGCCCGCCATGCTGGAGGCCTGAGAAACCGCGCCGTCGACGTACTTCCGGGTCAACTCGTGGCCCGAGGCGTATCCAACCAGGACCTGGGCCAGCGGCCCTACCTGCATCGGCTCGTTGGCAAACCGTGGCGACTTCACCCACGAGTACTTCCCGTTGTCCTGGAACTCGGTGTACATCGGGTCCGTGGACTCCTCCCACGGGTGCTTCTGCCAGTCACCATCGTACCACGAGTGGGCGATTCCCTCCTGAACGTTGTCGCGGAAGTACTCGTCGTTGAACGAACTGATCGGTCGGAACGTGCCGATGTCGCCGTTCATGATCGTGCCGCCGGGAATGTCGAACTCCGTGCCCGCCGCGTTGAGAGGTAGATCCGGCACGGAGAGGTAGTTCTTCACGCCGGCGCCGTATCCGAGCCACTCGGGATACATCGAGCCGATCGCGATCACGTCAGGTACGTAGACCTCGCGCACGAACCGGCTCACCTCGTCGAGCAGGCTCTTGATCGCGTACAGCTTGTTCATGTTGAGGGTGGCCTCGTTGTCCAGGTTGATCGCGTTCGCGACCCCACCGACAGCCAGGTTCTGGATGTTCGGCGTCTTGGAACCCAGGATGGCCACGATCTGGTTGGCCTTCCTCTGGTAGTCCAGCGCCTGCAGATAGTGTGCGACCGCCAGCAGGTTCACCTCGGGCGGAAGCTTCATGGCCGGGTGGCCCCAGTAGCCGTTCGCGAAGATCCCCAGCTGGCCGCTGTCCACGATCCCCTGCACGCGGGCCTGGGTCTGCTGCATGACCTGGACGCTGTTGCCCGGCCAGTCGGACAGGCTCTGCGCGATCTGCGCCGCCCGCCGTGGATCAGCGCTCAGAGCGGACACGACATCCACCCAGTCGAGCGCCGAAAGGTGATAGAAGTGCACGATGTGATCGTGCATCGCATGAGCGCACAGGATGATGTTGCGGATGTACTGGGCGTTCATCGGGATCTCGAGGTTCAGCGCGTTCTCGATCGTACGGACCGAGGTGATCGCGTGAACCGTGGTGCAGACGCCGCAGAAGCGCTGTGTGAACAGCCAGGCGTCACGCGGGTCCCTTCCCTCGAGGATGGTCTCGATGCCGCGCCACATCTGACCGGACGCCCAGGAATTGCGGACCGTCCCGCCATCGACTTCGACGTCGATGCGCAGGTGGCCCTCGATACGCGTGATCGGGTCAACGACAATGCGTGCCATCTGTCACTCCTCAGGCTTTCGCGGTCGCGGGGGGCGCGCCCGTAAGGATGGGGAACCTCTTGATGATCGTTATGTAAGCCGCGATCTCGAACGCTACGAGACCGACGGTGATCAGGATCTCCGGTATGGCCGGGAAGTAGCTCCAGTGGTCCCCCGGCTGGAATGCGAACCAGTACGCCGAGAAGCGGTACAGGGCCCCTCCGAACACGATCATCAGCGAAGCCCGGAACAGGTATGTCCTGTCCGTACGCTTCGCCTTGTTCATGAGCATGAAGGCCGGAACCAGGTGAAGAAGGACCTCCAGCAGGAACAGGATGCTGAACACGTCGAAGGCCAGCACGTAGTCCAGTTTGCCCTGCCAGATGGTGTCACCCACGCGGATCAGCACGTAGGCAAGAAGAACCACGACCATGGCATCGCCCAGGCCCGCCAGGACCCGCGTTTCACCCGGCCGCTTGTACACCGTCCGCGAGACCATGGTCTCCATGATCGTGACGCCGTACCCCATTCCGACGCAGGAGACGAGGAACAGGAACGGAATCCACGTCGTGTACCACAGGGGGTGAAGTTTCGGACCGGCGAGCAGGATCATGTTGCCGAGGCTCGACTGGTGCATCGTCGGCAGAAGCATGCCGAGTGCGATCAGCCAGGGCATTGCCCTCATGATCTTCGGTGTGGCCGCGGCGGCGAAGCGTTTGAGGAAGGAATCCGGGCCCTTGGCCCACTGTTCCAGGAAAGCCGGCGAAAGCTCGATCCACAGCACGAACGTGTACAGCATGATGCAGAGCGCGACCTCGAGCTGGATCGAGCTCAGGTTCCAGGTCCAGAAGAAGAGAGGAAGCTTCCAGGTCCACCACACCCGGCCGACGTCGATCAGCACACCGATCGCGCCGAGCGTGTATCCGAGGGCGCTGGCCAGCAGCGCCGAACGGACGAGCGGGTGGTACTTGCCCTTGTTGAAGGCGTAGACCAGCAGTGCGACGGCGTATCCGCCGCACCCGAGAGCGGTTCCCGTGACCACGTCGAACGCGATCCACAGGCCCCAGGGGTATCCGTCGCTGAGGTTGGTGACCCCTCCCAGGCCCACGGCGAAGCGCCAGACGAGCAGGACCGCGGCGATACCAACGAGAACCAGCAGACCCTTCATGGTGGGGGTGAGCAGCTTGCCTCCTACCGGGGTGGCTTGCGCGCTCATGATTCCACCTCCCCACCGGCCTGCTCATCCTGCCGGCGGCTCCGCCAGGTGAGGCCGGCGAGAACCGCGTACAGGGCGACCGGTGCGACGAAGCCCTTGTAGATCTTGTGCTGAAGTCCGACCGGGATGTGCGACACGGAGTCCGGGCCGTATTCCGGCAGCCCGAGGTCGGAGTACTCGACGCCGGCCGGGGCCAGGTAGAGCACCTGGGTGCCGCCCATGTCGTCCAGGCCGTACACCCTCGGGTTGTAGCGATCCGGATTCGCGTCGAGCCGGGCCTGCGCTTCCTGCTTCAGGTCGTCGTAATCGCCGTAGATCACGGCCTCACGCGGGCAGACTTCGCAGCATGCCGGCTCCTTGCCGTCCTGTAGCTGGCCGGGATCCGTGCTTCCTGCCTTTGCAAGGCACATCTGGCACTTGACCATGCGGGGCAGCGGCGAGTCCCACTCGAACTTGGGGATGTCGAACGGGCAGGCGATCTGGCAGTACCGGCACCCAATGCACTTGTCCGGTACCCAGGTCACGATCCCGTTGTCGCGCTTCTGGAAGGACCCCATCATGCAGGCTGACGCACAGGCGGGATCCACGCAGTGCATGCACTGCTGTTTCACGAACGCGTGACCCTCTTCGCCATTGTACAACTTGATGATGTTGGCCGTGTGACCGGTCAGGTCTATGGCGTCGTCGTACAGAGTGCTGTCCCTCTCCAGCGACAGCTCATTGGCCTCCCGACACGCCACCACGCACGCCTTGCACCCGATGCATAGCGTCGAGTCGTACAGCATCCCGGTGGCGTCCTCGGGAGGCACCAGCCGCTCGCGCGCTTCTGCCTTTCGCGCCCCGGTGGCCGCGGCGGCCCCGAGAGCGGCGACCTTCAGCGCACCTCTGCGTGAGATGTTCATCGTCAACCCTCCTCTCCCGCGCCGGCCTCCGCCGTGGTCTCGGCTACTTTCTTGGAAGCCATCACGCCGGCGGCTATCGCACCGCCGACGACCGCACCGCCAACGGCGGTCGCCATCGGGCTGATCGGACCGCGGTCGGTGAAGATCGGCGGGAACAGCGACGGCGGGAGGATCTCGTTCGGATCCACCGTCTCATGAAGCGCGACGCGGAAGGCCAGGCTCTGCTCGGTACACCCGAAGCACGGATGGCCGAGGCCGATCGGCCACGCATCCGTGACCTCGTTGAAGTGCTGGACCGAGCAGTTGGCATACGTCTGCGGTCCCTTGCACCCCAGGTGATACAGGCAATAGCCCAGTCGGTGTCCGTCGTCGCCGAACTGGCGGGCGAACCGGCCCGCGTCGAAGTGGGCGCGCCGCGGGCAGTGCTCGTGAATCGTGCGGCCGTACGCGAACTTCGGCCGCGCGAGCTCGTCCAGCTCCGGCAGGGTGCCGAAGGTGGCGTACTGCAGGGCCACTCCGAGGAAGTTGTACGGATTCGCGGGGCAGCCGGGAATCGTCACCACCGTCTTGCCCTCGAGAACCGCCGGAGCGCCCTTGGCGCCGGTCGGATTCGGATCGGCCGAAGGAAGACCGCCCCACGAGGCACAGGAACCGATCGCGATGATTGCGCCGGCGCTCTCGGCGCATTCCCGCACGATCTCCAGAGAGGTCTTGCCGGCGACCTTGCAGTAGATCCCGTCATCCGCCGTGGGAATAGAACCCTCGATGACGAGAATGTAGCTGCCCGCGTGCCTCTCCATTGCGGCGTAACGGGCCGCCTCGACCTGGTGGCCGGCAGCGGCCATGAGGGCCTCGTTGTAGTCGAGCGAGATCAGGTCGATGATCAGGTCGGCCAGACCCGGGTGCGACGTTCTCAGCAGAGACTCGGTGCACCCGGTGCACTCCTGGTTCGCCAGCCAGATCACCGACGGCTTCAGGCCGGCCTCGGCATTCTGGACGAACTTGGCCGCGGCCTTGGCCGGGAGGCCGACGGCGGCGGCCGCCATGCCGCACGCCTTCACGAAGTCACGGCGATGCCACCCCGGCGATGAAGCCTGGAGTGCGAGCTCAAGAGGACCGGACATGGAATCCCCCTCCGATATGTGGCGCATTAACCAGCCGGATCCAGCGTACTCACGCCGTCCGACGCGTCGAGAGTCCTTACGACTCTATCTATTCGCAGTGGGCTGCCGATCCAGGACCGGTCTGACCCAGCGTAGCCACAAAGAGGGACTGGATATGTCGATAGCCAGAACAGGGCAGGGCGCCGGGGGGCGAGCGCACCGTAGTGGGGCGATTCGCTGATGCCGACGCCGGGCAACGGCCCGGCTACCGAAACGCTCTCGACGCGAGCCGGTCATTCGCGCGGCTCAGACTGCCGAAGAGCTGGTTCTATCTGAATACGTCGATATCGTTGATCGCCCGGAGCTTACACCCCGTCGGGACGATCGAAAGGCAACGTGTGTGCCAAACTCGGGACAGGCGTCCGGAGGCAACGACCGAACGTCTCGATCGACATGTAACCACCTGACAGAAAGTCAGTTAACTCTGACGGGGGAGGGACAGCCAGACCGCAAGGTGTCATGCTGGAAGCCGTTGAGGTTTGGGACAGTTTGCCCCGCGGCGGGCGATGCTGTCGAAGAATCGGGGGAGTGCGGTACGGTACGAGAAAGCGGCCCGAACCGGGTCCGGGCCGCCTCTGGATTCAGAATGTACGGCGCGCGGTCAGCCCATCAGGCGGGCTCTTCCTTCTTGCTCCCCGATCTCTCCGCCAGCCCCTGGATGATCACGTAGAACACCGGGATCAGGAACACCCCACTCACCGTGGCGATCAGCATTCCGAACAATACGGCCGTGCCAAGCGACACGCGGCTCGCCGCGCCGGCTCCCGACGCGATCGCGAGGGGAATCACGCCGAGAATGAACGAGAACGCCGTCATCAGGATGGGGCGGAACCGCAGCAACGCCGCCGTCTCGGCCGCCTCGATCACGCCCTTCCCTTCCTCCCGCTGCTGTTTGGCGAACTCCACGATCAGGATCGCTGTCTTCGCCGCGAGGCCAATCAGCAGCACCAGCCCGATCTGCGTGTAGATGTTGTTGTCGAGACTCCTGAGCCCCGTGCCCAGAAGTGCCCCCAGGATGGCCATCGGTACGCCCATGAGCACGGCGAGGGGAATCAACCAGCTCTCGTACTGGGCGGCCATGAACAGGAACACGAAAATGATGGCCAGGCTGAAGATGATCGGGGCCAGGTTACCGGCCGCGATCTGCTGGAACGTCACCCCGGACCACTGATAGCCCATCTGTGGTGGCAAATACTGGCCTGCGAGGGCCTGCATCTCCGTGACCGCCTCTCCGGAAGACTTCCCGGCAGTGGGAACACCCGTGATCGTCGACGCCGGGAACATGTTGAAGCGGGTGATCACGTTCGGCCCGACCGTGTCCCGGACCTGCGCCAGAGTCCCCATCGGGATCATGTCGCCGGCGGCATTCCGAACCTCGAGTCGGTCGATGTCGGATACGCGTGACCGGAATTGCTGGTCCGCCTGGACCTGTACCTTCCATGTCCGGCCGAAGATGTTGAAGTCGTTTACGTAGGCCGAACCGAGATTCGCCTGAAGCGTGTTGAACACGCTCTGGAGCGGTACCCCGTAGGTCTTGACGCGATTCCGGTCCACGTCCACGAACAACTGCGGCACGTTGGCGGTGAAGTTCTGGTTGAGCCGCTCCACCACGGAACTCGCGTTGCCGGCCGCTACCATGTCGTTTGCGAAGACCTGGAGCTGTTGCAGGCCGATTCCGCCCCGGTCCTGGAGCTCCATTGAAAAGCCCGTGGCGTTCCCGAGCCCGTTGATGGGTGGTGGCCCGAAGGCAAAGGCCCTCCCCTCCTGCACCGTGAACAGGTAGCGCTGCATGCTCGCCATCAGCGCTTCTGCGTGCTCCTCCTTACTGCGGTCCGACCAGTCGTCGAGCGTCGCGATGACAGCTCCGAAATTCGACCCCTGCACCGCGTTGAGCATTGAGTATCCACCGATGGTGATATAGTTCTGGACACCCGGCGTGTTCTCTAACACGAGGTTGATCCGGTCGAGGACCTCTTCCACGCGTTCCATCGAGGCCCCGTCCGGGAGCTCGACGTTCACGAAGAAATAGCCCTGGTCCTCGTCCGGGATGAAGCCGGCGGGGATCATCTTGAAGCTCAGGAACATCGCGACCATCAGCCCCGCAAACACCACCAGCACCAGACCTGTTCTGCGAACCAGACCTTTCACGGCGCTCATGTACTTGTCAGTGGTGACCTCGAAGTACTCGTTGAACTTCGTGAAGAAGCGGCCACGCTTCTCGGGTGAGGGACGAAGCAGCATGCCGGCCAGGGCAGGGCTGAGCGTCAGCGCATTGATCGATGAGAACACCGTGGCGATCGAGATCGTGATGGCGAACTGCTGATACAGGCGCCCGGTGAGTCCGGGCATCAGGGCCGTCGGGACGAACACGGCCAGCAGCACCAGGGTCGTGGCGACGATGGCTCCACCGACCTCTTCCATCGCCTTCGCCGTGGCCGCCTTTGCCTCCATGCCCTCCTCGTCGATGAGTCGCATGGTGTTCTCGACGACCACGATGGCGTCATCCACCACGATGCCGATGGCCAGGACCAGTCCGAACAGAGTGAGGTTGTTGATCGACATCCCGAACAGCTTCATGGCGAAGAAAGTGCCGATCAGGGAAACCGGGATGGTGGCCGACGGAATGACCGTGGTACGCCAGTCCTGGAGAAAGATGTAGACCGAGAAAATCACCAGCAGGATCGCGATGATCAGGGTCGAGATCACCTCATCGATCGAGGCCTCGATGTAGGCGGTCGAGTCGTAGGCGATGACCGCCTCGAGCCCCTCCGGGAAACCCTGCTCCAGCTCGGCCATCGCATCCCGGACGCCCTGTGCTACTCCCAGCGCGTTCGATCCCGGAAGCTGGTACACAGCAATCGCCACGCTCGGCGCGCCGTCGAGCTGCACGTACCAGGAGTAGTCCTGCGCCCCGAGCTCGACCCGGGCCACGTCGCGCACCCGCACGAGCTCCCCTGCCCCGCCGGCCTTGATGATGATGTCCTCGAACTGCTGGACCGTCTCCAGCCGACCCAGCGTGGTAATCGTGTACTGGAAGTTGAGGCCCGCCGGATTTGGCGGTTGACCGATCGAGCCGGCGGCCACCTGCACGTTCTGCTCGCGCAGGGCGTTGATGATCTCGTCGGTGGTCAGATCCCGGGCCTTGAGTTTCCCGGGATCCAGCCAGATACGCATCCCGAAATCCTTGGCCCCCATGCCCTGCACCTTCCCCACTCCGGGGACTCGGGCCAGGACGTCGTTGATCTGGGTGGTCGCGTAGTTCGAGATGAAGATGTCGTCGTAGCGGCCGTCCGGTGAGATGATGTTCACCATCAGGGTGATCTGGGTGGACTTCTTCTCCGTCTTCACCCCCTGGCGTTTGACCTCTTCCGGCAACAGCGGCTCGGCGATCGACACCCGGTTCTGCGTGAGCACGGCGGCCATGTCCGGATCCGTCCCGATATCGAACGAGACGGTGAGCTCCATCGAGCCGACCGAAGTGCTCTTGGACTGCATGTAGATCATGTTCTCCACGCCGTTCACTTCCTTCTCGATCGGCGTGGTAACCGTCTGCTCCACGACCTGGGCGTTCGCGCCCGGGAAGTTCGTGCTTACGGAGACCGTCGGCGGAGTGATGTCCGGCATCGACTCCACAGGGAGGGTGGGAATCGAGATCGACCCCAGGATGACGATCACGATGGCGATGACCAGCGCGAAGACCGGCCGGTAGATGAAGAAGCGGCTGAACATGGCCTACTCCTCCTCTCCGGAATCCTCTTCGGCGCCACCCTGCAGTTGGGATTCGGTAGCCGCCTGGCGCTGCGCCATTTCCTCTTCCGTGCGAGGCGTCACGGGCAGGCCGGGTCGGGCGCGCAGCAGACCGTTCGATATGTACGTCTCGTCGGCTTCGAGGCCATCCTCGATCACCACCGTGCCGTCGGGCTGCGGCTGACCTACCTGGACGTAGCGCCGCTCGACGATGTTCTCGTCGCCTACCAGGTAAACGTACTTGCCGCCCAGGTCGGTGCCGACCGCCCGCTCGTCCACGAGCAGTCTGTCCTCGGCTGCGATTGCCATCACACGCACGCGTACGAACAGGCCGGGAAAGAGCTGGAAGTCGGCGTTGTCGAACACGGCGCGCAGTTCGATCGTGCCGGTGCTCGGATCCACTGTGTTTCCGATGAAGTCGATGTATCCCTCGAAGGGGAACCGGTCCTCGTCCGCGGACGTGCCGACCAGGACCTTCACGACAGCTTCCTGGGCCTGCACCGCCGCATCGTCCTGCTCACCGGCGCCTTCCAGGCCGTCCATGACCGACTCGTCGCCATGCGCCAGCTCACCTCGCACGGATTGCATCTGGCGCAGCATCTGGAGAACGACCCATTCGGGAGCGTTGAAGAACACGTGGATCGGAGCGAGCCGGTTTACCGTCGTGAGGAGCGTCTGGTCGGCGTAACCCACGAGGTTGCCGGGATCCACGAGGCGGCGGCCCACCTGGCCCGTGATCGGCGAGCGCACGCTCGTGTAGTCGTAGTCGAGCTGGGCCCTGGACAGCCTGGCCCGCGCCCCGAGAACCCCCGCCACCGCGGCGTCCCGCTCCGCCTGTGCCCGGTCCAGGTCCTGCCGGCTCACGGCGTTGGTCTCGATCGCGATCTGGATGCGCTCCAGGTTCGACTCCTTGAGCGCGGAGTCCGCGATGGCCGATCGCAGCATCGCCACCGCCTCGTCCCGTGCCGCCTGGTACTGATCCGGCTCGATGATGAACAGGACCTTGCCCTCATCGACGATCTCCGACGACCTGAAGAGCTGTTGCTCCAGTACGCCGCCGACCCGGGCCCGGATCTCCACGGACTCGACGGCCCGCGTGGTACCGGTGAAATCGACGTACGGCTGAACCGGCCGCGTCACGGGCTGTGCCACGGTGACCTCGGGCGCCTGGCGTAGCGGTCCGTCGCCGCCGCCGCAGGCCGACAGGAGGACGGAGACCGTCAGCGTGACGCTCAGAACTTTGTAACCGCTCATCCGTACGTTCCTCTCGTTCTGTCTCACCGGTCACCTCCGTTCGTCGGAGGCTCGTTTTCACCGGCGGCTGCTGCCGCCGTCACTTCGGCCTGGCTCGGCGACCAACCGCCGCCCAGCGCGCGGTTGAGCGTGATCAGGTTGTTCCTCACCTGTCCCGAGCTATCGGCCAGCTCGTCCTGCTGCCGGAACAGCGAGCGTTGGGAGTCGAGGAAGTTCTGGAAGTTCGTCAATCCTGAGAGATACTGCGTCTCGACGAGATCGACGGCGCGCTGTGAGGCGTTCACGGCCTCCAGTAGACGATCGCGCCGCACCTTCTCCTGCCCGTACGCCACCAGCGCATTCTGTACTTCCTCGAGCGCCCGGAGCACCGTCTGCTCGTAGGCGGCCAGGGCCTGAGCCGTGCGTGCTTCCTCGGCCCGTATGCGATTCCGGATCTTTCCACCGGTGAAGATCGGCCAGTTGATCTTCGGAACGATGCTCCAGAAGACGCTGCCTCCGTCTCCCAGGTTGTCGAAATCGAGGGCTTCGAGCCCCACGGTCCCGCCGAGCGAGAGCGTCGGGTACAGATCGGCCGTGGCGATCCCGATCCGGGCGGTCTGGGACGCCAGCAGACGCTCCGCCTGCCGTATGTCCGGCCGCCTGCGCATTAGATCCGCCGGGATTCCATAGGCCACCTTGTCGTCTGGCTGCGGAAGTCCCGTGTGCTCCTGCAATTCGTCGTGCAGGGAGCCCGGCGCCTCACCAAGCAGCACGGCAAGGCGGTTGAGAGAGGCCTCGAGACCGATCTCCAGCGCGGGAATTGTCGAGCGCGTCTGGGCCAGGTTCTGTTCGGCCTGCGCCACGTCGAGCGCCGACGTGAGCCCCGCGTTGAACCGGTCGCGTGTGAGCTCGAGACTGTTCTCCTGGGCAGCCACGTTCTGGGTGGCGAAGTCCAGTCGTGTCTGGAAGGCGCGCGCGTCCACGTAGGCCGAGCCGACTTCCGCGTAGAGCGTGACCAGGACATCCCGATAGTCCTCCACCGAGGCTTGCAGCTGCGCGTCCGCCGCTTCGACCGTGCGCCGGATGCGCCCGAACAGGTCGATCTCCCAGCTCAGGCTCAGTCCGGCGGTCCAGGTATCGAACGGATCGGTCAGCAGGGAGCTGGCTCCCCCCCCGGTTCCATCGTCCGGCGGAGTCGCCTGGGCCCCCTGGAGGCCGTTCTCGCTGAGCTTCTGATAGCTGTAGGCGCCCCCGAGCACGATATCCGGCCAGTAGCCGCCCTTCGCCACGCCTCGGATCGCGCGCGCCTCGGCCACCCGGCCGACCGCGGCCTGCAGGTCCAGGTTGCCGAACTCGGATCTCTTGATCAGTTCTGTCAGGAGCGAGTCGTTGAACGAGACCCACCACATCTCGAGGTCGGTGGTATCGGCTGCCATTTCCGTCTCGACCGTCGTGCGCCACTGGTCGGGCACGGCCTCAACAGTGAAATCGGGCGGCTCGTAATCGGGACCTACCGTGCACCCGGCAGCCAGCAGGGCAAGGGCCGCGAAGTGCGCCAGAGGTCGAGTTCGGGACCTGGTCATCCGTCCACCTGTACGTTCGGGATGGTCCGACATGTCTGAGTCAACGCCCGGGAAAGTACGCGAGGAGCCCAGATCGTGCGACCATTCGGGGACGGCCGTGGGGGTCGTGAGGATGAGAAGAAGGCGGGGCCGCCTGGGCAGCGGCCCCGCTCCATATTGATCCGTCAGGTGAGTCTGACGGTCAGCTTCTCGCGCGCTTCGCGGTCTTGAAGCAACCGAGGGCCGTGCATACGGCTCCGGCCACCAGAGCGTGCATGATTCCGGCGATCGCGAGCAGTCCGAGCAGGTCGAATCCCTGCTGTGCCGTCAGGTTCATCTATCCCCCCTACGAGTGGGCCACCGTTATCGCGGTGGAGCGATCCTGCGTCTTTGTCTGGGTCCTCTTCTCGTCCCCGACCACGCGCAGGAGTTGTTGGTCCAATGGCCACCTCATCGGGTGACCGCCCTGCTTGTGAAGCATTTCACATGCCACAAATCGGGACTTTGGTACTCGGCATTTTTCTTGTGAATTTTTGCACAAACGCTTTCAGGTAAGATCATCCGGCAAACCGCAGAAATCTGCCACGTTCGAGACCTCGCGGTCGTGATCGCACTAATCGGATAGTACGTATGTACTTAGGAGGGGGTACGCCACACAAGTGGGTCGTATTGTCACAAACACTGACACAGATGCACACACGCTGCAGGACGCTCTGCGAATCGCGGAACCTCGAAATCAGGAAAGTGGGTCGAATTTCGACAGCGCCTTGAAGCCCTGCTTCACCCTGTCCAGAAGCTTCACCTTGACCACCGGCGGCAGAAGTGTGGCTTCCGCAGCCCTCACGACCAGGTCGCGAACCTCGCCGGCCCCGAAGCCGAAAGCGCTGGCCGCCTTGAGGTACTCGTCGGTCAGAGTCGTCCCGAACATCGGAGGATCATCGGAATTGAGCGTCACGTACAGGCCGGCGTCGAGCAGGCGCGGAAGAGGGTGTTCGGCGAAGGACGGCGCGACACCGAGACAGACGTTGCTGGTCGGACACACCTCGAGCGGGATCTGCCTGTCTCTAAGCTCAGCCACCAGCTCGGCATCCTCGAGACAACGCACGCCGTGGCCGATCCGCACCGCGTCCAGTGCGCGGAGCGCTCCCCGGATGCTCTCGGGCCCCTCGGTCTCGCCGGCGTGCGGCACGCTCGGCAGCCCCGCCTCCCTCGCCACCGCGAAGGCACGCTCGAAGAGTTCGGGAGGATAGCCCACTTCTGGCCCACCCAGGCCGAGGGCGGACACTCCGCGTGACATATTGTCGACCGCCCAGTGTGCCACCCCTACGAATTCCTCGGGATCGAGGTGGCGGGGGTAGTCGATCGTGAGGCTCATCGTGACGCCGTGGTCACGCTCGACTCGCGCCCGCGCCCGGTTGATCGCTTCCAGCTGATCGTCCAGCGAGATCCCCGACAGCATTCGCTGCGTCGAGGCCGTGTACGTGACCTCGCTGTGCAGGACGTTCTGCGCCGCCTGCCCTTCGAGGAAGTCTGAGGCGATTCGCTCCACGTCCGCCGGAGTCCGGATGCAGCCGGCCGCCGCCAGGTACACTTCGACGAAGTGGTCGAAGTCCTTGAACGCGTACCACTCGCGTAACTCAGCTACGGTCCGGGCCGGAAGTGCGACCTCGTTCCGCGCCGCCAGCTCCAGCAAGGTCTCGGGCCGGATCGATCCCTCCAGGTGGACGTGCAACTCCACCTTCGGCATCGCGCGGATGAACGTCTCGAGATCCGTGGTGTGCTCGTTCGTTCGCATGTGGTATTCTTCGTGCCGGACCTCGCTAGCCGCAATCGTCCCCGGCCCACGGATCGAAGGCAGATGCCCCGCAGTTTCATCATCGACACGGATACCGCCTCCGACGACGCCGTCGCGCTGCTCATGGCCCTGCGTCATCCGGACGTTCAGGTGGAGGCCATTACCGTGGTCGCGGGGAACGTCGAACTCGAGCAGGGCGTGAGGAACGCCCTGTACGCGGTCGAGTTGTCCGGCGCCGAAGTGCCCGTCTACCGGGGATCCGCCGCTCCGCTCGTTCGGGAGCTGGTGGTCGCGCAGTTCTTTCATGGACGGGACGGCCTCGGTGACCAGGGCTACCCGCCGCCCGTGCGCGAGGCGGCCCCGGGCGACGCGGTGGACGTGCTCATTGAGACCATCCGTTCGAATCCGGGCGTCGTGCTGGTCACCCTGGGACCCCTGACCAACGTGGCGAAGGCACTGGTCAGGGCGCCCGAAATTTCAGGACTTGTCGGACGCTGCGTCGTCATGGGTGGGGCCGCGTGCACGGTGGGCAACGTCACGCCGGCGGCAGAGTACAACGTCTGGGTCGATCCGGAAGCAGCCCGTGCCGTATTCCGGTCCGGTCTGCCGATCGAAATGGTCGGTTGGGAGTTGTGCCGGGGGCCAGCCACCCTCTCCGAGGAAGAGATGGACCGGGTCCGCGGTTTCGGAACGCCCGTGGCCCGGTTCGCGATGGACTGCAACGCCAGCGCACTGGCGGCGGCCCGGCTGCAGTCGAACGAGCCCGGACTTCCGCTTCCCGATCCCGTCGCGATGGCGATCGCGATCGACCCCTCGATCTGCATCCGTCAGTCCCTCCACTACGTGGACGTGGAGACCGAAAGCGACCTGACGCGAGGCATGACGGTGGTCGACCACCTCGATGTCGCGGACGACGAGCGAAACGCGCCGCTGTGGCGACATCTCATCGAACGCGGCCGAAACGCGCGCGTGTGCTGGGAGATCGACGTACCGAAGTGGAAGGAACTGCTCTACTCGATCCTCAAGTAGAATGTCGAGTGACCCCTTGAGAGCCGGCCCGGCTCATTCGAGGTAGAGATGGCAGCCCGAATCGTCGTCATGGGAAGCGTGAACACCGACCTCGTCATCCGCGGGCCCCGTATTCCCTCGCCCGGCGAAACCGTGACCGGCGGCAGCTTCCTGCGGGCGCAGGGCGGAAAGGGGGCCAACCAGGCCGTGGCCGCGGCACGGGCCGGAGCCGACGTCACGTTCCTGGCGCGGGTCGGCGACGACGAACTGGGTGAGGCCGCGATCGCCAGCCTGGTCGGGGAGTCCATCGACGTCGGTCACATCACGCGTGACCCGGATCACGCCACCGGCGTCGCTCTCATCATGGTCGACCAGGTGGGGGAGAACGCCATCTCCGTAGCGCCGGGAGCCAACGCCCGGTTGTCGGTGGGCGACGTGGAGGCCGCCCGGGCAGCGATCGAGTCAGCCGACGTTTTGCTCATGCAGCTCGAGACCCCGATCCCGGCGGTGGAGCGCGCCGCGGCGATCGCCGCCTCCTCGGACACCGTGGTGATCCTGAACCCGGCGCCTGCCAGGCCCCTGGGCGATTCGCTGTTGTCCGACGTCGATGTGCTCACTCCCAACGAGGGAGAGTCGTCGTTTCTTAGCCGGGAAGCGGAACCGCTTGCGGCCGCCGCGCGTCTCCGGGAATCCGGGGTGGGGACCGTCGTGGTCACCCTGGGGCCGAGGGGGGCGCTGGTCCACTCTGGCGAGGGGGAGCTTTCCGTCGCGGGCTTCCCGGTGACCGCCACCGACTCCACGGC